>CAYUNK010000020.1:0-24352 GCA_964446125.1 uncultured Nitrospiraceae bacterium | reverse complement strand
CAATGATGACGCTATCCGCGCCATCAAGCTTATGGCATCAAAGATCGCCGACGCAGTGATCGAAGGCAGGGCAATACTGAACAAAGAGACTGCCCGGGAAGAAGAGAAGGCCAAGATCGAGGAAGGCGCTGAGCCTGCAACTGCAGAGGTGGCAGAATGACAGAGATATCAGCAGCAGTAGTTAAAGATCTCAGGGAGAAGACAGGCGCCGGAATGATGGAGTGCAAAAAGGCGCTCACCGATGCAGGCGGCAATTTCGAGAAGGCTATAGACATCCTCAGACAGAAGGGGCTTGCATCTGCAGCCAAGAAGGCATCCCGCTCTGCTTCACAGGGCCTGATCAGCTCATATATCCAGGCAGACAAGGTCGGCGTTATGACAGAGATCAACTGCGAGACCGACTTTGTGGCAAGTACCGATGATTTTCAGGAACTGATCAGGAATGTTATGGAGCAGGTTGCAGCCACAGAGCCAAAGGCAGTATCTCTTGAGGAGTCTCCGTCAGAAAAACCTGAAGACTGCCTGCTTGAGCAGATCTTTATTAATGATCCCGAGAAGAAGAAAACGATCAAGGATCTGGTGACAGAAAAGGTCGCCAAGCTCGGCGAGAACATAGTAATCAGACGCTTTATCCGGTATCAGGCAGATAATGGTCTGGTTGGCGCATACATCCATATGGACAAACTTGGGGTTATGGTTGCAGCAGAATCTGCCTCAGCCGCCGATGAACTTCGCCCCCTGATAAAGGATGTGGCCATGCATATTGCGGCTGCAAATCCTGCATTCATATCCAGGGATCAGATACCCCAGGATGTTATTGAACGCGAAAAGGCGATCTACCGGGCGCAGGTGACCGGCAAACCTGCAGAGATCACAGAGAAGATAGTTGAGGGCAAACTCGAGAAGTACTACAGCGATGTCTGTCTATTAGAACAGATTTTTGTGAAAGACCCGGAAGGAAAGAAGAAGGTCAGGGACGTGATCGGCACTGGCGCCATTATCAGGAAATTTACCCGCTTTCAGCTTGGCGAAACACAGCCGGCTGAGCCCCAGAGCTGTTAAGGAAAGGCCGGTATGCCGCGTCTGTACAGCCGGATACTGCTGAAGCTCAGCGGTGAAGCCCTGATGGGCGATAAGGGCTACGGCATTGACGCCCATACCGTTGACTTCATGGCCAGGGAGATTAAAGACATTGTCTCCATGGGCATTCAGATCTCTGTTGTCATTGGAGGCGGCAATATCTTCAGGGGAGTGCAGGCGAGTCTGGAAGGCATGGAGCGGTCATCTGCAGATTATATGGGCATGCTCGCAACGGTCATCAATGCCCTTGCCCTGCAGAACGCCCTCGAAAAATACGAGATACCCACGAGAGTCCAGTCCGCAATAGAGATGCAGGAACTCTGCGAACCCTATATCAGGCGCAAGGCAATAAGGCATCTCGAAAAGGGCCGCGTAGTGATCTTTGCGGCAGGCACCGGCAATCCTTATTTTACGACAGATACGGCAGCAGCATTGCGGGCAATGGAGATCAACGCTGACGTTATCATGAAAGGCACCAAGGTGGATGGTGTATATTCTGCAGACCCTGTGAAAAATCCGAGGGCAACAAAATTCACTGAGCTGACTTACCTGGATGTGCTTAAGAAGAAGCTCGGTGTCATGGATTCCACTGCCATATCTCTCTGCATGGACAATAACCTGCCTATCGTAGTCTTTAACCTCAGCGGCAAAGGCAATATCAGGAAGATTATTGAGGGAAAACCGATAGGCACGATCGTAAGGGGGAACAATGCTACAGGAACTAAGAAAAAAAACAAATGAACGAATGCAGTCATCCATCGAGGCGCTCAAAAAGAAATTTGGGTCTGTGAGAACCGGCAGGGCGTCGCTTGCCCTGTTTGACGGCCTTACTGTTGATTACTATGGCGCGCCGACACCTCTGCAGCAGGTCGCCAGCCTCAGCCTGCCTGACAGCAGGCAGATCACCATACAGCCGTGGGAACAGAAGATCATCCCGGAGATAGAAAAGGCCATCATGAAGTCTGACCTCGGGCTTACCCCCATGAATGACGGCAAACTGATAAGGATCAATATCCCGGCGCTTACAGAGGAACGTAGAAAGCAGCTTGTGAAGGTTGTCAGGAAAGAGGCAGAGGATGCCAGGGTGGCTGTCAGGAATATCAGAAGGGATATGAATGAGGAGCTTAAGAAGCTTGAAAAGCAGGAACATGTCAGTGAGGACGAGATAAAGAAAGAGCACGAAGAGGTGCAGAAGATCACAGACTCATTTGTAAAGAAGATCGATGAACTGCTCGATCATAAAGAAAAAGAGATAATGGAGGTATGACATGAACAGCAATTTTATGGTAAAAGTTGAGGATGCAAAGCTTCCGGATGTTCAGAAGGCTCTCCAGCAGGCAGGGATCAAGGTGAGGAGTATCATAGAGATGCATAAAGAAGAAATCAAGAAGGAAGAAACCCCCTGATGGCTGTCGCAACAAAGAAGGTCAAGGTCAGCAGCAACAGAGCATCTGCTGAAAAAAAGGCATTGAAAAAGACGGCTGCAACAAAGGCTGCAAAGGCCGGGGCAGCGAAGAAAGCGGGGCCGGCATCTAAGGCCGGCAATAATGCCAGGGTCAAAGCCAGTACAGAGGTTAAGGTTTCGGGCAAGGCCGGGGGCAAAAAGACCGTTGAAATATCTTCAACGAAGAAGGCGCTGCAAAAGAAAATAACTGCCGCCCGGAAGCCTGGTGGAAAGTTGCCGACATCAGCAGAAGAGGGCAGAACAAAGAAGATATCATCTGTGGTTGCACATGATTCCGATCGGTTTCGTGGATTAAAGAGCATGCTGATAGCCAGGCGTGAAGCCTTGCTCAGAGAGGCACAGCAGGAGATCCAGAAATACGTAAGCGGTGAAAACCGGCAGCTTGTTGATACTGCTATTGACGAGGCGGATTGGGCTGCTGTGGAGATATCAGAGGATATCAACCTTAAGAGGCTCAGCGCCCAGAGACAGGTTCTTAATGACGTCAACGAATGCCTGAGAAAGCTCAATGAAGGCACATACGGCATCTGCGAGGATTGCGGAGAGGATATCAGTGAAAAGCGGCTGAAGGTCATTCCGACTGCAACACTCTGCATTGAATGCAAGGAGCAGAGAGAAAAAATGGCTATCCTGGAGCAGGACACAGAAATTTAGGCAATGGGGCAGGCCCCTCTGTCTGTAATATTTACCGTATAACAGAAACCGGCCCGACAGTCCTTACTTCATTAGAGAGGGTATAGTACTCAGGGAGGATTCAGGCCAGCCCCATGATCACCTCCCTCTCGTCGAGGTCCACCCGGTCAATTCTTACGGTTAGCTCCTGTCCGATCCTGTAGGATCGGCCGGTGCGGCGGCCGTAAAGCCTCATGGTCTTTTCATTATACTGATAGAAGTCGTCAGTCATGGCAGAGATATTAAGAAAGCCCTCAACATAATATTCATTCAGGCGTATCCTGATCCCATAGGATGAGACGCCAATGATCCTGCCTGCAAAAATCTCGCCGATCCTGTCCTTCATGAACCATGCCCTCATCGCCTTTATCACCTGATATTCCGAAGCGTCAGCAGCCCGCTCTGTGCGTGATGAACTGAAGGCAATGTCAGGCAGCATGGCTTCAAGCTCTTTCTGCCGCCGGTCAGAGATGACTCTTCTGACAAGTATCTCCCTCAGTATCCTGTGCACCACAAGATCCGGATAACGGCGGATCGGCGATGTAAAATGCGTATATGACGCTGAGGCCAGGCCGAAGTGGCCGACATTCGCGACCGAATACCTGGCCTGCTTGAGGCTCCGGAGTACTATGTAGTTGATGATCTCTTCCTGGGGCGTATCCTTGATTGATTTCAGGATGCCTGAAAAGTCCCTTGCAGTAAATGCCTTTCCGGCAGTCCTTGAGAACTGCTTTACTATGCCCGCCAGATCCTTAAGCTTCACAGGATCAGGCTCTTCATGTATCCGGTAGATGCAGGGAACCCCAAGCTGTTCGATATGCCCTGCGACCGCCTCATTTGCAGCGATCATGAATTCCTCGATGATCATATGGGCAAAGTTGCGCTCTGCCTTTATGATCGCCTCAGGGCTGCCCTGAAGGTCGAGGATGACCTCAGGCTCAGGCAGATCAAAGTCAAGGCTGCCTCTTTCAAATCTCTTTGCCCTCAGAATATGGCAGAGTCTTTCCATAAGCTCGAAATCCTTCAGCAGATATCCGTATTTCTGCCGCTCGGCAGCATCCTCGTCAATCAGCATCTTCCTGACAGAGGTGTACGTCATGCGCTCATTGCTACGTATGATGCTTGGATAGAATTTCGCATTCAGCCGCCGGCCTTCACGGTCAAAGTCCATCTCAACAGTAAAGGCCATTCGGTCAACCTGCGGCTTGAGGCTGCAGAGGTCTTCTGAGAGTTCCTTTGGCAGCATCGGTATTACGCGGTCAGGCAGATATACGCTTGTGCCGCGTCTTCGGGCCTCAAGATCAATCGTCGAGTCCCATGCCACATAATACCCGACATCAGCGATATGCACCCAGAGCCTGAAGACATGGCCGGAAAGCGATATCGAGACAGCATCGTCAAAATCCCTTGCCCGTTCCCCGTCAATAGTAACAGTGGGGAGGTCTCTGAGGTCTTTACGCTTTTCCCTTACTCTTTCCCGGTCGCCTTTTGAAGGGCTCAAGGCAGGCGCTGATTCAGTGGACTCAGCAAGCAGTTTTGCCTCATCGCTGACCTGTTTGGGAAAACGCCTCGGCAGACTGAACTCATCAATGATCAGTTCCACCTCTTCTGCAGGGTTCTCGGGTTTTTTTACTATCCGGATGATCTTGGCCGCAGGAGGCCTTTTGTCAGTAGGGAAGGAGATGATCTCGGCAATAACCATGTCCCTGTTTTTGGCCGCGCCCCTGTCTTGCGGGGCAACATAAAGATCAAAGGGAATGGACCTGTCTTTTGGTTTTACAAAAGCGCCTGTCTTTGTTATGTCAATAGTGCCCAACACCTTTGCATGGGCACGCTCAAGAATCCTTGTTATGCGAGCCTCGCGCTTCCTCCAGTTTTCTACCCGCACCATCACACGGTCGCCCTTCATGGCCCCGAGTGTGGCTTTTGGAGGAATGAAGAAATCGCGTTCCCCCGGTTTCTCCGGGATAACAAAGCCGTACCCGTCGCGGTGGGCCGCAAAATACCCTGTTGCAGCATTCATCTGTTCTGCAGGGCCGTACAGGCCCTTGCGGTTCATGATGATCTCGCCCTGTCTCAGCATCTCCCTGAGAAGCCGTTTTAATGCGCGCGTCTCAGGCCTGCTCAGCCCCATCAGGCCGGCAATATCCTTAAATGGCAGGGGCCTTGATCTCTTATCCCTGAAAAAGGCGAGTATGGTCTCTTTGGTCAGCATAGCTCAAGAACATTTCGACAAAATTCATTAGTGCAAGAAGCACAGGGTGTATCTGACGAGTGACAGTCTTATTTCCTGCTCCAGTTTCCGCTATTGTCCTGGATCCACCAGCCTTTTTTTGCAGAATCCCTGCGGATCGAGGCAAACTGCTCTGTGGCCTGAGGGGTAACCTGACTTATATTATCAGGCGTCTCAGGCTGCCTGTTGATACGTATGATAGCCTTTGTCATGCCGCTTATGACGGTCTTCCTGTTGCTGTTTTCAGCTTCAACCATCTTTCTGTCAGCAGGAGAAAGACCTTTCTCACGCTCAACAAGCATGCCGTTGTTTGCCTCGCCGACCACGCCGCTGTCTCGCAGCCGGTCTGTATCACTGATGCGCTCCCCCATATCCTTATATGCCGCCACCACATCAGGCATTCTTTTTACGGTCTCGGCTATCTTGTCCGCAGTTTCTGACTCCTGAGCATATGCAGACCGGACAAACTCAAACCTTATCGAGCTTTCAGGTTTACCGGCCGGCTTTTGGCTGTCGGTTCCCATGAGTTCTTTCTCAAGGGCCTTGTACGCTTCTTTTACATCCTTTTCCGGGAAATAGATATTCACTGTGATAACAGCACAAGCTGTGATAAGGCATGCAATTCCGATCAGCAACACTCTGTAATGCTTCTTCATGGTATCTTCCTCCTTGTATGGTTGAGTGCAGGGGCCTGTTCCTCCCTGAACCCTGTTACTTGGCTTTACTTTTTCTTTGCCCTCTGGGCAGCTTCTATCATGGTCCACATCAGATGATCTATGGAGATCCTGTTGTTTAAAGGCGCGACCTTGACAGACAGGTCGGTGATTCCGAGAAAGTTTCTGTTTGATATCTCAAGTTCCCTGAATATGATAAACCCCTTCTGAAGATAGATGCCCATAATACCCTTGTCGAACCGCCTTTCCCCGAGATAGGCCTTTACCTGGGGGCCTCCGAGCTTTTCGAGGAATTCCCTGCTTATGCTGGTCTTTTCTTCCTCAGCGCTGTATGTCCAGAAATCAGCCTTGCCGGTGACTCTTGCAAGGCCGGCCCCTGAGCCCTTTATGGCAGCTATTCCGTCAATCCTGCCGGAGATGTAGCCCCTGATCGGCGGCATCTCATTGCATAGCTCGGTAAGGCTTACACCATCAGTAATAATGCCTGCACGATAATGAAGACCATCACCAAAGTCTGCCAAAGCTGTGCCTCTTACTCTTCCTCCAAACATCTTAGCACTAATACTGTTGATCTTCAAAGACCTTCCTGTCTGCTCCACCCATAAAGAGATGTCCTGAAGCAGCCTGAAGCCATACCTGACAGAGCCGATTGTGATCTCTTTGCCTGTATGGTACTTTGATCCTGAAAACTCTTTCTTCAGTTCGTCAAAATTATCGCGTTCATATATCTGAAGTGAAGCTGTAGAGCCTGCCCTGTCTTTGGAATGATAATGTATGGGAAGCATGCCATTGACAGGGCCGATCGAATATTCCCTGTTTTCACCTTCAATCGAAATATTGTTCAGTGAAATGCCTCCATCTGCAGTAACGGCGTTGCTGCTCAAAGTTGTTGAGAGATTCACTGAAACGCTTCCATCAAGGCCTGCATACAGGAGTCTGTCCGGAAAGATGTCCCAGAAGGCAGCCCGGATGTCGCCGGCCATAATTTCAGGGATATGCAGGCTCAGACGAAAAAGCCTGCTGTCTTCAAATACATTATCTCCTGTGCCTGACAGCGCAAGCGCAAGGCCTGAAACAGAGGCATCAGCCTTGATCTGCATCCCGCTGCCCTGGAAGACAAGGTCTGAACTGACTGCAGCGTTCTTAAGCATTGCCCTGTTGTTTGCATTGGTTATGGAGATATTCCTGCCCCGTATTGCAGCACTGCCTGTAATGCTTTTGGGCGAATAGACAGTGCCATCGAAAGAAAGCAGGTCTGCGCTGCCTGATGTACTATAGGGCGTCCTGATGTATGCTCCCGAAGCCCTAAATGCCGCCCCAAGACTGAGGTTCTCCGCCTTCAGTGCCAATGAGACCGGGAAGGGGCCGGCCGATGATCTTCCCTTTGCAATAAGCCTGACTGAGCCTTCAAACAGCTTTGCAGAGGGGATATGTAACATGAAACTGCCCCTGTCAATGCTGCCTTTACCCGCGACCGGTCCGGAGGAAATATCCTGAAATGAAACCTGCCGGGCAGAAAAAGACAGATCTCCAGAGAGGTCCCTCTCTCTTCCTGAGACCGATACGATACAGTCGAGTCCCTTTAATGCAGCCTTTTTGTCCGGATATGCTGCGCTCAGGTTCTTTGCCTGCAGAATCGCCTTTCCCTTTTTTCCGGGCAGGGTTACTGAAATAATGTCTGCGGCTGCAGTGAATATATCGCTTGAGGCCTTCAGGTTTTTTGCCGCAAATGTGCTGCCTGCATATTCGAGATCAAGATCAGTCCTGAGATGTCTTGTCCTATATATGTCATAGGCCAGATCCCTGGCCTCCAGTGATGCATTGCCAGCCATGGCCTTGCGGCTTACTTTGCCGTCATAGTATGCCCTGACATGGCCTGTCTTTATATCTTTGCCCTTCAGAGCCATCCGGATCCCAGAAAGGCCGATCTCTGATTTGAGCCTCATTCTCTCAGGGCTGCCCTTTCCGTCAGCCTTAAGTTGTATCTCGACAGGAGACTCGAATGCGATATCTCCTGCCCTGAGCAGCCGGCCTGACGCCCCTACATTGACAGAGAGGTCTTTTGAAGAGGCAAAGGCTATCTTTGCATTCAGACCCTGAATATCTGCCCTGTCCATACCCAAAGACCCATTGCTGACAGTTATTGTCCCTGTCGCCTTTGGCAGGGCAGAAGAAAGAGTCCCTTCTATCCGGATCTGGTCAGACATAATGATTCCGCCTGCCTTCAGGCCATGCATGAAATTCAATGACGCAAGATCGAGCCTGCTGATCCTGATCTCTGCCAGGTATGATGGCATGTCCGACAGACCCTGTATTCTGACTTTTGCCTGTATGGCTGCGGCGTCCCCGACTGTCAGAAGGGCCTTGTCAATGGTCAGCGCATTGCTGCCGAAATCCAGAAATGCCTCGGTGGTTAAGGAGATTGAACTTCCGGATCTCTTTCTGAAGATGGTTATGCCGCTGTCATTGATCCGGGCCTCGGCGCTTACCTTGATGCCCTGTTCGGCATCTCCCTCTGCCTTAAACAACAGGTTTCCCCTGCTCTTTTCGGGATTCATTCCGTATTTCGATATATGCCTGCCAAATACCGAGAGATCAATATTGTCAGATAATGCCGAGATACTGAATTTCTTTGTCTTATCCTTGAGAAATGCCCATCCTTCAAGGGTCATTCTGTTTGTGTCCCAATAAGTGAGGGAGGCCTTAAATGATGTCTTCGTATCCTGGACAGATGAGAGATTGCTCATGAATAAACCCAGATCCCTTATGCCGTAGAGAGGGTCATTGTTGAAGTTGATCCTTGCCTCTTTTATCGAAAACCCGCTGATCAGATATTCTGCAGTGCCTTTCCCCGAAAAGAATCTCCTGAACTTCTCCGATATATTCAGCCTGTCTTCGATGGTCATCAAAGTCAGCTCAGGCGATAGCACCTCTATGGCCCTGAAGGAGAATCTGCCATGAAGAAGTTCACGGTATCTCATATCAATGCGGATCCTGCTGATCCTGAGCAGGTCCCCCTGAATAAAGCCGGCAGGGTTCTTTATGCGAAGGTCTGAAATGACTATCCCGGCGGCGGAGTCGAGGAATATATCGCCGATCTCGACCTTCTGGTCTATGAGCGCTGTTGCCTTGTCGGATATTTGCGCGATCAGGGTTTTTTTCAGCGCGACATATTGGGAATAAGCAAGGATAAAAGCGATGATTGCAAGTGATCCAAGAAATGCTGTCAGCAGTTTGCAGGTCTTTCTCATATTAACGGACATGGCTTCATTTTACATGCTGTAGAGGGAAATGGACAGATACAGCGCTATTGATGTTTCATTCCGGCAGACCTGACAAGCTCCTGAAGTGTCTGTCCGTCCAACGATTGGGCAATGGCCTGCTCCATATGATCCATGATGCCGTTGATCTCGGGTATAGACGATATGTATTCAGAGCAGCTAGCGGCGTCCTCACCCGACATTCTGGCTGCTGCTATGATCTCATTCAGTGTGATCGCCCCAAGATCCTTTGCAGGGAGATATTCGGGCGGCTCGCCCTGCGTAGCAGCAAGAAGACCTTTTTCCTGAAGACTTGAAAGCACCCCGCTTACAACCTCTGATGGTATGCCGAGTGTATGGGAAAGAGATTCAAACTGCCAGTGCTTCCTGCCCCAATGGAAACTGCTGCCGACAAGAAACATGATCACAAGGGCAATCCTCTCGATATGCCTGTCACCCGCAGACATGATCCTGCTGCCTGCATCAAGCAGTTGAGGGTGCTCTGTGTAGTACGACACGCGGGCGCCTATGAGAAGAGTGAGAAAGTTCCAGTAGAGCCAGATAAGAAACAGTATGAGAGATGCAAAGCCTGAGTAGATGGCCGAGTATTTTGCAGACGATGCAACAAATGAGGTGAATACCCAGCTGATGCTCTGCCAAAGGAGCGCAGCTGCAAAGCCGCCTGCAAGGGCCGGCCTGAAACCGACCTTTGTATTGGGTAGAAATATGTAGATCATCGTGAATGCGGCAGTGATGAGCAGATACGGCATGATCCAGCTGATCATATAGATGACAGGCCCGAGCATCCTGATTTCCATAAGGTTCTTCATGACCGCGCTGCTCATCATGGTTGTTGTTATGCCGATTGCGGAGAAGACCAGCACAGGGCCGACCAGAAGCACGCTCATGTAGTTGCTGAACCGCTCGGAAAAGCCCCGTGAAGCCCTTATATTCCATATATAGTTGAGGGCGCCTTCGAGTTTCTGTATCGTGGATATGACTGTGAAGACAAGGGCTGACAGTCCTATTGATCCCAGCACGCTTACCTTCACATTTTCGACAAAGCCTATGATCTTCATCGAAAGATCAACGCCGCTTTCGCCAAGGGGCTCAAGAAAGTAATAGAGAAAGATCAGAAAGCGCGTATGCACGCCAAAGGCCTTCAGGACGGAGAAGCTTACTGCCAAAAGCGGGACAAAGGTAAGAAGGGATGTGTACACAAGACTCATTGCCCTGAGGATAAGCTGCTCTTCCGACAGGCCCTTTATGATGATATAAACAAGCCGAAGAGCCCTGATCCTGACAGCCCTGGTTTTGCTGACTGTTGCTGTATCTGTCTTCCAGAGCCTCTGTTTGAGAAGGCCGTCTATCTTGTCGCCGATGCCTGCCATATCATACATAGTATCACAGATGACGATCTGTCGGTTTGGTCAGTTGACCGGATGAAAGACAAAATATTCCATAAGCCCACTCTTTCGCCCTGCCGGATTTTCAGGCCGCCGCTCTTTTCTTACAGCTCCATTGGCGATCTTTTTCCGTCTCAGGCTTGTGTATCATGAGGAACTTACAATTTTCAGATCGCTGAAGCTGCTCTTGTATATCCCAAGGTCACGCGACAGCAGACAGTCTGCCTGGACAAGGGCATGCGCTCCTATAAGGAAATCGCTCAGAACGCCCTGCCTCCTGGTGACCGCTGCCTTGCAGCGAGGACACGTGACCGAAAAACTTTTGCCGCATTCTGCGCAAGAAAAGTTATTGCGTTTACTTTTTCTCGCATAATCAGCCCAGCGCGTTCCGGCGATGTGAAGCGCATTCTCGCTTGATGGAACAAGCCTCATCCCGGTTTCGGCAAGAAATAATCCAAGTTCTTGTTCCGAGGGGAACCGGGCTGCGAGCTCGGCAAATACCATTTCGCACAGGATCAGCTTTCCGCTTTCCAGGTGCTTGTCCAAAAGCCTTTTTGAGGATGCGCCGTGGGGCTCGCCGGGGATCAGAATATCAAAGAGAATATTTGTATCAACCGCAGTAATCAATGGCCGCGAAGCTCCTTTACAAGATCATCGCTGCACTGTCCTTCTAATTTTTTGAGCTTGCCGACCCATTTGTCGAAAGGAGATTTAGTGACGGCTTTTGTTATCACAATAACGCCTCCTTTCTCCTCAAAACCCACTTCTTCACCGGGATGCACTCCAAGCCTGTCTCTGACCTTCTTGGGTATGGTCACCTGTCCCTTGGATGTTACCTTTGCAAGTATCATATTTCACCTCCAGGCAAGGAATTCATTTCCTTACTTTGATTGTAAGGAAAGAGACCTCTAATGTCAATTGCACAAAAGAAGATCGGCTGCTTTACTGAGGGCAAGACAACAGAAAAATGCAGAGCCATGCTTCAGGACGCATTAAACGAGATGATCGTTGCCTACAAAATGCAGAAGAAGGATATCCCTGTCGGCAGAGTACTCTTTGAGCAGATTCCGGTAGAAGTATAGCGTGTCAGTCAAACGCCGCAGCCTCGTAAAATATTTGAGGAAAACGGCTTTTACCTGTTGCGTGAGGGCAGCAACCATTCCATATACACAAACCTCGATAAAACAGTCCCTATAAAAAGACATTCAACAATTGACCGAATAACGGCCAATGAGTTGTGCAAACAGGCCGGCCTTAAGCCAAAGTTTTAGGACGTACCAACCGGAATATAACGACATGTCCCGCCGCGGACGGGCTATTTTTGTGGGAAGCCGTCTCATCTCAAACGCCTACTGGACCATTGCCTGTTTCATGCTGATTTCGCTTTTTGGATGTGGATGGATGGCAATGGTAAACGTATAAGCTATTGTCTGCTTTTATCAGAAATGAAAATAACTTCTATCCCTGTCAGGCTCGAGCATGGCGGATGCGAGGCTGCCTGCTCCTCTACAGATGCCTTAAGACCTTGTCTTTCACTTCCGTGAAAGAGTATGTATATTCCTCGGGCCTTCTGCCGAAGCAGGTGCCGAGGCTTTCATAAAGGCCGATCTCGGCAATGTCAACCTCCCTGCGCATGATAGCCTTAGAGGTCTCCTGGAAATATATATTGCTGCCTTCCACATTCGCCACAGTCACCCCGGCCTTTCCCGAGGTCAGAAGCAGGACCGCAGCAGCTCCGGTCTTGTACCCAAATACAACGTCATAGGCAGAGGAGCCGCCGCAGCGCACCAGATGTCCGGGGGTTACTTCCCTTATCTCCGGGAATTCGTAAACACCGGGCGCGTACATGCCTGTCTTTTTCATGAACTCGATCACTTCAGGGTCTGACTTGAGCCGCTTTTCGAGCTGCTGTCTGACGAACTTTCCGGCGCCTGCCAGTTTCCTGTGGCCGAATGCGTCAACTCCTGCTGATTCGTCATAGAGCATCTCTCCGGAAGCATTTTTCAGGCCCTCTGCAACAACCATGATATAGGTTCCTGCCTTCACGTCGCTCCTCATGACCCTGCCGAAATATGTCATCTTCATATGCTCATATACGATATCGAAATCCACAGGTATCTCAGGAATGAGTATGCAGTCGGCCTCAGCACCGATGCCGCCCCGGAAGGCAGTATGTCCGACATATCTGCCGAATACCTCAACTACCATCACCCGGTTGTGGCTCAGTCCGGTTGTCTTCAGGTCTCTGGTGAAGGTCGCGATCCTGTTTATGGAAGAGTCGCCGCCTACGCTATAGGGCTGAAGGTCAAGGTCCATGGTCTTCGGCACATGGATGCAGGGAATGCCCTGTGAGGACAGGTCAACGACAACGCTGCCGGTGTCGTCTCCGCCGCTGATCACGAGCGCGTCAATGCCGAATTTCCTGAGTCCTTCCTTGATGCGGTCATACTTTCGGTCGTCTTTTATCTTGCTGATCTTTACCCGTGAATGGCCTGCCTCAGAGCCGGCAAGTGAGGCCTCGATGCGGCTGACACGCTCTGCATTGAGGAATACGACCTCAGGCAGTTCGACGAGATTATAGAGACCTGCGTAACCGTTTGGGATCACAACAGACTCTATGCCGAGGGAATATGCCTCTCTTGCCACTCCCTTGATTACAGCATTCAGACCGCCGCAGTCTCCGCCGCTTGTGATTATGCCTATGCGATTTATCTTTGCCATAAAACCCTCCTGCGCCTGATATGGTGTGACATATGTACAGGCAAGTTTATACCACAACGGATATTTTTATAAAGGGGCGAGGTCGAATTATGTTATCTGTTTAAGGGCTGTTTAAGTCTGTATTTATTTATCCTGTATCCGATCTGTCGCGGAGTGATGCCCAGGAGACGGGCAGCCCTTGCCTGGTTCCAGTCAGTTCGGGTCAGCGCCTCGGTCAGCTTTGCCTTCTCGATATCTTCAATGGCAGAGGGCAGGGCCCCAGGCACCCCTGCCTGGGCTCCGGATTTCGAAGAGTGATCCCGGATACTGATCGGAAGATCAGCCTTTGTTGCCGCCTTGCCGCTGCACATTACAACAAGCCGCTCGACCATATTTTCGAGCTCACGCACATTGCCGGGCCAGTCATAGTTCATGAAGACGTCAAGCACCTCCGGCGTGATACGGACAGTTTTGCCGTTTTCACGGTTATATTTATCAAGGAAGTATTCAGCAAGCAATGGGATGTCCTCTGCCCGTTGACGGAGCGCAGGCAGATAGAGAGGCACAACGTTCAACCGGTAGTACAGGTCTTCCCTGAACGCGCCCTCCCTTAGCAGTTCTTCAAGGTTCCTGCTGGTTGCAGCAACAAGCCGGACATCAACCCTGATCGTCTTTTCTCCGCCGACCCGCTCGAACTCTTTTTCCTGCAGCACCCTAAGGATCTTGGGCTGAAGCGCAAGCGGCAGATCACCGATCTCGTCCAAGAAGATCGTTCCGCTGTCCGCAAGCTCGAAACGCCCCCTTCGCAAAGCTGCCGCTCCGGTAAACGAACCCTTCTCATGACCGAACAGCTCTGATTCAAGCAGTCCCTCGGGAATGGAGGCGCAGTTGAACTTTATGAACGGGCCTTTGGCGCGCCGGCTCATAAAATGGATCGCCTTTGCGACCAGTTCCTTGCCTGTGCCGCTTTCGCCGCGCAGAAGAACATTTGCCCTTGAGGGCGCTACGCGATGGACCGCCTCAAAGACTTCCTGCATGCTGTCAGACTGGCCGATAATGTTTTCGACCCTGTATCTGCTTTTGAGCTGCTGCCTCAGCTGCTCCTTCTCCTGCTGCATTGCCTCGCGCTCCTTTGCCACTTCCAGATGGAGCTTTACAGACTGGGCCATAAGTGATGCAATGATCTTCAACAGCCTCAGGTCTTCCTCAAAGGAGACGCCTTTTGCGCCAAAGAGACGGTCAACACTCAATACTCCCAGGATTTCGTTTTTGAATTTGATCGGCACGCAGAGGAAGGCAATATTTTCTTTCCTGATCATCCGGCGGGAGCCTGTCTTGTCGAGGAAGAGCGGCTCGTCACCGATGTTCGGGATCACAATAGGCGCGCCGAGCTTTGCAACACGGCCTATGATACCCTCGCCAAGCCTGTATCTGCCGCGTTTGATCTCTTCTTCAGACATGCCGTGTGCAGCAAGGATCGAGACCTCATCGTTGCATCTGAGCGCTATGGTGCCGCGGTTCATATCAAGGTAATCGGAAAGAAGACGCATTACGCCCCTGAAGTTCTGCTTCAGGTTGAGTGAGGAACCGAGGATCTTGCTGATCTCATATAGCGCCGTCAGTTCAAGGGTCTTGTCGTTTTTTATTCTGGTCATGATATTTCGTATTGCTGTCAAATAATACACTATTACAGCATCCCGGTGGTGTAATTTCCGTTATGCCTGATTTTTGTGCAATGCCTGCCTGTTTATCAGGCAGGCATTGCATTGCGATGAACGTCAGGCCCCTGTTTTTAATGGAAAAAATGAATGGCAGACATATTGCAACTGATTAATGGAGATACCATTATGTCAATTTTGATATTAAAAAATATCACCACAGAAGGGCCGGGCACTATTGAGGATTTTCTTGTCGGCAGAGGAATTTCCCATGATATCGTTGACCTCGCAAAAGGTTCATTGCCGGCCTCAGGGCAGTATGATACTCTGGTTATGCTTGGCGGGCCGATGAGCGTAAACGATGAATCACTGTACCCCTATCTGACTTATGAGATAAGGCTCGCAGAGCAGTTTATGAGGGAGGGCAAAAAAGTTTTTGGCATATGCCTCGGCGCCCAGATCATGGCAAGGGCGCTTGGCGCCAGGGTCTATGCAGGCCGGGAGAAAGAGATCGGCTGGTTTGAGATTGAGCTTAAAGATGCCGGCCTTAAGGATCCTCTAATGGCGCATATTGCGGGCGACGGCAGGGCCTGCAAGGTATTTCACTGGCATGGCGAGACCTTTGATATCCCGCTGGGGGCAGAAAGGCTCGCAGCATCTGCCCTTTATCCGAACCAGGCCTTCAGGTACGGCAGGGATGCGTATGCCTTTCAGTTTCATATCGAGGTGACCAGACAGATGATCTTTGACTGGCTTGCCCATGAACCGGTTGATATGAAGAAGACAGGGCAGGAGACAGATGCATATTATGCGGAATATGCAGCAGGAGCAAACAGGTTTTATGAAGCCTTTTTCAAAGATGGATCGAAGATCAGGGTTTAAGGAGGTGAGACATGAAGAAGATCGAAGCCATTATCAAGCCGTTCAAGCTTGACGAGGTGAAGGATGCGCTGAACGAGATCGGCATCCAGGGCCTGACTGTTACCGAGGTGAAGGGTTTTGGCAGGCAGAAGGGCCACACAGAGCTCTATCGGGGAGCTGAGTATATAGTGGATTTCATCCCAAAGATCAAGCTCGAGATTGTCACCTCAGACAGTCTTTCAGCCAGGGTGGTGGGGACCATAGAGAAGGTTGCGAGGACCGGAAAGATCGGCGACGGAAAGATATTTGTCTATGCAGTGGAAGAGGTGATACGGATCAGAACAGGAGAGCAGGGAGAGGCGGCAGTATAATCAAATGTCAGAACAATCAGCCCGGCACCGGGCTCTGACACTAAACACCAATACAGGAGGAGCAATGACAGCAAAAGACGTAATCAAATTGGCGCAGGAAAACAAGGCAGTAATGGCGAACTTCAAGTTTCTTGACTACCCGGGAATATGGCAGCATTTTGCAGTGCCGATTGCAGAGCTTAAGGAAGAGATATTCGAAGAGGGCCTGGGCTTTGACGGCTCATCCATCAGGGGATGGCAGGCGATTCATACATCGGATATGCTGATCGTGCCTGATGCTGAAACCGCATTTATGGACCCCTTTATGGAGTACCCCACAATCAGCCTTATCTGCAATATCGTTGACCCGATCACCAAGGAGCAGTACACAAGAGACCCCAGGTTCATAGCACAGAAGGCAGAGGCGTATCTGAAGTCAACCGGCATCGGCGATACTGCATACTTTGGCCCTGAGGCGGAGTTTTTCATTTTTGACGGTATTCAGTTCGATCAGAATGCGCACAGCGGGTTCTATTTTATTGAGTCAATGGAGGGCATCTGGAACTCAGGCCGCGATGAGGGGCCGAACCTTGGTTACAAGCCACGCCACAAGGAAGGATACTTCCCGGTTCCGCCTACAGACAGTCAGGTGAATATAAGGACAGAGATGTGTATGGAGATGCAGAAGGTCGGAATTTATGTAGAGCGTGAGCATCATGAGGTCGCAACCGCAGGCCAGGCAGAGATTGACATGCGCTTTGACTCACTCGTCAAGATGGCCGACAAAAACATGCTCTTCAAATACATAGTCAAGAATGTTGCACGCAGGCATAACAAGACCGCCACCTTCATGCCAAAGCCGCTTTTTGGCGACAACGGCTCCGGCATGCATGTGCATCAGTCCATCTGGAAGAAGGGCAAGCCCCTCTTTGCGGGCAATGGGTACGCCGGCCTGAGCGACATGGCGCTATACTATATCGGCGGAGTGCTGAAGCATGCCCATGCGCTTGCTGCGCTTACAAATCCGACCACAAACTCATACAAGAGGCTTACCCCCGGCTTTGAGGCCCCGGTCAACCTTGCATACTCAGCGCGGAACCGCTCAGCCTCAATCAGGATACCGACATACTCTGCAAACCCCAAGGCAAAGAGGGTCGAGGTGAGGTTCCCTGATCCGTCCTGCAACACCTATCTTGCATTTTCTGCAATGCTGATGGCAGGCCTTGACGGGATCGAAAACAAGATACATCCTGGTGAGGCGCTCGACAAGGATATCTATGATCTTGGTCCCGAAGAACTGGCATCGGTTCCGACCATGCCTGGCAGCCTTGATGAGGCGCTCGATGCGCTTGAGGCAGACCATGAGTTCCTTCTCAAGGGCAATGTCTTTACCCAGGATGCGATTGACACCTGGATTTCCTACAAGAGGAAGAATGAAGTGGATGCCCTGAGGCTCCGCCCGCATCCCTACGAGTTTTTCCTCTATTACGACATCTAAACGAATACTCATATGGAGACGCTTACAGGAGGAAGGCAGCGATGTCTTCCTCCTGTAAGGCAGGCTCTTCCTGACGATGCAGCCGATATTGCCTTGCCCATGAGTTGTAAGGTATTATTAATGCAGTAAAGGGGAGTAGCTGAAGCGATGGCTGTCGTCAATACGGTCTTAAGAGGCCCGGCACTGTCGGTTAGATATTTCTAACAAGCAAGACCTTTATCACAGCAGGGCATGTTGTGATAAAGGCCTTTTTATTTTGCGGCGCTCTATGGATATGAGCGATGAATCGAAAATAACAGGGAGTTAACGGCCAAAGTCATGACCGAGCTGATTTATAGAAGTCTGAGGCATGCAAAGAGACTGGCAGTTGCAGTTATCGGGGTTACGATTCTCATTGCAGGAGTTGTGATGATTGTACTGCCCGGGCCTGCTATACTGGTAATACCGGCAGGACTGGGCATCCTTGCCACAGAGTTCATCTGGGCGAGGAATCTGCTGAAAAAAGTTAAAACCCGGGCAGAAGAAATAAAAGGAGGAAACATCAATGGATGAAAGGGATGTGTACAGGGCACAGGAGGCGATGAAGTCTGCAGTACAGAAGGGGCCGGCAAGGCTCGGTCTGATTATCGGCGCAATTGTGGTGGCGCTGATTCTGTCCAATCCCTGGGTTCAGATTGGGGCCGGCGAAAGGGGAGTTGTGCTTAATTTCGGCGCTGTACAGGAGAATGTCCTGGATGAAGGCCTGCATTTCAAGGTGCCGATTATGCAGGAAGTTATCCGGGTGGATGTGAAGGTGCAGAAGGCAGAGACGGCCGCAGCCGCAGCCTCGGCTGACCTTCAGGACGTAAGCTCAACAGTTGCGATCAACTATCATATAATTCCTGACAAGGCGAATATTGTCTATCAGTCTATTGGAGCGCACTTTAAGGAGCGGATCATAGACCCTGCAGTGCAGGAGGTTGTAAAGGCCGTGACCGCCAAGTATTCGGCAGAAGAGCTTATTACAAAGCGGCCTGCAGTAAGCGACGCCATGAAACTGGCCCTTACGGAAAGACTCCTTGCGCATAACATAGCAGTAGATGCCTTCTCTATCGTGGGGTTCAGCTTTTCAAAGATATTTATGGAGGCCATTGAATCAAAGCAGACAGCAGAACAGCTGGCGCTCAAGGCCAAAAGAGACCTCGAGAGGATAAAGATAGAGGCAGAGCAGAAGATTACTGCAGCAAAGGCAGAGGCAGAGTCTCTGAAGCTTCAGAGGGCCAATATTTCACCTGACCTTATTGAGTTGAGGAGGATCGAGGCGAACCTGAAGGCTATAGAAAAATGGGACGGCAACCTTCCCCAGGTAACCGGCGCTGGGGCTGTGCCGTTTATCGGGGTTGGAGATGTCCAGAAAAAATAGCAGGAGAGTCGTTGACAGAAGTTGTGCAGATACAGACATGCAACTTCAATAATATAAAACAGGAGGAGACGCCGATGAAACCGAGTGAAAGGGAAGCAGAGTTTATCGCACGCATGGAGTTTGACAAAAAGAAGAAGATCGAGGAAGAAAAACACAAAAAACTTCAGGAGGAAGAGAAGAAGAGGCTCAAAGAACAACACTATATGCGCTGCCCCAAATGCGGGATGGAGCTTATCGAGATAGATTACAGGGAGATAAAGGTGGACAAATGTTCTGAATGCTCAGGGATCTGGCTCGATGCAGGAGAGCTTGAGGCAGTAGCAAGGCTCGAAAAGGGCGGTCTGGACAAGCTCTTCAGCGTATTCAGGAAATAATCATCTGCCGCTGGGGAAAGACCGGTGAATCTGATGCTTATATGGACAGCATTTATTGTCTGCACCTCTCTTATTGTATTTTCCGGGATAAGACTTGCCAAGTATGGAGACGTTATCGCAGAAAAGACAGGGCTTGGCAGGGCCTGGATAGGACTGGTGCTGATGGCGTCGGTAACATCGCTGCCTGAACTGGTTACGGGCGTCAGCTCTGTCACCTTTGCAGGCGTGCCTGATATTGCAGTGGGCGATGTCCTGGGCAGCTGCGTCTTTAATATGCTTATCTTTGCATTGCTCGATGCAGGACAGAAGGCGCAGCCTCTCTCTGCACGGGCGCACCATGGTCATATTCTCTCTGCAGGCTTCGGCATACTTCTTCTGACGATAGTGGCCATAAGTCTTTTTTTGGGAGACCGTATTGGTTCATTCGGCTGGCTCGGGCTGTATACTCCGCTTATCATGGTTATCTATCTGGGAGCCATGAGGCTCGTCTTTTTTTATGAAAAGAGACAGATTTCTGCCTTCATCAAAGAGATCGCCGTCGAACTGCAGTACGAGAAGATACCGACAAAGACCGCAATTACTCAATACGGCTTGCATGCGGTTATTGTTGTCACAGCAGCCATCTTTCTGCCGGAAATAGGCGAAGCCATTGCAGAGGCAACAGGTCTGGGCCAGACATTTGTAGGCAATATCTTTATCGCAGTCTCCACATCGCTGCCTGAGGTTGTGGTCTCCCTGACCGCCTGGAAGATAGGGGCGATCAACCTTGCGGTCGGAAACCTGTTCGGCTCGAACATCTTCAACATATTTATCCTCGGCATTGACGACCTTTTCCTGCTGGAAGGGCCACTTCTTGCAAAGGTGAGCCGTGGACATCTGGTTTCGGCATTATCCGCTATTGCGATGATAGCGGTGGCGATTATCGGATTAACCTACAGGGCCGAGAAGAAGAAGTTGGCGCTGTCATGGGATTCCACCGCGATTGTGCTGATTTTTTTGCTTAACCTGATGCTGCTTTATATTGTTAAATAACAAGGAGACAGAAAGAATGCACTGGCATCAACAGACGGCTGAAGAGGTTATTGACAAACTGAATACCGGCCTGCGAGGGCTGTCCTCAGAGGAGGCTGAGAAGCGTCTTCTGGAGCATGGGCCGAATGAATTAAAAGAGAAGGAAAAGAGAACTGCCCTCATGATGTTCCTTGACCAGTTCAAGGACTTCATGATCCTGATCCTTATTGCTGCGGCAGTCATTTCAGGCATTGTGGGAGATCCTGAGGACACGATCGCAATTATCGTCATTGTTCTGCTTAATGCGGTGATCGGTTTTGTGCAGGAATACCGGGCTGAAAAGGCGATGGCAGCACTTAAGAAGATGGCCGCCCACACCGCACTTGTCGTAAGGGCAGGTGAGCATGAGAATATTCCTGCAGCCGAGCTTGTACCCGGCGACATAGTCCTGCTTGAGGCAGGCAAGGTCGTGCCGGCTGATATGAGGCTTGCCGAGTCGGTACAGTTAAAGGCGGAAGAGGCAGCTCTTACAGGAGAGTCTGTTCCGGTCGAAAAGAGTATCAAGGCCCTGCCTGATGAACACCTGCCGATGGGCGACAGAAAGAATATGGCGTACAAGGGCACTGCAGTGTCATACGGCAGAGGCACAGGCATTGTCGTTGCGACCGGCATGAAGACAGAGCTTGGAAAAATCGCAGCCATGCTCCAGGAAGAGGAAGAGGTCAAGACCCCTCTTCAGAAGAGGCTGCTGCGGTTCGGAAAGAATCTTGCCCTTGCAGTGCTCGCCATATGCGCCATAGTATTTGTCTTTGGTGTGTTCAGGGGCGAGCCGCCCCTGCTGATGCTCCTTACTGCCATATCCCTTGCTGTTGCCGCAATCCCCGAGGCGCTTCCCGCTGTAATAACCATATCCCTGGCATTAGGCGCAAAGAAGCTTATCAGGCAGAACGCTCTTATCAGAAAGCTGCCTGCAGTAGAGACGCTCGGCTCTGTCACCTATATCTGCTCCGACAAGACCGGCACTCTTACGCTGAACAGGATGACGGTCGAAGAGCTCTATGTTGACGGAAGCCTGGCCCTGAGCGGCGAGTTTTCTGCAGACATAAAAGGCTCTGCTCCGGCAGAAACTGGGGCTGATCCGCATGCTCTTTTGATGACGGCCCTGGCAGTAAGCAATGATGCAGGGACAGATGTCTCGGGAGATCCGATAGGCGATCCCACAGAGATCGCCCTTTACGCAATGGCAAAGGGCAAGGGCTTTGACAAGAAAGATCTTGCACAGGCTCTCCCCAGGGTTGCGGAGATACCCTTTGATTCAGACAGAAAATGCATGACCACATTTCATCAGGCAAAGGATGGAAAGATCGTATCCTTTACCAAGGGCGCGATCGATGTCCTGCTTGATAAGTCCGAAGGCATGGTATCAAGAGAGGGCCTTAAGCCTGTTGACGAGGCAGAGATACAGAAGGTGAGCGACAGGATGTCCGGCGACGGCCTCAGGGTCCTTGGCGTTGCGATGAGGAGATGGGAAGCGCTGCCCGGGGATATGTCGCCTGAGCATGTGGAGGCAGGCCTCTCGGTGCTCGGCCTCGTAGGCATGATGGACCCGCCGCGCGAGGAGGCAAAGGAGGCTGTAGGCCTATGCAAGTCCGCAGGAATCAAACCGGTGATGATAACCGGCGACCATCCCCTGACCGCAACGACCATTGCGAGGAGACTCGGCATACTTGAGCAGGACTCCGGCGCAGTGATAACCGGCAGGGAACTCGAACAGCTTTCCATGGAGGAATTTGAGGGGCGTGTCGAGCATATCAGGGTATATGCCAGGGTGGCGCCTGAGCAGAAGCTCAAGATCGTGAAGGCCCTTCAGGACAGAGGCCAGTTTGTTGCCATGACCGGCGATGGGGTCAATGACGCCCCTGCGCTCAAGAGGGCTGACATAGGAGTCGCCATGGGCATTACCGGAACAGACGTCTCAAAAGAAGCGGCCCATATGATCCTGCTGGACGACAACTTTGCCACAATCGTGAAGGCGGTGAAGGAGGGCAGGCGGATCTTTGATAATGTCCGCAAGTTCATCAAATATACCATGACGAGCAACTCGGGCGAGATCTGGACCATATTTCTTGCGCCTTTTTTCGGACTGCCTATCCCGCTTCTGCCGATCCATATCCTCTGGATCAATCTCGTGACCGACGGCCTGCCCGGCCTGGCCCTTGCTGCAGAACCGTCAGAAAAGGGGGTTATGCAGCGACCACCCCGCCATCCCAAAGAGAGCATATTTGCCCATGGCCTCGGCCTGCATATTATCTGGGTAGGACTCCTGATGGGAGGGGCGTCCCTGTTCACCCAGGCCTGGTCAATCCAGACCGGACATGCGCATTGGCAGACCATGGTCTTTACTGTCTTATGCCTGAGCCAGATGGGCCATGTGCTTGCTATCAGGTCTGACCATGAATCCATCTTCAGCCAGGGGCTCTTTTCGAACAAACCGCTCCTTGGCGCCTTTGGACTGACCTTCGGACTTCAGATGGCAACTATCTATGTGCCGTTTCTGAATCCGATATTCAAGACAGAACCGTTGACCCTGAATGAACTGCTCTTTACCATGGTTCTGTCATCAGTGGTATTCATCGCTGTTGAGATCGAGAAATTCGTGAAACGCCGCAGAATCAGCCAAAGAGGTATTGCGGCCTGACGTGAAAAACCAATAACCATACGAACAAGGAGGAACAATGCGCAGAATCATCTATTTCTTATTGACAAACATCGCTATCATGCTCGTCCTGAGCACAGTGCTCAGGATATTTGGTGTGGAGCCGTATCTGAATGCCTATGGGCTGAACTACAAGTCGCTGCTTATCTTTGCCCTTGTCTTTGGAATGGGCGGATCATTTATCAGTCTTGCCCTTTCCAAATGGACTGCAAAGAGGATGTCGGGCGCGCGGGTCATAACAGAGCCGGCAAATGATACGGAACGTTGGCTCGTAAGGACTGTGTCTGAACTTGCCTCAAAGTCAAATATCGGCATGCCTGAGGTCGCTGTCTTCCCTTCTGAGGACATGAATGCCTTTGCAACCGGCATGAGCAGGAACAAGTCGCTTGTTGCTGTATCTGCCGGCCTGCTCAGAAAGATGGACAGGGAGCAGGTCAGGGCAGTGCTTGCCCATGAGGTGGCCCATGCAGCAAACGGCGATATGATAACCCTGGCCCTGATTCAGGGTGTGGTGAACACGTTTGTGCTCTTCCTGTCGCGCGTAGTTGGCCATACCGTTGACAAGGTCGTATTCAAGAATGAGAGGGGCCACGGCCCTGCCTTCTGGATCACGACGATTATTGCCGAGATCGTGCTTGCCATCCTGGCCTCGATTATCGTCTTTTACTTTTCGAGAAAGCGTGAATACAAGGCAGACAGCGGCGCTGCCGAGTTGGTAGGCAAAAGACCGATGATGGGCGCGCTTGCGGCTCTGAAGACCTCAATAACCCAGCCCCATCTGCCGGACAAGCTTGCAGCGTTTGGCATCTCAGGCGCCAAACGGACCGGGCTTAAGGCCTTGTTTGCCACGCATCCTGATCTTGACGACAGGATCGGGGCGCTTGAACGCTCGACCTATCCGGATTATAAATAAAGGAGGTTGTAGTGAAGAAATTAGTATTCATTGGCGGAATAGGCCTATTGATTGTCGTTATTTTAGCCGTTTGGGCATT
>CAYUNK010000019.1:0-38904 GCA_964446125.1 uncultured Nitrospiraceae bacterium | reverse complement strand
CGCTGCTTTGCTCTTTCATTACGCCGACTTTGTTATATGAACAAATTCACCCTGGCCTTAGGCCCTGCAGACTTGACAGGATTATCTGTCTTTGCGTGTTCAGAATTGCAGGCTATCAGAAGGCCTGAACCGAATTGAGGGAGCGCCGGTTATAAAAGCGCATGCCAGAAAGAACAAGGAAGTTGGTCGCTTTGTCAACTATGCAGAACCGTTGCCCATCTAATAAATGATTGAGGTGGTGCTGCTGGCAGTCGCCTTAAGTATGGATGCGTTTGCCGTATCTGTAGGCCTGGGCTCAAAACAAAGGGCAGCACCGCTTGCCTTTGCGATAAAGGCCGGCGCATATTTCGGAATATTCCAGGCGATAATGCCCATGATCGGGTATCTTGGGGGAACGGGCGTCTTGGGCTGGATTGACGATTATGCGCATTGGGTGGCGTTTCTGCTTCTTGCGCTGGTCGGCGGAAAGATGATTTATGAATCCTTTTCAGAGGGCATAGAAGAGGACATATCGAATATTACGCAGAGAGTCATGATAATGCTTGCCATAGCAACCAGCATTGATGCAATGGCGGCCGGGTTCACATTGGCGCTCCTGAAGATAAATCCCTTTATTGCCTGCCTTATAATCGGCTCCACCACCTTTTGTTTCAGCGGGATAGGCGTGTTTGTCGGCTTCAAAAGCGGCGCCCGGCTCGAGAGCAGGGCCGAACTCCTGGGCGGCATCATACTCATACTGATCGGCCTGAAGATGATATTTTTATGAAAAGCAGAATGGTTCGGCCTGGCTGTATAATAGCAGGCATGATGGCGGTTCTTTGGGGTCGGTTGAAGCAGCAGAGCTATTCGTGAGCCCTGCAACGAGTATCAGTATGGGCGAGTCAGCATTGCCGGGGAGGGGTGCAGAAGACATAATGATGATAAGCAAAAGCAGCTCACTCAGGGGAAGAATCGGCCACGTACAGGAAATGTCCGGCTGCGAAATGGGGCGATCTGACACTGAGATCTGAAACGGGGTCTCAACGGTGTTGAAAATTGTCCGATTCGCAGCATTTTTTCGTTGACGGCACCCTGGTTTGGTCATATACTTGAATCAAGTCAGGCCGGGATAAATAAAGGGGGGCTGGCCGGAGCATCAGGGATGGTCCGCCGGTGTATCAACGGGCTTATACCAGAGGAGGAGGCCGTGAAAAAGCCAGTGGTTGTCATGGTGGCATTGTCTTTTGTGAGTGTTTTTGTGTTAGGAAGTAATGACGGAGAGGCGCAGACAGGTGAAATGAAGCCCCGTTATAATGTGCAGCAGCCGATGAAGCCTGCTTCGCCTCCTGCTGCCGGTGGCCCAGACCATAGCATACAACTTCACAGCCTGGAGGACAGGCAGTATAAGGCGTGCAGCCCTGCGCAAATTTATCTGGGTGATGAATTGAAGTCATCGATCGGGGAGATCATCTCCTGCAATGTCTCGGATAGATTTGGCGGCCAGGGCATCAAACCCGGTTCATTGGCTGCCAAGAAGAGCGGGAGCACTTGCACGGTTCCGCCGAGCAGCGCAGGCCCGATTATTTTTCACTGTACGACACCAGGCATACAGTCGTTTGTTGTCATCACCTTCCGGGCCTGGCAGGCAGGAGGTAAAGGACCTGTGCGACAGGTACGCTTTTCGGTGGATTGCGTGAAATAAGGGGATATGCCCCCCTGGCACCCTCGCTTGGGAGCCTGGGGGTTACACTTCCAGTATCACGAGGGCAATCTCACAAGCTGAGCAGGGTCAATGACTTTGATATGCAACGCAAGAAACAAAGTTCCCAGGTGAAATTGAAGGGATGCGGGAGGCGGTGCTCTCTCTGAGCTATTGATTCAGCCGCAAAACATTCGGGAGACCGGCAGGGAGTGCGAAATTGGCGAGCCAGAGAGGTCTCAGGGGGCAGTAGACTTGACGACAGGAACCAGATCAAGCGCAGGAGAAAAGCCCGGCTTGTGAATTGTGCAGGCCTTATCCTGTTGAGAGAGTGAACTTTATCCCCTCAGCCTGCGGACGCTGCGGGCTGGGCCACAGCAGGCTGAAAGACAGGATATGATAGCCCTTCCAAAAACTCATTTCAGATGGAGAGAGCCAAAGTATAACCTCTATTTTTTGTTTCAGGAATGTCGGCGCTTTTGACAGGCAGGGGCCAAAATCAGTTGTCACAGACCGTCAGCCGGGCCGGCAGGCAAAGTGCTATACTACCTTATGAAGACCCTTATCCGGAAAGAGGCTGAATCTGCACTCAGGACCTTTGACCGGCTGAATATCCCTGTCTTTGTTATTGACGAGGCCTTT
The DNA here is from genome assembly GCA_964446125.1 of uncultured Nitrospiraceae bacterium. GTDB lineage: Bacteria > Nitrospirota > Thermodesulfovibrionia > Thermodesulfovibrionales > UBA6898 > UBA6898. Next base: position 36,584 of record CAYUNK010000019.1, on the reverse strand, counting down.
ACAGTCATATCCTGCAATGAAGCCTCGACAAGGGTATTTCTTTACAGATGCGAGGAAATTGCAGGCATGCCCCTGACGACTGTGGTGCTTCCTGACAGGGACAGGATCATTAATACTGCTGCATTGCATGAGAGTGCGCGGCATGACAACAGAGGCGCCTTTCCTTCCCCGGATTTTATCTCTTCCTGCATCAGGAAAAACGGGGCTTATTTTGATGCAAAGATCACGATCATTGCATTCCAGGAGGAGGACTCAGCCCTGAGACTGGTTGCTGTCCAGGACATGACCGAGGAGAGAAAACTCCGGAGAAAGGCATTTCAGAGGACCAAAGAGCTCTCGGTATTCAAGTCATTTGCAGAAATTCTTGCACGCCACGAGGAGATCGAGGCAATAATGCAGGAGACAGTTTCGATGCTCCTTGAGAGCATGGAGGTGGAGCAGGGATGGATCTACCTCCTTGACGCTGATGCTGACCTGCTTCGTCTGAGGGTGAAAAAGAGCAGTATCAGGGGCCTGTGCCCTGCAGAAGACCTCAGGCATGGCGAATGCCTCTCAGGACGGGTCTTTGCCTCAGGCATGCCGCTGCTCGTTGAGAGGGCCTCACAGGACCCGAGGGTCACATCTCTTCAGACCGGCCCTGAAGGCATCGAGAGTGCGGTTGCCATCCCCATACGTTCCAAGGGCATGTTCCTCGGCGTATTGGGTCTTGCAAGCACGAAGCAGTCTTTTTTTCATTCCATGGATACACAGCTGCTGATGCCGATAGGAAACATGCTCGGGGTAGCCATAGAAAATATTCGCCTTATTGAACAGCTCCACTGGAACATGAAGCAGATCGAACTGATAAATGAGCTGAGCGGCATTGTCAATTCAAGCCTGAGCATAGGCACTATCTTCAGGATAATGGCGTCGGAGATCAGAAGACTCATAGAATACGACAGGGCAAGCCTGCTGCTGTATGATGAGAAGGAGGATGACCTTATTATTTTTGCCCTCGATACAGAGATGCAGACGATCATGGGAAAAGGCGTGAGGGCGCCTATTGAGGGAACGAGCGCAGGATGGGTGGTGCGGAACAACAAACCCTGGATAAACAGGGATCTGCGCAATACAGAATTTGCCCTTGACAGGAAGCTCCTGAGTGAGGGCATCATCTCAACAATAAGCATTCCGCTTTATCATGACAGGATTTTAGGGGTCTTCAACTTTGACAGCCGCAAGCCTGCGAACTATTCTGAGCGGGATCTCTCCATACTTCTGCCGATAGCCAAGCATATATCAATCGCCCTTGAGAATGCCCTTCTTTTTCAGGAGATATCCCGCGACAAAAAGGAGTGGGAAAAGACCTTTGATGCCATCACCGATATGGTATGGATTGAAGACATTAACCAGCGCGTCATCAGGGCCAACAGCGCGGTTCTTGCAAGGGCGGAGCTCACCACAGCCGAAGCAGCCGGAAAGAGCTGCCGTGAACTGCTTGACAGGGTCGGCGCGCTGCAGGAGAGCTGCATATGCCCGGAAACCATGACCGGAAAGAGGCCCTGTTTCCGGGAGCTGAAGGGCTTAAGCGGCAATATCTTCCATTTCTGGACTTACCCCATTGTTGATGATGAGGGCAGGCTCTATTGTCTTGTGCATTATCTCAAGGACGTGACCAGCCAGAGGCGGCTTGAGCAGCAGCTTGTGCGGTCAGACAAGCTTGCTTCCCTGGGCACGCTCGTTGCAGGAATCGCGCATGAGATCAACAACCCCCTTGGCATCATTGCAGGGTATTCAGAGGCCCTCCTTGACCGCGCAAAAGATGAGACGCTCCAGTCTGTGGCTGAGTTCGGGGACTTTCCGGAGTATCTCCGGACGATTCATAACGAGATCTTCAGGTGCAAAAGCATCCTCAGAAGTCTCCTCGACTTTGCGCGTCCGACAGGCGGCACATTCCGCGAGATAGATATGAACGAACTGATCAAAGAGGTCATACTCCTGGTGAACCACAGGGCCAAGAGACTCAACTATAATATAGTCCTGAGGCTCGACAGGGATATACCCAAGATCTTTGCAGACCCGGGCAATCTGAGGCAGGTGTTTATGAATATTATCATCAACTCCATGTATTTTACCCCTGAGGGAGGAACTATTACGATCGCAACCGGGCAGAGGGAAGAGGGAGGCAGCCGGTCTCCTGCCTCCGGGGTTGCGGTCACTATTTCAGACACCGGCGCAGGCATTGACCCTGTCATGATAGGGAAGATTTTTGACCCTTTCTTTACCACAAAGCCTGTTGGAGAGGGAACAGGGCTCGGTCTTTCGATCTGTCACAAGATCATCGAGGAGCATGGAGGCAGCATAGATGCGGTCAGCGAGGTGAACAGGGGCACGGCATTTACCATCTGGCTTCCTGTAACGGCGGACTATGATTAGGGTCCTCGTTGCCGATGATGAGGAGCCGCTCAGAAGGCTACTCAACAGGGAACTGACGCGCAAGGGATTTGCCGTAGATGTGGCGGCTGACGGAAAGACTGCCCTCAATCTTGCGAGGCAGAATACCTATGATGTTTTGCTTCTGGATATTATGATGCCGGCCCTGGATGGCCTTTCCGTTATGAAACAGCTCAAGACAGATCCTTCCGCTCCTGAGATCATTGTATTGACCGGAAAGGCAACGATCGAGACGGCTGTAGAGGCGATGAAACACGGGGCTTATGACTATCTCACGAAGCCCTATAAGCTCGATGAACTTGTGATTATCATCAACAGGGCATATGAATTCGGAAGGCTGAGCATCAAAAAGCAGCTTCTTGAGCAGGAACTGGTAAGGAAGGAAACCCCATTCAGGTTTATCTGCAGATCCCGGCAGATGAAAGAGATCCATGACCTTATACAGAAGATCGCCCCAACAGATTCCCCGGTGCTTATTCAGGGCGAAAGCGGCACAGGCAAGGAGCTTGTTGCAAACACCATCTGGCACTACAGCAGACGCAGTGCAGCGCCTATCATTGCACTGAACTGCGCCACTTTTTCGGAGAATCTGATCGAGTCGGAAGTATTTGGCCATGAAAAGGGGGCATTTACGAATGCCTATGAGACGAAGCACGGCATTGTGGAGGTTGCAGACAGGGGCACGCTTTTTCTGGATGAAATCGCCGAGATGCCGGTCGGGCTGCAGGCAAAGCTTCTCAGATTTTTGGACACCGGTGAATTCAGGCGCGTGGGCGGCAACAAGATAATGAATCTGAATGTCCGCGTTCTTGCTGCAACCAACAAGGACCTGCTGGCCCTGATCAGTCAGGGAAGATTCAGGGAAGATCTCTATTACCGGCTGAATGTGATCAATATTACTATTCCGCCTCTCAGGGAGAGGACTGAAGATGTGGAGGAACTCGCATTATTTTTTGCCCTGAAATACGGCCGGAAGATGTCGAAGGTCATAGAGGGCTTTACCCCTGAGGCCATAGCTGCGCTCCTCGGCTATTGCTGGCCTGGAAACGTGCGTGAACTCGAAAACGTGGTGGAGAGGGCGGTTATTCTCTGCGATTCTGAAAAGATAGGCAGCAGGGATCTTTCTATTGCCGCCTCAGATAAGGTCGGCGACAGGTCGGCCGGAGGCTCTCTTGATGAGATGGAGCGTGACCATATCCTCAGGGTACTCCGGGAATTTCAGGGCAATCAGTCAAAGGCAAGCCAGGCGCTCGGCATTGACCGGAAAACGCTCTATCTTAAACTCAAAAAGTACGGCTTGAGCGATAATGAGAAGAAGTAGACAGGGACATCTATGCGCACTTGATAATAGCTTTTGAGAAGGCAAATTTTATGATATCCGACTTGTTGCTCAGTCCCAGCTTCTCGCATAAATTAGTCTGATGCGCTATTACGGTCTTGGGGCTTATGAAGAGCATTTCTGCAATCTCCTTATGTGTATGACCTTCGGCAACAAGCTTCAGCACCTGTTTTTCCCGGTCAGTAAGCAGGTCATAGGAGTCCTGGGCTGGCAGAGGCTCCCTGCCGAGGAAACTGTCCACCACCTTTGAAGCGATTGCAGGGTAAAGATAGGTTTCTCCTGCCATAATGGCGGTTATGGCTGAGATCAGGTCGCTGCCGACAGCCTTCTTAAGCAGATATCCTGAGACCCCTGCCTTGAGAAATCGCAAGATGTATTCCTTGTCGTCATATTGCGTCAGGACCAGGATCTTGACTGAAGGATCGTTCTTTATGATCTCAACCGTTGCCTCTAATCCTCCTAATTTCGGCATCGCAACATCCATAAGAACAATATCAGGACGAAACTGCTTTGCTTTTTCTATGGCTTCTATGCCGTCAGCTGCCTCGGCAATGATTTCTATCCTGTCGTAGCACCTGAGAAATGCGGCAATGCCCTCCCTCACAAGGCTGTGGTCATCAGCAATGATCACCCTGATCTTAGACATCTGCGGCCACCTCGCTTTCAATCGGAAGATTAATGGATACCCTGGTGCCTGCGCCGGGGCTTGAGCATATTGTACACTGCCAGTTCAGCAGCGAGGCCCTCTCCTGCATGCCCTGGAGTCCGAGTCCTCTCGAGGATTCAGCAGTGTTGAACGCAGCCTTTGCATCAAAGCCGCAGCCGTCGTCCTCCAGTTCTATCCTGAGCTGCCCTTTTCTGATATCGAGAAAAACAAACGCATTTTCGGCCATGGAATGTCTTACTATGTTGATTACCGACTCCTGTATGATCCTGAAAAGCTCAATCTCCGTCTGGGGTTCGAAGGCAAGATCCTTGATTGAGCTGTGGATGCTTATGTAGCAGTGAATGCCGTTTGATTCGAGGTGATGATTGCAGAGCCAGCGGACTGCAGTCTCAAAGCCAAGGTCGTCAAGTATTGAGGGGCGGAGATTCGTGATGATCCTGTAAACGTCGTCAATATTCTTGTCTATGATCTCTTTTATTTCGCCGATCTTTTCTATGGTAAGATTTTCTGGGAATTTGCTGCAGATATCTATCTTGATCAACATTGCCGAAAGATCCTGCAAAATCACATCATGGAGTTCTCTTGCAATACGCTTCCTCTCATCCTCCTGGGACGTGATGACTTTCTTCAGAAGATCTTTTATCTTTAATCTGCTGTCATTGATCTGGCGTGTGCGCTCGATCACAAGATTCTCCAGGGCTGTATTGTATTTCTGCAGGTCATCCAGAGAATCCGCCAGCTTGATTCTCATGATCTCGAAGCTGCTGCTCAGCTTGCCGATCTCATCCCTGCCGCCAAAGGCGATCGGCTCGGACATCTCTCCTTCTGCTATCTTGACAGTCGCTTTAATCAGGTCATGGACCGGCTTAACAATGCTCTTGCTCATGCCGACGGCCAACAGCAGGGCTATTGCAATGAACAGGGCGCCCAAGGCAAGAAAGGAGGTCTTCATCTTGACGATGGGCATAAGTATCTCTTTTTCCGGCTGGACGATGGATACGCTCCAGGAAGCAGTTGCAAGCGGAGCAAAGGCCATGATGTCAACGGAACGTTCGCTTGCTGCAGCAGGGCCTGTATCCTTTGTGTGGCAGCGGTGGCATTTGGTTATGACAGGCTGCTTTGCGGTTATCAGCTGGTGAAGAAATTCCGAATGCCCCTCTGACTGGTCCTTGAAGACCCTCTTTGCATCACTCGATGCAATGACATATCCCTTACTGTCCACCAGTTCCATATAGGCGTTCTTCTCTGCAGGAACAGACCGGATGATTTCATTGAAATTCTGCGCTGAGGGGTCTATTTCACCTCCGACGATGCCGACGATCCTGCCGTTTTTGTTTGTCAAAGGCACAAGAATATGGATCAGTTTCTTCTTTGAGGGCTCCACTGTGAAGATATCGGAAATAAAGGGTTTGCCCTCTGCGATAACCCTCTCAATGTCCCCTGGAGACAGAATGTTGACGTGCTGCATATACTGGGAGGGGTATGTATAGACAATATGATTTTCACGGTTAATAATGAAGATGCCGTCAGAGAAGATGGAATAGTCATATGCCTTTCTCAGCGCCTCACGCTCAGTTGACCAGTCGTCGTCCATGAGGTCAATCGAGCCTGACAGCGATATGTCATACAGCCTCTTGATGCTGTTGCTCAGGAGGTGATCAATATTTTTTGCAACAATGCGGGAAAGTTTCAGCTGGTGCTGAAGCGTATGATCTATACTCTCTTTTATAGCTATGGAACTGATCAGCCCGAGACTGACCGAGACAACGATGACCGTCATCAGAATGGCTATGATTATCTTTTTTTGCATGCAAATGCCGCTATAGTGATATAACCATAATGGAAAACCCTGATGCTGTCAAGTAGTTGGCCCTGTTGTCTCAGACAGTCGGCTGTTCCCCTGTTTTATCGGTATCCGCCAGCGCCTCCTGCATGGGCCTCAGCGGCCCGAACAGCCTTTCGTATTCCAGCGGATGCTCATGGATCATCCGTTCTTTCGATATCCTGCCGGTGAAGATAACCGTGTCTATAGGAAGCACTTCAGGGCTGAATATGGCATTGTATATATGCCATATGATGATCACGAGAAAGGCAAGCAGGGCCTCATTGCTGTGCAGGGCCTTGGCAACAGGGATAAACTGACCAGGCAGAACCTGGGTCACAAAGGCCGGAAACCAGAGCATGGCCCCTGTGACGATCATCAGCATGCCGCCGACGACGACCCCCCAGTATTCAAACTTCTGTTTGTAGTCAAACCGGTCGCAGCGGGCCGGATGATCCGAAAGCCCGAGATAGTAACGTATGTTGTCAATGGCGTCGCGGAAGTCCTTTAGGTGAATGACCATTGACGGCTGCCACTTAAGAAACAGGATTCCGAATGATGCTACGGCTATATGATTGACCGTGATGATCGCCAGGGCGATGCCGCTGTACCGATGAATGAGCCGGGTGGCATCAATGCCCCCCAGCGTCATAATGACCCACTGCGCGATTGTATAATCATGAAATTTCTGTGAGAGTCCTGTGATGACAAGCAGGATAAAGGTGACTGCATTCAGCCAGTGTTCCGCTATCCTCAGCGTTCCGAAACGCCTTATATGCGATAGTTTGTCTGTTTTCATCATTGTCTCCTCCTGATGCTATCTGTTGACTGCGTATCTCCAAAGGTGGAGAATGATCTGCACCAAAAGCCCTATGATCATGAAAGGAATAAACAGTCTGTATCCCCAGTCAATCAAAAAGACGATCGGAGCCTTCTGAAAGTTTGCCTCATAGTGAGATATCCAGCTGTCGGGGAAATTTGCTGTGGCATCCGGATGACATTTCTGGCAGCGCTTTGTCAGATTCTGTTTAATAAGAGCGGCATTCTGCGGGTTATTCTTCATGATGTCGTGGATTCCGTGGCAGTCAATGCAGACGGCAATCTTCTTCTCGGTCTGTCCGTACTGTTCATAGAACTTCAGGGTCACCCCGTGGAAATCCTGAAGATAGGTATCTACAACATTTGTGGAAAGTCCGTATTTGTGCATTATCTCTTTTTGGCTGTGGCATCCGGCGCAGGTCTGAGGCACTGATATGCGGAAATTCGCAGCATGGGGGCCGGTATTGTCATGGGCCCTGTGGCAATCTGAACAGACAGGGACATCCTCGATATGTTCATTGATCAGGGCCGCGCCGTGCACGCTTTGGGCATAGACGGCATAGATATCTCCGTGACACTGCTCGCACTTCTTCGCATTCGCCAGTTTGTCCTGCTGGGCAGAGGCGATAGCGTGTGTGCCATGACAGTCAGTGCAGAGCGGCGCCAGGATGTTGCCTTTTGTGGCAGCCTTGAAGTGGAGTCCTTCGAGTGTCCTGGAATATTTGTCAAAATGGCATCTCTTGCAGTTTTCTGCCATGAGCAGGGAGAAATCACGCCTGTTTTTGAATTCTCTCACAGGATGAAGCTCTGAATAGACCCTGACGTGGCAGTCCACACAGCTTAGATTTCTGTGAACTGAATTCTTCAATACAGACTCATTGACCCTGGCCGTCTCCTTTGTGCCGTCCAGGAAATTGACGCTGATCTCCCACTTGTGACAGGCCAGGCAGTATTGGTTGCCTTTCGAGAGTTCGCTCACCCTCCTGACCGAGTGTGCTCCATGGCAGTCTATACAGGACGCCTTCGACGACTCCCTGCTGATAACCTTTCCGTGGATTTTATTGTCTCTTGGAGAATGGCAGTTGACGCATCTGCGGGCCGCGATTGAACTGTACTCCTTCCTGCTTTTGAAGGTTGTCTGCGGGTGGCTGTCAGCGTCAAAGCCATGGCAGGAGGTGCAGCCTATGATCCTGTGGACCGAATTTTCTATCTCGCCGGGATTAACCTTGAGCGGCAGCCTTTCACCGCTTCCAAGGGTCTTATACTGATCCATCGAATGACAGCCCATACAGACCTGATCTGAATCGGAAAGCACGGCATCACTGGCAGAACCTGACAACAGCAAAAAGAGACTTGCGAATAAGCAGACAATGAATAATCTGTTATCTTCCATATTTCCTCCGTGTGAGAGGGGTTGTTTGTGACATGGCAACCCCTCTCTTATGCCTCTATTTCATTTCTGCTTTATCAGGCGACTTTTTTTCTTTGGCGGAGATCTTTGTCTTTGACTTTCTGCCGGCCAGATATGCCCTGGCAGGGCTCCAGTTGAATATGGCGACAGATGAAAGTCCTTCGAGTGCACTGCCGAAGATTTTCTTGAAGACCAGCTTTGCAATGATGGCAAGTCCTATAAACGGAAGAAAGGCTGCATAGATCAGACCGAGAACAGGCCCTGCAGCAAGAACGATAAGGGGACTGGCCTTGTAGTATGTTGTGGCGCTGTCGCCGGGGAGGACACCACTTCTGTCCAGGCTGATGCGGTTGCCGTTAGAGAAATTCCAGTAGTTGCCCTTTGATGCTGTTTCTCCTCCTGTGTGTCTTATCCGTAACATGTTCTTGCCCTCCTTATACGTTTTTTTTCTTCTTTCTGTGTCAATCCTATCAAAGGGGGTGCAGACTGTAAATTGGAGAATCTACCTATTTATAAGGAAAAAATATCTTAGATGCAGAAAGGAAGAGATCAGACCGCAGCAAAGGAGGAGGGAATGCTGACTTTAATCGTCAGGCATCATGCTGTTGGCTATCTTTATGACGTCCTGTGCCGGGAATTTGCCGATTACAATAATCATTGTGCCATGTTCATTCCAGGAAAGCTGATTGCAGGGAGTGTTAGTGTCGCAGACAGAGGGCAGAAGCAGGGCCTGCCTTCCTTTCAGGGACAGCCCGACAGGGTTTTGTCCATGCCTGATCTTTATGCGGGGTTCAATCTGGTAGGGCGCCCCGGCATCAGACTGGTGCAGTATCAGGCCTGTTTCCTCTGTATGTCTGAATGAAAGATACATGGCCACAGCGCCAAACGGCATATCCTGACCATAGATCTCAGCCGGCGGCCATGCCAGGTTCAGGTGTTCAGGCAGGTATGAGGGGAAATAGATCTTTCCGATATGAAGTTGTTTTGCTGCAACATCCAGAGAACTGAAAGATCTGAGCTTTTGCTTCTGCATGATGAGTGGAATCCAGTTCAAAAGCGAAAGCAGCCCGGCAACAAAAAGGACTGTTGCTGCAAAGAGGACAATCTTGCGGGCCGCGCTTATTTTTGTTGTCATATTAAACCACCCAGTATCCCAGGAGCAGGATCGCAAAAAGCGTCAGCAGATACTGCGGCCAGATAAACTTCCCGCTGTCGTGATACAGACCGTTTGACAGGTTCTTTATTCGCTCCCTGAGAAGCAGGTTGTGGCTATGGCTTTCCACCTGTTCTTTCATTTGGGCAATCTTTCCGGACTGCTCCTCAGGATAATAGAAAAAAGCGGACAATGCGCCGATAAGGGCCTGTGGATCTTTGGTCACAGATATTGTTATTGCATCGCATATGAATTCATCGTCGTGAACAATCCTTCTGAATTCTACCAGACTTACCGGATTATAGAACATAAGCACGCGCAGAAGGTAGATTATCTGTGTCTTGAGATTGCTGTTTCTCTGCATATGAACCATCTCGTGTATAAGGGCATTTTTAAGCTGTTCACGATCAAGCTGACCAATAAGACCGGATGAGATTACAAGCAGGTGTTTCTTGTAGCCCTGGGTGAAAAGAAGAGGCGCAGGGGTATCTATAACCTTGACATCAGGCTCTGCTGCGCCTAACAAGGCGCAGGCAGACTGAAGAGCGGGCCTTAAATCTTCTTTATTATCCAGGTATTCTGCCTGCTGCGGCTGACTATGACGCCTTCTGAAGATCGGGAAGATCTCCTGAAGCAGGAAGACGCATGAAAAGCCTGTAAGCGCCATGAGGGCAAGCAGCTCGACGGGGTACATATCCAGGACCTTCAGTTCAAGCCAGCGGTGGCTGTCAAAAAGAGCTGTAGTGAGGCGAAAATGCCAGGAGCCCCGTTCCGGCGAAAGGAGCTGGTAAAGAGGAAACATAAAGATGGGCAGAATGAGAGGCAGGAGCCTGTATCTTAATATGGAGCAATGGTCTCTGACATTCCATGCATAAAAAGAGAACTCAATGATAATGAGCGCTGTCATGGAGTGGAGCACAGTCTGCATCAGATACATGCCCGGGAGAGTATGGAAAAAAGTCACGCAGCAGCCCCTGGAATGTAGGGGAATCTGAAGAATATTGATTGAAGCTTTATGTCCGCCGAATCGCCGGTCATGGGGAAATTGTAGCATATGGGCCTGCCCCCGTAATACAGGGCTATACCCGGCATACTGTCCGGCAAACACCCCTGTTTCCGATGAATGTGAGGGGAGGGCGCCGTTTTCCGAACCGCCGCTGCCTTGCCATACCGCTATTCATTCTTGTATATTACGGCCATGCAGAGTATAAAGACCTCAGAAAAAAGCAGGCAGCCTGCTGCTGTCTTCAGGGGGCATATCTGGGTTGACGGGCGGGCTGGAACTTTGTTGGGGTATGGACGAGTCGCGCTTCTTGAGCGGATTCGGGAGTTTGGCTCCATAGCAAAGGCCGCCAGATCAATGAAGATGTCATACCGGAGGGCCTGGGTGCTGGTTGATTCCATGAACTGTCAGTCTGCAGAGCCCTTTGTAGTAACTGCTGCAGGCGGCAGGGGCGGCGGCGGAACTGTGGTTACTGAAGCAGGCGAGCAGGCTATCAATCTTTTCCGGAGGTTTCATGCGGATTTCCAGAAATTTCTTGAGCATGAGGAAAAGAAGTTGTCTGCGATATACAGAGAGGACTGAGGAGGGGCGCATACGTGGGCGGAAGGATTATATTATACGTCGTATTGACAGTCTGCATCTGTCTGTCTGCTTCTGCTTCAGAAGCCACGGAGATTATATGCGCATCCACTACGAGCACAGACAACTCCGGACTGTTCAGACATATCCTTCCGCTCTTTGAAAGAAAGACAGGCATAAAGGTGAAGATAGTTGCGCGAGGCACCGGGGCTGCCATTGAGATGGGCAGGCGGGGCGACGCTGACGTTGTCTTTGTGCATGCGAAAGAACAGGAGCTTAGGGCAGTTGAAGAAGGGCTCTTTGTTCACCGGTCTGATGTGATGCAGAATGATTTCATTGTTATCGGGCCGTCCGATGACCCTGCGGCGATCAGAGGCGCCAGGACAGCGGCTGAGGCGTTCAGAAAGATAGCAGGCTCTTTTTACTTTGTCTCTCGTGGTGACAACTCAGGCACACATACGAGGGAACTGGCCGTCTGGAGGGAGGCCGGCATTGAGCCAAAGGGGCAGAAATGGTATCTCGAAGCAGGTCATGGCATGGAGAAGACCCAGCGGATTGCAGATGAAAAGCGGGCCTATACGCTTACTGACCGGGGAACCTGGCTTGCCGCAAAAGACAAGAAAAGATTCGACATGGTCATTGTCCATGAAGGCGATCCGATGCTCATCAACCAATATGGCATTATGGCGGTTAATCCTGAAAAGCACAGACATGTTAGGCACAAAGAGGCCATGGTGTTTCTGAACTGGATTATCTCAAAAGAGGGGCAGCAGGCAATTGCCTCATTCAGGGATGATTCAGGCAATCAGCTCTTCCACCCTAATGCGAAATAATCAGAAGACCTGTTAGCCGGTGTCAATAGCGGACGCCTTCACAAAGGCCTTTATTCTGATCCTTGGCCGCGACCCCGAGCTCATCGGGATCATCCTGCTCTCTCTCAAGGTCTCTGGCATTGCGATTGCCGCTGCGACCCTCTTTGCCCTTCCACTGAGCGCTCTTCTGGGCATCAGGAAATTTCCCCTCCGCGGATTTATCGTCAGTGTGCTCAATACCTGCATGGGCCTGCCCCCGGTTGTCGCGGGACTATTTGTTTATCTGCTTCTGTCCAGGAGCGGACCACTTGGGTTTATGTCCTTGCTGTATACGCCGTCTGCAATGATCATTGCCCAGACCATCCTCGCCTTTCCGATTGTCGCTTCGCTAAGCCATGCAGCTATCGTGTCGGTTGACCCTGCCATAAAGCAGGCTGCAAAAACACTGGGTGCAACACCTCTGCAGGCGTCGCTGACTGTTATCAATGAGGCTCGATATGGAATTGTTTCTTCGGTAATTGCCGGATTCGGCAGGGTTACGGCAGAGGTCGGCGCAATACTGATCGTCGGCGGCAATATTGCCGGATATACAAGGGTTATGACGACGACCATAGCTCTCGAAACAGACAAGGGAAATTTCGAGATGGCTCTCGCATTGGGCCTCATATTGCTCCTGATCTCCCTTTTGGTAAACCTGCTTCTTCATAATATTCAGAAAAAAGGAATCAAAGGAGCCGGCAGATGAGTCTGGTTCTTCAGACAGCTGATTTAGAGAAGAGCTATAACGGCAGGCAGGTGCTCGATGGCTGTTCGTGGACTTTTGACAGGGGCGGAATATATGTCCTGACAGGTCCGAACGGCAGCGGCAAATCGTCCTTTCTGAGGATCTCTGCCCTTTTAGAAAAGCCGGACAGGGGGAAAGTTTCTTATTTCGATGAGGGAAATCAGGTTCAGGAAACCATTGCCCTGATGCGCAGGATAACACTTGTCCTTCCCAGGGCGTCGCTTTTTTCGATGTCAGTATTTGACAATGTCTCGTATGGTCTGCGCATCCGCGGCATCCCGGAAAGGCAGGCAAGAAGCCGCACTGAGGGCGTTCTTGAATTTGTAGGGCTCGGCCACAGGAGTGATCAATATGCCCCGACCCTTTCAAGCGGAGAGGCCCAGAGAATTGCCATGGCAAGGGCATTGGTTATAGAGCCTGAAGTTCTGTTCCTTGATGAACCGACTGCATCTGTTGACGAGAAGAACACCTTGATTATTGAGGATATTATCCGGCGGCTCAGGCGCGACAGAAAAACTACGGTGATCATGACAACGCATGACCGGGCACAGGCTGAGCGGCTTGGCGACAGGGTGCTTCTGCTTCAGGATGGCCGTATTGTCTGAAAGGTCCGCATACTGGCTATTCTTACAGCATATTTGCGCGCTGCCCTGTTATGGTCTCAGGTGAGAGCAAGGCAGAGGCCTGCAGATAACATGTCTACAGGAAACCAAATGGCTGGGGGAATATTTCAGTTATGGCCTCTTTCCGGATATCCTTGCCTATTATTACCAGCCTGCTGCCTGCAACCGTCTTTTTGAAGGGAACGCTCCTGATATTCGTAAACGCAAGGTCGAACTGATAAGGCCCCTGCAGGGTGTTTACGAGCGCCTTGGCCCTGACAATATCGCCATATCTGCCGACGGACATATCCTGAAAAAAGCCGCTGAGCAGTTCATGGTCAATGTCATCTCCAAGCTTAAGAGAGACCGTGTCAAGCTGAAAATGGGGGAGATGTCTGTCTATGGTCCGCCCTGCGCTTCGGACGCCTGGAAGTGCACTGCCTATGACGCAGTTGACTGTGGTGAATACAATTGCGCCTGGATTCATCAGTTCAATAGCCTGAACTGTTTTTTCCGTGATCTCCTGTTTAACCAGGTCTGTCTTGTTGACCAATACCATGTCGGAATTCCTTATCTGGTCTTCAAAGAATCTGCCGAAGGCATCTTCATGGTTCAGTTCCAGAAACTCTGTGGCATCCACAATGCCTGCAACTGTAATGGGACTGATCTTCAGTGTCTCGAAAGCCTCCAATACGCCTGATGGAGATGCTATGCCGCTCGGCTCGATCAGGAGGTGCTCAGGGTCAAAGGTATCCTGTATCTTTCTTATTGAGGTGATGAGGTCGAACTTCAGGGTGCAGCATACACATCCGCCTGGAAGCTCGACAGACTCGATGCCGTCTGCATCAAAGATCTCGCCGTCAATGCCTGCCTTGCCAAAATCGTTGACCAGCACAACGGCCTTTCCTTTGATATTCTCTGTAATATGCCTGATAAAGGTACTCTTCCCTGACCCTAACATGCCGCATACTATGGTAGTCTTCATGGATTAACTATAACCAAAAGCCCGGAGGCTTCACAATCGGCCAGGCATCATTGCGGCCGGCATCTGTCTGAGTCTTCAGTGGCGGCTGGTCATAACCGGCGTGATCTCCAATCATTCTTGTCTGGAAAAGGTATAATATATCTGCTTTTCCTGAAAGGCAGGGAAATCCCCGAAGATCAGAACAGCCGGTTCCTATTAAATATGACTATAGCCCAATAAGGCCAGTATTTTATGGGCTGATGCTGAAGTAAACTATATTACTATAGCAAAGGTAACTCTTCAGTGAAGGGATGGCATCATAACCCCTTCTCACCTCCCCCTGACATAATGAGGAGGAAGATGACACCTCTTTGCTGAAGGGTTGCTATAGAAAGAGGGCAAGGAGAATATTCTTATGATGAAACGATATTTATTGGCGCCTGGAACGACGCCTGTACCTTAGATGAAGATCCCAAGGGTAATGTCCACGCAGCATCCGGACAATGTCCAGCTGCCTTTTTTTGCAGAGAACCAGGACATGTCGGGTGAGGACGAGATACAGGAGGCTTACTATGCCTTTTCGCACCTCGGCTGCGACGAGCAGATGTGGGACTGCGAAGGCAAAGAGGTTGACGATTTCGTTGTCAGGAAGCTTCTGACGAAGTATGATCATTATTTCAGACAGAGACGACTGGGCGATGATGTGCGCCTCACCCTGAGGCTTCCCAATCCTGACGTGGAAAAGAACGAGGCAAAGGTCCTGCTCGAAACACTGGAGAGCATACCCCGCTCATGCGATGCTGCGAGCCTCTTTTATGGCTGCGAGGTTCCGCCTATTCATGAGGTTATACTCCCGATGACAATGTCTGCAGAGAGCCTCAACAGGGTCTACTATTATTACAGGGATTTTGTGGTGGGCAAGCAGAAACAGCCTTTCTATCCGGGCGATATTACCATATCTGAATGGATAGGGGAGTTCAGTCCGCAAGAGATAAACGTAATACCGCTCTTTGAAGATAAAGAGCATATGCTTGAAGCGGATACGATCATGAAGGCATATCTCAAGGGCAAAGATATACAGCATCAGCGGGTTTTTATCGCAAGGTCTGACCCTGCCATGAACTACAGCATGGTAAGCGCCATCCTCTGCAACAAGATCGCCCTGCAGAGACTCAGGAGGCTTTCCGAAGAGACCGGCGTGAACATTTATCCGATACTTGGGGCGGGTTCAGCGCCATTCCGCGGCCATCTCGCGCCCCGGACGGTCGAAAAGGTTCTTGAGGAATACCCTGACGTGCAGACCTTCACTGTGCAGTCGGCGTTTAAGTATGATCATCCTGTGCCAGATGTGATTGAGTCAGTCCGAAAGCTCAACAGCTCCGGCATGATGCGTGGTTATGATATTGATGAAGGTAAATGCCTTGATATCATCGAAAAGGTCTCAGGAGAGTATCGCAGGGCCATAGAACATCTTGCACCTGTCATCAACTATGTTGCGGCCTTCGTGCCGCGCAGGAGGATGCGTAAACTCCATGTGGGCCTGTTTGGATATGCACGGAGCATAGGCAAGACAACGCTGCCCCGGGTTATCAGTTTCTGTGCAGCCTGCTATTCCATAGGCCTGCCGCCCGAGCTGTTGGGGCTCAATATCCTGTCCCGTGATGATCTTCGCTGCATGAAGGACATGCATGTGAATTTTCCGTTTGATATGAAGACTGCCATGGCGCTTTTCAATGAGGATGTGCTTGAAATCCTGCCGGATGAGATCAGGGCGTCGCTCCGGCTCGACTGGACAACATATGAAACAAATCAGGAACATCGCGCAATCACATCAAGAATTATTAAGGCGGTAAAAGACCGCAATGCAACCAACATCCAGAACATGCTTGTTGAAGCAGCGCATGTCAGGAAATTCCTGGGATAAATAAGGAGGTAACTGCATATGGCAAAGCCGCTTGTAGGGATTATAATGGGCAGCGACAGCGACCTGCCGGTAATGGAAAAGGCCGCTGAGGTATTAAAAGAGATCGGAATCCCCTATGAAATAGATATAACATCTGTGCATCGACAGCCTGAGAAGGCTGCTGAATATGCAAAGACAGCGAGGGAACGCGGGATCGAGGTCGTGATTGCCGGCGCGGGTATGGCAGCGCATCTGCCCGGCATGGCTGCAGCCCATACTACGCTTCCGGTGATAGGCGTTCCCCTTAGGTCCGGAGCATTGAACGGACTTGATGCCCTTTACTCCGTTGTTCAGATGCCGGCAGGGGTCCCTGTTGCAACAGTGGCTATTGACGGCGCAAAAAACGCGGCGTATCTTGCATGCGCGATCCTGTCCATAAAGTATCCTGATCTGGCCGAAAAACTGGCGGCATTCAGGGAAAATACCCGTCAGACGCTAATGAAGAAGTCCATGGAACTGAAGGAAAAGCATGGCATATAGAATGGTTTGATATATAGTGATGACAGAGAGGAGGCTACAGAATGGAACATAACGAAAAAGTGAGGGATATCATGATTCCTCTTGAGGAACATCCTCGCATCCCTTTCAGTTGCACCATAGGAGAGGCGCTTGTTGAACTCAGGGATTTCATACACAAGGGCTTTCGACATGTACTTGTCTTTGATGCAAGGTTCCGGCTGGTTTCGATTCTTTCCCTCAAGGATATTCTGAAAAATATGATGCCGGATTTTCTCAGGTTATCCATGACGCCGAAATTTGAGGGCTTCGCAGTTCCTGACAGCGCCTCGCTGGCTTTGCTGTGGCAGGAGTCTTTTTTCACCGAATGCAGGCATGCTTATCAAAAACCCATAACGTCGATGCTCAATCCTGTGCATATTACGATTGAGGCAGATGCGCCTGTGGCACAGGCATTGTATCTTATGCTGAAGGAAGACGTTAATATGCTGCCTGTAGATGAAAAGGGCATTGTTGTAGGTGTCATACGTATAACGCATATATTGGATATGGTTTTGAAATCTTGTGCATTGAGACAGGATATAATGTAATGCAGCCACAGACAGGTCAGCAGAGTTTGAATGCAGGCGATAACCCGCTGCAGGGCGGGCATGATACGAAGATTGATTGGAAAAGGATAATGTTCATACTGCTTGGGCTGGGAATATTTCTTTTTATTTATTTCCTGCCTGCATGGCAGGATGCTGTTGATCCGTCAGGCAAGGCCTTTCCCCTGTCTCGCGAGGGCAAGGCAGCCATAGCGCTTTTCCTTCTGGCAGGCATCTGGTGGGTTTTTGAGGTTGTTCCAATAGGAGTGACGGCCATAGCCATAGGCGTTTTTCAGGCCCTTTTTGCCATCCGGCCTGCCAAGGAGGCCTTTAGGGATTTTATGGATCCCTCGGTCATGTTCATCTTCGGGTCTGTTATTATTGGACTGGCTTTCACCAAGACCGGCCTTACCATGAGGCTTGCCTATAGAATGCTCGTGGTGGTTGGCGAAAAGACAAGCATGATCCTGTTGGGAAGCATGGCGCTTGTGGCATTGCTGGCCCATGTCATGGCCCATACTGCGGCTGCAGCTACAGTATTTCCCATATTAATGGCGATATATACGCTTTATGGTGAAGGTGATAAGAAGACGAATTTCGGCAAGTCCCTCTTTATAGGCATGGCATATGCTGCCGGGGCCGGAAGCATTATTACCTTTCTGGGCGCTGCGAGAGGACCGGCAGCGGCAGGAATGTTCAAGGAGTTTACCGGCAGGGACATAGGTTTTTTTGAACTGACGCAGTTTATGTTTATATTGGGATGGGCCATGATATTCATCATATGGGGCTATATGATGCTCTTCTTGAAGCCTGAGAAGAAGACTATTCCTGGCCTGAGGGATAAGGCCAAGAGGCTGTCAAAAGAACTGGGGCCGATGAAGAATGATGAAAAGCTTGTGCTGCTCTTTGTTGGGCTTACAGTTCTGGTAATGTCACTTCAGGCCTTTATTCCGGCGCTCAAGCCTATTGACAGGGCGGCCATAATGCTGGTTTCAACACTGCTTTTTTTTATTTTCAGGATACTCACGGTCAAGGAGCTTGAGACAATACCCTGGAATATAATACTCCTCTTTAGCGGCGCAATGAGTATCGGCTTCTGTCTTTGGAAGACTGGGGCTGCCCAGTGGATGGCCATTAAGTGGCTGGTAATGTTTCAGCATGCGCCGTGGATACTGTTTGTCCTGGGCATAGCGACTTTTGTTTTGCTTATGACTAATTTCATAATGAACGTGGCTGCCATAGCAATTTCTCTTCCGGTTTCTCTGGTGGTGGCACAGTATATCGGGGTCGCCCCAGACGTGATCTTCTATGCATCGCTTTTTGCCGCAGGCATGCCGTTCATGTTCCTTATCGGCGCTGCTCCCAATGCAATAGCGTACGGATCGCATCAGTTCACTGCAGGCGAATTCTTCAGGCACGGCATACCATTGAGCATAGTTATGATAGGTGTACTTGCAGTTGCTCTGTTGACGGTATGGCCGATGTTTGGAATGCCAATACTTGTCAAATAAAGAGCAAGATAACCAAAACCGCCATCAGTATGTCTACTAAAATTGCATTCTATTGCAGAAATAGTATAAATTAAAAAATTCCATTTGGTTCAGCAAAATAGGATCATTTGAATAAAACAGTAATGATTTAGGAGGAGAAAATGGCAGAGTACAAAGTGTTACCGGGGCCCGAAGGTTATCTTCCCCCGGCAGCTTCAATGCATGGTGTCAGTATGCCTGAAATAGGCGAGGCTATTATTGAGGGTGAGTGCGTTTCAAAGGAAAAAGCCCTGCGGCATATTGCAAAGAAATTACTGGAGGCAAAAAATCCAACTTTTTTCCCGGGGCCTCTTCTTATCTGGAGGACTACGGAGTATGCACTGGAAAGGGGAAGCCTTATCAGGGAGATTGCAAAAGAGGTGCAGGCAAAGACCATCCCCATGCCAGACTATCGCCCAAAATATCCAATGATCGATCCGGCGGTGGAGATCAATCCCAATCATCCCAATCTGACTATCTGGCACAACAAGATTGACGTGGGCATCTTCATAGGGGTTCACTGCCACCAGGCAAACCTTGCGCTCAAGATCATCAGGGGTGGAGCAGATTGTTATACTGTTGCGCTCTGCGCTGAAGAGGGGCATGAAGAGGCAAATGCTTCACTGAGGGATGTCGACAACAATACTCTCAGGAATCTTCTTGATACGGTCAAGGAAATGAAAAAGGGAGGTGCTTAATATGCCTGTAAAGGAACTTAAAGAAGTATCAACGGAATATATGCTCTTTGAAGCAAAGCGGGAAGAGCAGTTTATGACCGGCAGCGAGGCAGTAAGGGAGGCAATCAGGCGGGCAAACATAGATATTGCCATATCCTATCCTATAACTCCCCAGAGCGAGAGCATGCACCTGGTGGGTGACCTCTATGCAGAGGGTTATGTTAAGGAGTACTTCAGGGGGGAGAACGAATTTGCTGTTATGTCCGAGGTTGCCGGCGCTGCAATGGCAGGTGTAAGAACATTTACTGCCACCTGCGGCCCCGGAACATTAAGGGCCTTCGAAAATTTTTCGATGTGGGCTGGATCAAGGCTTCCGATTGCCATGGTCTTTATGACCAGAGGGATTAACGCTCCGCTCACTATCCAGCCGGATACAATAGAGATGGGTTTCCTGCTCGATACAGGCATGCTTATGCTGCATGCTGAGGCGGCCCAGGACCTGTATGACATGCTTCTTATGAGCTTTGACATTGTTGAGCAGACCTCAGTGCATATCCCCATCGGCATATTTGTTGACGGCTTCTTCGTAACCCACACGCGCCAGAAGGTAAATATTGTTACTGAGGATGTGAAGCTTAAGCCCTATAATCCTGGGCTTTCACCTGTTCCTCACATAGACATGGAGACGCCGCCTTTCAGGCTGATGCGTGATCCCTTTGTGATGAAGAGCAACTTCATAAGTTATGCTGCCCATGCCAGCTGGCAGCAGGAGATCCTCGCTGCCGCGCAGCGGGCCAAAAAGCATATAAAGAAATATCTTGGCAGTTTTATAGAGCAGACAAACCCTGATGCGCCTGTTCAGATAGTGGCCTCGGGAACAGCGGTATCGCAGTCGAGGGAGGCAATCAAGATGCTGAAGGCTGAGGGCATAGAGGCAGGCCTTGTAAAGATCAAGCTCATCAGGCCCTTCCCGGCCGATGAGATAAGGGCTGCCCTTTCAAAGGCTGATAAAATTGTTATTCCGGAGTTTAACAGGACCGGCTGGCTTGCGCGAGAGGTGGCGTCCGTAATACCGAACAACGACAGAATCGTGCCCGGCCCACGGGTTTATGGAGGCATGACCATGCCTGCGGAGGTGATTGTTCAGGTTGTAAAGGAAGGCGCCCTTATCGGGGTATAGTCAAAGATAGAGGCATGCACCAACTACAAGGAGGAAACAGATGTCATTAGATATTACAAGAATCAACCCTTATTTTGAGGATGTAATGCCGGAGGAATACCTTGACCTTGTAAAAAATGGTCCTTTCGGCGGAGAGAAGATGATAGGAGACCTCGGTTCCTTTAAGGAACTACTGGAGGAACACCCGCTCTGCGCCGGCTGCAATCTTGCGCTGGCGTTTCGTATTCTAATAGGTTCCCTTCCAAAGCCGGAGGATTCCATACTCGTGGGTTCCACAGGCTGCAACAGCCTTGCATTTCCGCAGCTTGCACTGCATAACGTTCATTCTCTCTTTGGCAACCAGAATGCTGTGGCCTCAGGGCTCAAAAGGGCTTTGACCCTGAGATTTCCGGATAAGCTTAAGGACGTTATTGTAATGGCAGGTGATGGCGCCACTGCGGATATAGGCCTGGACATGACGCTTCACTCATGGTTTCGGGGAGAAAAAATTACCACTGTAATGTTCGACAACGAACTGTACGCCAATACAGGCGGACAGGAAAGCGGCATGAGCCTGCCCGGTGCAGTCTTGAATATGGCTCCGAAAGGCAAGAAGTTCCAGAAGGTCAAGGTGTTTGAACTTGCTGTTACCGCCGGCTGTGCATATGTGGCTGTGGTCTCCACAGCAAGGCCAAAGAACATCAGCGAATGCTTTAAAAAGGCGGTGCTTGTTGCCAGGGAGGTAGGGCCGACATTTATCCAGATACATACACCATGTCCGACCAATCTCAAGATCAAGCCTTCTGAGTCAAGGAAAGTTGCCGGAGACAGGTTCAAGAGCGACTATGGCTTCAGGGAGCATATATCTGATGACGCCAGGGCGTATCTGGAGACGATTCAGGCAGAACAGAAAAGGGCGACGGCGGACCCTGAAGAGGCGCTTGTAGCAGAGGACAAAGAGATTCCGTTCGAAGGAAGTTAAAGAGAACTATACATCAGGAGGATAAATATGCAGGTTTATATCAGAATGTCTGGACTTGGAGGACAGGGGGCGGTTACTGCTGCGCATGCGCTCGGCGGAGCTGCGGTCAGGGACGGGAAAAATGCAGTGGTAAACCCGTTTTTCGGAGCAGAAAAGCGGCTGGCTCCGGCTGAGAGCTATGTCAGGATCTCCGACGAGCCGATCTTCGACACAGGAGAGATACTTTATCCCAATGTGATAATGATATTTCACCATGATGTCATTCTCCAGGGCAAGTCCTACACCATGCCATTTTTCTCCGGCATAAAGAGGGATGGCATAATCATTGTAAATTCGGAAAAGGTGATTGAGTTTTCAGAGGAGGAGAGCGAAAGACTGAAAGCTCTTAATGTCAGGACGTATTTTGTTCCCGCAACCGAGATAGCACGGAAGATTGGCGGCACCGAGCTTTCCTCGAATATCGCGATGCTCGGATCGCTTCTGGGCGTTACAAAGATCGTCAGCATGGATGCCATGCACGAATCGCTTAAGGAGAGGTTCGGCGGCAAGGTTAAGTTCGTTGCCTCGGGAACGACCGCAGCTCTGGATGATGCTGTAAAGAAGCAGTATGACAAGGTGGAGAAGCTGATCGCAGCCAATGTGAATGTCCTGACAGAGGCATACAACCAGGCATCAGCTTTGGTCGATACTAAATAAAGAGGAGGCGATGAGCCATGTATGTAGCAGCTTTTGTTGATATGGAGAAGTGCGTGGGATGTAAATTGTGTATTCAGGCATGTCCTGAACCCAATGCCATCAAGCTTATCATCAATCCGGACAAGAAGAAAAAGACTCTTATCACAGGCAGCAGATGCAAGGGGTGTGGGCTGTGCGAGGTTGCGTGCACCAAGAAGGCCATAACCCTGAGACAGATTGTGACATCTGCCGCCTAACCATATCAGACAGGGAAGGAGAGGTGTATGTTGACTGAACTGATGTCAATAGCAGCAGGCAATATATTATCTCCTCCCATTCTGTTTTTTGTCCTCGGCATCTTCGCAATACGGGTCAAGTCCGACCTTGAGATACCCGGCAGCATCGGTAAGGCCCTTTCGTATTACCTTCTGATTGTTATCGGGTTCAAAGGCGGAGTGGAATTACAGCAGAGCGCTTTTGACCTGAAGCTGTTTTATTCCCTTGTCGCCGCGTTGCTTATTGGATTTCTGCTCCCGATGATGGCATATCCGCTCCTAAGGGCAACCACCAGTCTTGACAGGGTTAATGCCGCAGCAATCTCAGCTCATTACGGATCGATAAGCGTTGTCACATTTGTCGCGGCAGTTGCCTTTCTTGGAGTATATGAAATTGGCTATGAGGGGTATATTGTGGCTATGATGGCCATAATGGAAGCCCCGGCAATAATCAGCGGTCTGGCCCTTGCAAAGGGCTTTTCAGGACGGGGGCAAGACAAGAAGCACAGCATAGCGTCGCCGAAACTCGCACGTGAGGTGCTTTTTGGCGGCACAATATTGCTTCTGCTTGGAAGCTTCATCATTGGGTTTGCAACCGGCCAGAGGGGCATGGACTCCATGGCAGGCTTCGTAAAAGCTCCGTTTACCGGCATACTCTGCCTGTTTCTTCTGGAGATGGGAATCCTTGCCGGAAAGCGGATTGAGGATATAAAAAAGGTGGGACTTCCTCTGATATTGTTTGGCATTTATATGCCGCTGCTGGGGGCAATGGCGGGAATCTTCTCCGGAATGCTCATAGGACTGAGCACGGGCGGGACAACTCTGCTTGCAGTCCTGTCCTCCAGCGCCTCTTATATCGTTGTCCCTGCTGCCCTGCGCCAGGCGCTGCCTGAAGCAAACCCGTCTCTTTCCATGCCCTTGGTGCTGGGACTGACCTTCCCCTTTAATGTTTTCATAGGCATTCCTGTCTATTACTATACAGCCAAGCATATCAGCAGTTTCTTCTAATTCCGGAGGTCAATATGGAACTCAAGACAGTAAAAAAGGTCGTAATAATCACTGAATCCTCGATTAAAGATGAGATCATTACACTTTTTACTGATATCGGGGTTAAAGGATACACCATTGACAATGTCTGCGGCAGGGGGGAAAGGGGGATACGGGACGATGACTCTCTTCTGGGGGAATATCTGAGAAACATCAGGATCGAGACGCTCACTACTGAGGATATCGCCAAGAAGATAGTAGCTTCTGTTGTAGAGGAGTTCTTTAATAACTATGCAGGAATAGCCTATATGTACGATGTTGAGGTAGTTAGGGAAGAGAAATTCAGAACCTGATTTATTATTAAATTGCCGTGAATAAGACAGAAACACTAAAGATCAGGAATCGGAATCCAGAGCATGACAAGATCCGACATGCAGCAGATACCTTAAGACGAGGCGGACTCGTTGTTTTTCCCACAGAGACTGTTTATGGGCTTGGCGCCAACGCCCTTGATCCGGATGCTGTCAGGAAAGTATTTAGAATCAAGTCAAGGCCTTCCGATAATCCCTTGATAGTTCATATCGCAGACGTGGGTGATCTGCAACTCCTTGCAAAAAGACCTCCTAAGGCGGCGAAGCTTCTAATGGAGAGGTTTTGGCCAGGACCGCTGACGATAGTTCTGAGAAAGAAAAGGGCGGTTCCGGATGTTGTAACGGCAGGCAGCGATACTGTTGCCGTACGTATGCCTGACAATGCGATTGCCCGTCAGCTCATACGGAATGCATGTGTTCCGCTGGCAGGTCCGTCAGCAAATATATCAGGAAGGCCAAGCCCAACAAAGGCAGAGTATGTTCTTGATGACCTCAGCGGCATGGTGGATATCATACTGGACGGGGGAAGAACCAGAATAGGCATAGAGTCCACGGTTATCGACATGACAGTGAAGTCTCCTGTTATACTCCGGCATGGAGGAGTTACGAAAAAGGAGATAGAGAGGCTTATCGGAAAGGTAAGAACGCCTGATGCGGACATCAGCAGTCAATATTTGAAGTCCCCTGGCCTGAAATACAAGCACTACGCACCAAAGGCAGAGATGGTAATCGTAGAGGGCAAAAATGAGGATGTCCGGAAGAAAATGGAGGCGCTGGCAAATGATGCCTTGAAAGATGACAAAAAAGTGGGCATAATCAGTTTTCGGAGAAATGTGAGATATAAAGGCTGCATTGTTGCCTTTGCAGGGTCTGAGCCAGGGACAATTGCCGAGAGGATCTATTCTGTGCTTAGGGAAATGGATAGAAAGAGGGTTGATATAATAATATCTGCGTCAGTATCAGATAAGGGAATTGGGCTGGCTGTGTATGACAGAATCAAACGAGCTGCAGGTCATAACATAGTACGTTTATAGACAATACGATAAGGGGTTATTTCATAAATATGCCATTGCTTCCCGGTTCTAAAATAGGCGTTATTGGCGGTGGTCAGCTCGGAAGGATGCTGATCCTCGAATGCAGAAGGATGGGCTATTCATCCGTGGTGCTCGATCCTGACCTGCATGGCCCTGCTGCCGTGGTTGCTGATAGGGCCATGACTCCAGCTGATATCGCTGATTTTGTTAAAGCCTGCGATATCGCAACCTATGAATTTGAACATGTGGACATTGCTGATGTTAAGATGATTGAAGCCCAGACACGTGTTTGTCCCTCATCAAGGGTTCTTACTATTAAACAGAACAGGGTATCTGAAAAGATCTATTTACGCGCGATCGGTCTTCCTGTTCCAGGATTCCACGTCTTTAATGACATCAGGGATATGGAGTCAATTATACATAAAACCCCGTTAGTGGTTAAAATGTCCACCGGAGGTTATGACGGCAAGGGTCTTTATATCATAAAAACCGAACAGGACTTCAGGGCGATATGTGACGTGTTGAAGGGTGAGGTTATCATTGAAGAGTTTGTGCCTTTTGCAAAAGAGGTATCTGTGATCTGTGCGAGGAATGCAGAGGGCGATACTGTCAATTTTCCGGTCGTTCAGAATGTCCATGAAAACGGAATACTGCGATACAGTCTGGCCCCTGCGGATATAAGCCGGAAGGCTGCAGAAAAGGCCTGTGAACTCGCCACCGGACTTGCAGGGGCACTTGAACTTGTAGGCCTGCTTAGCGTAGAGATGTTTTTGCTCGAAAACGACGACCTCCTGATTAATGAGTTTGCGCCCAGACCCCATAATTCAGGCCACTATACGATGGATGCCTGTGATATATCCCAGTTTGAGATGCTTATAAGGGCCATTAGCGGCCTTCCCATGACCGAGCCGCAGCTGCTCTGTCCGGCAGCCATGCTGAACATACTTGGCAAAGGCACGAGTGAACTCGATTTCAGCAAGATCTTCTCGGTTCCGGGGGTAAAGCTTCATCTTTATGGAAAGAAAGAGGCCAGAGAAAGGCGGAAGATGGGTCATGTCAATATACTTGCAGGAACAGCGGCAGATGTCATGGAAAGACTTGACAGAGTAATAAAGGCTGTATCATAAAACATCAGCCTTTGGATCTCACAATAAAAGGCCTCAGCCTATTCGGACAGTAATCAAATCGAGTCCACAGGCCCATAAATGTAGTATAGATATGATACTATACAATGTTTCAGTCGGCATTTATAAGGAGTTCTTTCATGAATGACAAGAAGATTCAAAAGGTATTGATAGCAAACAGGGGGGTTCCGGCCGTCAGGATAATGCATACCTGCAGGGACAGACGAATCCCTACTACTGCTGTGTACAGCACGCCCGACCGGCTTGCACATCATGTTTTCATGGCTGATACTGCAGTTCATATCGGCGAGGCGCCGCCTGTAGAGTCATACCTCAATATGGACAGGATAATAGAAGCGGCCATAAGGAGTAATTCTGACGCAGTACACCCGGGCTGGGGCTTCCTTGCCGAAAACCACCTTTTTGCACAGAAAGTGGTTGACGCCGGGCTTATCTGGATCGGGCCCTCGCCTGCTGTGATAAAGATGATGGGTGACAAGATAGAGGCCAAGACCCTTGCAATAAAGGCTCATGTTCCTACTATTCCGGGAATCAGCAATGTCACAGACATCGGCCAGATCCGCAAATGGATGAAGGACGAAAAGGTAGGCTTTCCCATTATGATCAAGGCTTCAGCGGGCGGCGGCGGAAAAGGCATGCTCAAGGTCGATCATGATGAGCAGCTCAGCCATGCGCTGAGCCAGGTCAGGTCGGAGTCGAGGAAATCTTTTGGCGACGAGACAGTGCTTGTAGAGAAATATATAGAGCGCGGAAGGCATATTGAGGTGCAGATTGTCGCTGATTCACAGGGCAATGTTGTTCATCTGTATGAAAGGGAATGCACGCTCCAGAGACGCAATCAGAAGATAATTGAGGAGGCCCCATCGCCGTCGCTCGATGACGGGCTGAGGCAGGAGATCTGTTATACCGCGACCCGTCTCATGCGGGAGATCGGGTACTCCTCTGCCGGAACGGTTGAGTTTATCTTTGATGCCCAGACAAAAAAGTTTTACTTTCTTGAGGTCAATACCAGGCTTCAGGTTGAGCATGGCATTACAGAGCTTATTACAGGTCTCGATATTGTCGGCATTATGCTTGATGTGGCAATGGGCAGGCCCCTGCCTTTTAAACAGACCGATATTCATCCCAACCGATGGGCGCTTGAGGTGAGGCTGAATGCAGAGGACCCCAAGACGTTCAGCCCTTCCTTTGGCAAGATCACCCGCCTGCAGATTCCGATGGGCCCGGGCGTGAGGGTATCGGCGGGAGTATATGAAGGCGCCGACATACCGCCCTATTACGACTCGCTGTTCATGCTGCTTATGACAGCAGGCGCTGACAGGGAAGATGCCATACGGGCAATGGACCGGTCTCTTTCAAGGAACCTCAGGATAGAAGGCGTCAAGACACTGGCGCCGCTTCTGCTGAGCATCATCAGGCACCGTTCCTTTATATCAGGAGAATTTTCTACACACTTTATCGAAGAGCATATGAACGAGCTGATATCCATGTTCAGGGATGAAAGCAGCGAAGACGAGGCCTTGAAGGTAGCCAGATATGTGGCGGAGATATCCGCACTCGGACCTCAGGGCTGGATGTGAGAACAGAAGAGATGGAAAACATGAAAAAAGAAGACAAAACCACAATATTTGCAAAACCTGGGATGAGCCCGGGAGAGATCGTCTCGGCTGTGCGCTCCCTGCCGGGGGTATGTTTTACAGATGTGAGCATGCGCGATGCAGGCCAGTCTGATTTCAAGAACCGCCACCGTATACATGACCTGAAGACCCTTGCTTCTTATTACAACCATATGGGTCTTTTCAGCGCAGAGTGCCATGGAGGGGCGCGATGGCATGTCGGCATAATGAACAGGCGGGAGAGCCCTGTGGAGGAGATAGCGCTGCTCAGGGAGTTGATGCCTGATGTCCTGCTGCAGACCCTTATCAGGGAAACAAACCTGTTCGGATACCGTCCGTATCCGAAGAATATCATAGAACATGTTGTGGCCAACGTTGATATTGACGTCTGGAGATGTTTTTCTTTCCTGAACGACGTCAGAAACATGAGAACAGTCGCGGAGGTGGTAATGAAGAGAGGGCGGCTGTTTGAACCTGCCATATCCTTCACCTCGGCTGACTGGACGACAAACGACTACTACCTATCGGTTGTCCGCGATATCATAGACCTTTGCTCCGGCACGAACGAGATCGTGCTCTGTATAAAGGATATGGCAGGCGTCGGGGACATCAGGCGCATAGGCAGCCTTGTTGATGCGATCAAGCAGAAATATCCGGACCTTGTTCTGCAGTATCACCGGCATATTACAGACGGCCTTGCGATGCCGGCGCTGCTTGCTGCTGCCAGGGCAGGCGCAAAGATCTTCGATGTGCAGGAGGATTCCCTTGTACGCTTCTACGGACACTCGCCCATCCTGAGCGTGCAGGCCTATTTCGAAGAATCGGGCATACCGGTCAATCTCAACAGGGACGAAGCAGAAAAGGCTGTCCAGCAGGTGCGTGAATGGATAGGCCACTACGAGTGGGCTGAATCGCCTTTTAAGGGATTTGATCACACGGTTACGCGCCACAAGATGCCCGGCGGGGCATTCCCGAGCTCCTTTGAGCAGGCCCAGAAGGGTGACTTTCTTCATCTGATGCCTTCAATCCTGACTGTGATGTCGCTGTATAACAGGATTGTCAAGTATTTTGACGT
The DNA here is from genome assembly GCA_964446125.1 of uncultured Nitrospiraceae bacterium. GTDB lineage: Bacteria > Nitrospirota > Thermodesulfovibrionia > Thermodesulfovibrionales > UBA6898 > UBA6898. The sequence goes on along the minus strand of CAYUNK010000019.1, from coordinate 7,665 downwards.
TACACCAGGGTCGCAGATCACATGGGTCACCTGCAGCGGCATTGTAAACCGCTACGCAAAAGAAAGAGGCGATGCAGGCGTAAGGCATATCATAGATCTCCTGAGGAGATTTGTTGAGGAAAAGGCGCAGGACCTTGCTGCAATGACTGAACAGGAGCAGCAGGAACTGCTCACACTTTTCAGAAATACGCCGGGTGACTTCAAGAACCTGCTCCTTGGAAATTACGGCAGGATGCCTATGGGATGGCCTGATGAATGGGTATACCGGAGCACCTTCGGAGAAGAGTGGGAAAAGAAGATGTCTGAGCGGAAAGAGCTTTCTCCCCTTGATTCTCTCGACAATGAAGATATTGATCAGCTCAGAACAGAGCTTGCAGAGCAGTTGGGCAGGAGTCCTGCTGAGGAGGAGTTTATCCTCTATCTCATGCATCCGAAGGATGCCTTAAGCATGATCGAGTTCAGGGCCAAATTCGGCGAGGCCCCTCTTGTGCTGCCTACGGACGTCTGGAGAAATGGTCTCAGAAAGGCGGGCGACAGGGTTGATTTCGAGCTCTGGGGCAAGCCTTATACCATAGAGCTGGTCTCTATCGGCGCTGAGCATGAAGGCATCGTCCATGTTGTTATGCTTGTTAATAACAAGACGAGGGTCTATTCTGTTAACACCCCCCGCGCCAGAAAGGTCGAGATACGCATGGCGAAGTCTCCATCTGATATCGGAGCGCCGATTAACGGCAATATCTGGAGGATCGGCAATCCTGAAAGGGGCGCGCTCAAGGTGGGCGACATTATCCATAAGGGCGAGGAGATTGCCAATCTTGAGGCAATGAAGATGGAAAATGCAATCATAGCCCAGTTTGAGGGGCAGATAGCAGAAGTCTGTGTAAAACTGAACGACACGGTACAGGAAGGGCAGCTTCTTTTTGTCATAGAAAAAACATAGTCGGTCGGATTGGGCATGGCTTGCTGACATATGTGTGGCGTTGGGGCTGGTTCATGATCATTTATGCATACAAACTACCTGTTTTGAATTAGTTCAGGAGATTTATGGAAAAGCTGTATAAGGGCATTCATAGATTCAGCGAGGCTTATTTCAAGAAAGAAGAGGATTTTTTAAACGTCTTTCTGAAGGGCAGGAGCCGGAAGTGCTTTTTATCACCTGTGCAGACTCCAGGATTGACCCCAATCTTGTGACGCAGAGCAGGCCGGGCGAACTTTTTATTGTGAGGAATGTGGGCAATATAGTGCCGCGCCATTATGCGATAAAGGATAAAAACAGTGTCGCTGCAACAATAGAATTTGCAGTCCTCGGCCTGAAGGTTAAGGATATCATTATCTGCGGCCATTCCAACTGCGGCGCAATGAAGGCTGTGATGGGTAATGAAGAGGACTTTGCAGATATGCCGCATCTGTGGCAATGGCTGCAGCTGGCAATGCCGGTCAGGCGGATTGTCGAGGAGTTCTATCCGAAGGCATCAGGCAAGTCTTCTGCCCAGGTCATTGAGGAGCAGTATACTGGTGCAGTTGCAGAATATCCAGACGTATCCTTTTGTTGCCGGCGACCTGCAGTCAGGCCGGCTTCATCTGCACTGCTGGTTTTATGACATAGGAACCGGCAATGTAAGCGCATACGATCCCGGCAGCAACAAGTTTGAGAAGGTGAACTGAATAAGGCAAAAGTGGAATTTTCGTCCTGACTTTGTCGGGGCAGCATGCCGGAGGCGCCGGACTTCCTGTTCATTGCAGGCAAGGCATATTCAGAAGAGTTTGTTGACAGATTTGTCCTGGCCGAGGATTCTGCAGATGGCCTGGGCCAGCTCTTTTTCTACAGAGAAGGCCCCCTCAATATGAAGTTCAAGGATAAAGTCAATCTTGTCAATCAGCCTCTTCATGTTTTTGATGCAGCCGGTAATCTGTATGATATGTATGTTTTCCATATCCATCAGCCTGCTGATCTGGCTGAACTCAGCATCGCTTCTGCCGTAGACCTCATCAATGATCAGAATGATGGGAACAGAGATCGAAAATAGCCCCTCTATATCTTCAATGATCCTGATGTCATTTTTCAGGGAATGAATATAGGTGAGGTATTTCTCATAACTTCCGGGCCGCACCTTGCCTTCATAGTCAAAAGGATTTCCCAGATAGTAGACATTCGTGGCATCCCTCACTGCCTGGACAGTATTTGTTATCTTGCCGACGCCAACGACGCCGCAGATAAGAATATTCTTGCCCTGGGCAATAGCTGTGCGGATGTTGTCAATATTATTTTCGGTGAAGCTGTCCTGGGCCGGTGGCCCTGTATATTCTTTCTTCATACGGTTATGCGTTTGTGATAAAAGGCTGGCTACATTGTAGCATATTCATTGTCCAGATACTGGATGGCCGGGTCCTTTGTTGCCTGCGAGGCGTCTATTGAAAATGCCTGTTGAGGCCGATAGGGAAACAGGAAGCGTGCCACTATATGTCAGGTCTTGTCACCTTTTTCTCTATCTGGCTCAGGATACCGTGGAGCATATTAAGCTCCCATTCTGTAAGCCCTGCCCGGGCAATGAAATGCTTAAGGTTTTGCATGATCTTTGCCTCAAGATCCCGGTCTCCTCTTGGGATGTATTCAAGCAGCCTCAAGGTTTCTGTCATACGGCAATAGAGAGTCCCTATCTCTTCGTAACTGACGAGTTGAGTGCCCTGCTCTCCTGATTCAAACATTCTGGGAGCCGGCTTCTGCCTGTTTCTTCTGGTTCTTCTTTCATTTTTTACACACTCTGTCCCGATTCCTGACGCCTGTTTTTCATATCCTGCCTTCAATAGCTCATACGCAACGATCAATACCGCCTGGCCGAGATTCAGCGACCTGTGCTCTTTGCTTGTCGGGATCGTAAGAAGGAGGCCGCATTCATCAACCTCTTCATTGAGGAGTCCTTTATCCTCCCTTCCAAAGAGTAATGCGACCCTGCCGGAGCCTGCCCGTTCAATAATCTGTCTTGCGCCCTGATCAACCGGAAGGATCATTCCCCTGCGTTTTCCGGTCCTCCTGCTTGTGCCGACGACCAATGCCTTATCCCTTATAGCGCCGATAAAATCAGGATACGATTTTGCGTTGTCAAGCACATCAAGGGCATTGCAGGCGAACCAGCGCGCCTCGTCAGTAAGTCTGTCAGGCGGTTTAACAAGACAGAGATTGCGGAATCCCATGTTTTTTATAGCCCGCGCAGAAGCGCCGATATTGCCGGATTCCTTTGGTTCAACAAGCACAAAAGATATATTTTCTTTCCAGTCTTCCATTGTGTAGTTTATCAATTCTCTCATGATATTTTCCGCGATTCTCATTCTTTACAAAGGCACTGCTTTGCTTTATTATGTAACCATGCTGCAGAGGATTTATGCATGAAGACGCTCCGCATTGCGCTTGCGCAGATGAACTCCACTGTCGGCGACCTCAGGGGCAATTCCCGCAAGATTATTTCTTTTATCGGCAAGGCAAAGAAACAGAAGGCTGATGTTGTCGCATTTCCTGAACTTGCCGTTACCGGGTACCCGCCGGAGGACCTTCTGCTGAAGCCCAGGTTTATTCAGGATAATCTTGATGCCATACAGGCCATCAGCGCCGGCGTAAAAGGGATTGCAGCTGTTGTGGGCTTTGTAGACAGGGACAGGAACGACCTCTATAATGCCGCTGCAGTCATCTCAGAAGGCAGGATAAAGGATATATACCATAAGGTGCTGCTGCCGAACTATGGTGTATTCGATGAAGTCAGATATTTCAGGGCCGGCAAGCGCTTTCCGGTTTATAGCATCAATGGCTTCAAGGTCGGCCTGAATATCTGCGAAGACATCTGGCACAGGCAGGGACCCACCCTTGTCCAGTCGCGCGCAGGGGCAGAGTTGATCATCAATATCAACGCATCTCCATATGAGATCGGAAAACCGGCGCTCAGGGAAAAGATCCTCAGGGAAAGTTCGCGGCAAAACAGGGTCATGATAGCATATCTGAATGCAGTGGGAGGCCAGGATGAACTGGTCTTTGACGGCCTCAGCATGGTTTATGATCATCAGGGAAACCTCATTGCGCGGGCTGTGCAGTTTGAGGAGGCCCTTCTGGTTCTTGATATTGACACGAGGGCCGTACGAAAAGACAGAAAAGCCGGCCGTCTCAGCGGAGAGGCGGCAATGTACAGCGCAAAAAAGATCTCTGTTGCTGCTTCAGCAAACAGAATGCCTTTGAAGTCCTCCATACACCCGAAAGCGGAACAGCCTGAGGAAGCGTATAACGCCCTGGTTCTGGGCACTGCTGATTATGTCGGAAAAAACGGGTTTCAGGGTGTTGTCATAGGCCTGAGCGGAGGCATTGACTCATCTCTTGTTGCTGCAATAGCGGTTGATGCCCTGGGCAGTGGGCGTGTGCATGGTGTCTTTATGCCCTCGCCTTATACCTCGAAGCAGAGCAGGAGGGACGCTGAGGCGCTTGCTGCGAACCTTGGGATCAGGCTTACAGAGCTGCCGATAAGCAATATCATGGACAGTTATGGCAAGGCGCTGAGGCCCCACTTTGCAGGAATCGCAGAGGATACGACCGAGGAGAACCTGCAGGCGCGCATCCGTGGAAACCTGCTTATGGCATTTTCGAACAAGTTCGGCTGGCTGGTGCTGACCACAGGCAACAAGTCAGAGATGAGTGTCGGCTATGCAACCCTCTATGGTGATATGGCCGGCGGCTTTGCAGTGATCAAGGATGTTGCAAAGACTCTTGTGTATGACATCTGCATATGGCGGAATGGTCTCGGCAATGGTGCGGTTATACCTGAGGCAGTAATAAAGAAAGAGCCCTCTGCAGAGCTTAAGCCGGATCAGCGGGATACTGACTCGCTGCCTCCGTATGAACAGCTCGACCCTGTACTTAAGGCATACATAGAGGATGAACTCAGTTTCAGCGAGATGCTCAGCATGGGCTGTAATGCAGAGCAGACCAGACGGGTGATCGGCATGGTAGACCGCACTGAATATAAGAGAAGGCAGTCTCCTCCCGGGATAAAGATAACGGCCCGGGCCTTTGGGCGTGACTGGCGGTTCCCCATAACAAACAGATACTGGAGCTGCTGATGGACGATTTCAGGGAATGTTCGAGCTGCGATTACAAGAAAGGCTTCCATGTCTCTTTCAGAAAGACGGAAACGGGCAGCGCAAAGATCATATTGAGCTGCCCTGACTGCGGCCAGTCCTATGATCTCGGCTGGACAACCGATATGGTGAAATCCTTCAAGGCAGAGGAGGGGCTGATCTACTGATGCGTATTCATGGCGCTGTTATTGCCGTTGTTATGCTCCTCGGCCCGGTCGGCATTTCTGCTTCCGACAAGGAAGGCTTTCAGTTTGCCAAGCAGCCTGAGCTTCAGCAGATAAAACCGAAAAAACCGGTAAAGATCAAGCTCAAGAGGTCACCCAAAGACGAATACACCTGGGAGCTGGCCGGCGATGACGCTGAGGAGATTGTCAGGACAGACAGAAGATTGAGAAAGATGCTGAACCTGCAGAACAGGAATTGAGATGGCATATCAGAAACCAGCGGACAGTCATCAGCCTTTTGTTTTTGAGAACCGCCCTCAAAGGGATGTAAGCCTGCCCGCCTGCTGCCGGTAAAGGCAATCCTTTATGGAACAGGGCATACTCTACATTGTCGCTACACCGATCGGCAACCTTGAGGATATTACCCTGCGGGCATTGCGCATCCTCAAAGAGGCGGATATTGTAGCTGCCGAGGACACCAGGCATTCCCTTAAATTGCTGAATCACTATGGCATCAGGAAACCGCTCGTCAGTTATTGGGGTGAAAAGGAGAAGGTAAGGGCCAGGGAGACGCTTCAGCGGCTCAAGGATGGACAGACTGTTGCGCTGATATCAGATGCCGGCACCCCGGGCATTTCCGATCCCGGCACTATGCTGATTAGAAAGGCAATTGAAGAGGGCATCAGGGTTATCCCTGTTCCAGGGCCGTCTGCAGCCATTACAGCCCTGTCTCTTTCCGGATTTCCGACAGAGGAATTTACCTTTTGCGGTTTTCTTCCTGCCGGGCGGATGCAGAGAAGGAAGGCTCTTGAGCGGCTCAGCCTTGAAGAGCGTACGCTGATATTCTATGAGGCGCCTCACCGAATCCTTGAAGCTGTTTCGGATATTGCAGCTATAACAGGAAAGCGCAATGTGGTTGTGATCCGGGAACTGACCAAGCTCCATGAAGAGGTCTTCCGGGGAATGGTTGCTGAGGTTCTGAACAGTCTTGAGCATTCTACCATTGCAGGCGAATATGTGATTATCCTTGAAGGCAGGCAAGACACAGGACAACTGCATATGGACGATGCCCTGAGAGAGGTCAGGGAATTGATGAGAAAAGGGCTCGGAAGGAAGGAATCGGCAAAAAAAATAGCAGAGGCTTATGGCTTCAGCAGGAAAGAGCTGTACGACAGAAGCCTTGAAGGCTGAACAGGAGAGTGATTATGGCAAAGGTATATTTTGCATCAGCACGCGCCAGAAAATGGAAATATGATGACAGCATGCCGGGGAAACTTGAACGGCTCCTGAAGGAGATAGGCCTGATGAATTACTTCAGCCCTGAAGAATGGGTCGCGGTAAAGACCCATTTTGGTTCAGAGGGGGCGCACCGGATCGTGCGGCCGGTATTTCTGAGAAAGGTTGCGGATGCTCTCAGGAGGATCGGCGCAAAACCTTTTGTTGCCGACACAGTAAGGGTAAAGGGGCTTGACTATCTTGAGGTTGCCAACCAAAACGGCATTAATCATCTGAGCGTGGGAGCCCCTGTGGTGATTGCTGACGGACTATACGGCAATGACAGTATCATGGTCAAGGCAGGAGAGATCCTTGGTCAGATAGCGGTTGCGTCCCTGATTCATGATGTGCCTGCCATGGTGGTATGTTCCCACGTAAAAGGTCATATCAATGCAGGATATGCAGGGGCGATAAAGAATCTCGCAATGGGAGGGGTGAGCAGTTCTCACCGCACCTGCGGATGGAAATGCGGAAGAGGAGCCATGCATACCATTGGCGAAGGAGAACTGGTCTGGAATTCCGACAAATGCGAACTCTGCCTTCAGTGTCAGGAGGTATGCCCTCTTGATGCCATCACCTTCAGGGATGATGAAATCATATGGAACCGCGATATCTGCTGGCGCTGCGGAAGGTGTGAGAGGGTATGCCAGAGCGAATCGCTCACCCTGCCCGGCGATGATCAGAGGTTTATGAGTTCCCTGGCTGAGGCTGCCAAGGCTGTTATCGGAACGTTTGAGCCGGGGAAGATCCTTTACCTGAACTTCCTGACCGAGATTCAGCCTGAGTGCGATTGCATGCCTTCTGCAGATGTCCCTGTAATCCAGGATTTAGGTATCATGCTGTCGGATGATATAGTTGCAATTGAACAGGCCGGCATTGATATGCTGCTTAAGGCAGGGCCTCTTGAGCAGTCCCTTGCTGAAGAGCGCAAGATAGCGAAGGGCGATGACATATTCATGAAACTTCACTCCAGGCCGTATCTGATACAAATAGAGGAGGCAGAAAGGATCGGTCTTGGGTCAAGAAAATACGAGCTGACAGAGATTTGACAAAAAAATGCTGCTGTCCGTGGAATGTGGACAGCAGCTTAGGGGAGGTAACGAGGCGCTTA
>CAYUNK010000018.1:0-39445 GCA_964446125.1 uncultured Nitrospiraceae bacterium | reverse complement strand
CTCAATCCTCCTCTTCCACGGTCTCATGTAGCCCAGGATGTGGGTAAAGATGAGCTTGAGGGGAGGGGATGAAGGGGATGGTGATGTATGAGGCTCTACCAATGACCGTATTATTAACTCAGAGGTTATACATTCCTGATCAGCGCGTTTTCATCGCATTCAGGGAACTTGGGACAGCGGATGCAGTCACCCCAGATCTTTTGCGGCAGTTCAGACTTGTCAGTGTCGCTGAACCCTAATTTCTTGAAGAAATCAGACTGGTATGTAAGGACAAAGACCCGTCTTATGCCAAGTTCTTTAGTCTCTCTTAAACAGCGCTCAACCATCTTTTTTCCAATGCCCATTTTCTGGAAATCCTTTTTTACTGCGAGCGAGCGGATCTCTGCAAGATCATCCCAAAGGATATGAAGGGCACAGACCCCCACGATCCTGCTCTCTTCTTCTGCAACAACGAAGTCTCTCAGGTTTTCATACAGTTCATTCAATGCACGCGGTATCATCTGCTCTTTGCGGGCAAATTCATTCACAAGTTTCTGGATTTCCTTAATATCGTTGATATGGGCCTTACGTATTTTCAATGCAGTCCAACCCCCTCTGGAAAAGTTCCTTATTTGCAGGAAAAGACCCTGCTTTTTTCGGACAGGCCGTGTCTCCGAACAAACTCAGTATTGTCTCTGGTTTGAGCAGCCCTGTATTTGCCATCAATGCGCCGAGCATCACCATGTTTGCTGATGTCTTACAGTCCATGTCGCCTGCAATTCTGGTGCACGGAACAGCAACAGCAATTACATTCCTGCGTGATATCTTTTCATTAATAAGCGAGGAATCATACAAGAGCATGCCTTTATTTCTGAGGCTCGGCAGAAAGCGATCAAGGGATGCCCTGGTCATGGCAATCAGAATATCCGGCGTTGTGACAACAGGTGAACCGATCATTTCGTCGGAGATGATAACAGTGCAGTTTGCTGTACCACCGCGCATTTCTGCGCCATATGCCGGAAACCAGGTGACATCTCTGCCTTCACGCATGGCTGCTGACAGCAGCATTCTGCCCAGGAAGAGTATGCCCTGTCCTCCAGAGCCTGCGATTATTATCTTCTTCTCCATGTCATCAGGCGTCCGCGTATTTATCCTTGATCAGACCGAGAGGGTACGTATGGGAGAGCGTAGTTCTGACCCAGTCTGCAGCAGCCCTTGGACTCATATCCCAGTCAGTAGGGCAGGGCGAAAGGATCTCAATAAGGCTGAAGCCCTTGCCCTCGATCTGGTATATAAAGGCCTTTTCTATGGCCTCTCTTGCAATCATCAGGTTTTTATACGAATCAACTGCCACACGCTGCAGATAGGAGACGCCCTCAATTGACGAAAGGAGTTCTGACACCCTGAGAGGGTATCCGGTGGTCCGCAGATCCCTGCCAAGGGGTGTTGTGGTTGTCCTCTGTCCTGCCAGCGTTGTTGGCGCCATCTGTCCTCCTGTCATGCCATATGTCGCATTATTGATGAAGAAAACAGAGAAGTTTTCAGCCCTGTTTGCTGCATGGATGATCTCTGCCGTGCCTATTGCTGCAAGATCGCCGTCTCCCTGATAGCAGAATACGATCCTGTCAGGCATAACCCTTTTGAGCGCCGTTGCTACAGCAGGAGGTCTGCCGTGAGCAGCCTCGAGAATGTCGAAATCAAAATAATCGCATGCAAAGACTGCGCAGCCTACGGGCGCTATGCCGATAATCTGTTGCCTGATGCCCAGAGAGTCAATACATTCTGCAATAAGTCTGTGCACAAGACTGTGGCCGCAGCCGGGACAGAACCGGAATGCATTAGATTTCAGGCTTTTTGGCCGTTCAAATACTTTCTTCATGCAGACTGCCCTGATAACACACCAGGGTATTTTTTCCGGCCGCCTTTGCCGCATACATGGCGCTGTCTGCAGCATTAAGGAGGTTCTTTGCCGTGGATGCATTCTTGGGGAACGATGCGATGCCGCCGCTTAGGGTTATGTTCACTTCTTCAGAGGCATTGACCCGTATCTTGGTCTCTTGAACTGACTGCAATATCCTGCTGGCAAGGGTTTTTGCTTCTTCTTCTGACGTGCTTGGCAGTATGATCACAAATTCCTCGCCCCCATACCTTACCACAATGTCCGTCTCTCTTGAAACTGATTTAAGAATCCCGGCCAATTCCTGAAGCACATCGTCTCCTGCCTGATGCCCGTATGTGTCGTTTAATTTCTTGAAATCATCAATGTCAAAGAGCATGAGCGAGAACGAAACGCCATAACGCTTAGTCCTTGATATCTCCCGGTCAAGATATTTATAGAAATACCTGCTGTTGTACAGACCTGTCAGGCCGTCGGTGACAGAGAGCCGCTTTGTCTCCTGAAAGAGCTTGATCTTGTCAACAATATGTGATACATGGTTGCCGACCAGTGAGAGCAGGGCTGCAAAATCAAAATCCATCTCTCTGGCAACCCTGCTTGCGAGGCAAAGCAGGCCAATGACCTTTTGGCTCGACAAAAGAGGAATAGCTGCTATAAAGACAAGGCCCTCTTCCCTGAGCGCTGAAATCCTTGCGATGGCTGACTGCTCAACAATATGCATCGGCTCCTGCGTTCTGACAGCATCGCTACAGAGGGATTCGATGCCTCCTGATGCGATGAGATTCTGCAGTTCAGGAGAAATGCCTTTGCTTGTTCTGAGCCTGAGGTTTTCGTTTTCGTTCAACATGATAAAGCCTGCATGGAAGTCCGTTATAAGAAGGACTTTATCCATCAGGTCTCCCATTACCATATCCATATTCTCTGTTGATATGAAGGCGCTTGAAAGGGTATTGACTATGATCAGTTCCTTGTTTCTTTTCAGGAGTTCTTTTTCGAGTCTGACGAAGTTAGTTATGTCCTTCAGGGCGACCCTCAGAAGATATGGTTCGTCTTTTCGCCGAAACGGCAGGATCTGCACTTCAAAATGTCTGTTATGAAAGGCGATCCTCTCAAAACCCTCTGATCCTGACAAGAAAGACTCCGAAATCTTCCTCGAGATTTTCCTCAGCAGGGGTATTTCAGAGAAGTTCTGTTTGATCACCTCCTGCCTGACAGAGCCAATGAGGGTGAAGAAACTCAGGTTGGCATCAAGCACGCAGTCCTGCCCAAGAATGACGAAAGGGTCAGGGATAAGGTCTATGGAGATGAGGTCCCTCTGATCCCCATGTCTCTTCTTTTTAGATGAAGTTGACTTCATGCCTTATGTTTTTCTTTATCTTTCACTCGTATTCATTTGTTATTATTATATTTTCATCAGATTATCGCAATAGATATTTTCAATATGGCTGCAGATTAAGGTATCGTAAGTCAGGATGTTTAAGATGGAATGGTTTTTGCGTTGCATTTTTATGTCTGCCATTGCTATACTTAGAACACTTTATTTTTCAGTCTGCTGAAGCGCTAAATTAAGAGTGGGTCTTCCCGCTCTTTTGTTTTCTATGGAAGAAATACGGGAAAAGATAGCTATTTTTTCAGAATCCATTGCAGAGCAGCATGGCGTCAGGGTCTACGATGTTGAGATCGTCGGCAATGCGAGGAATCCCTTTGTGAGGGTCTATCTTGACAGGGAAGGGGGGATTTCTCTTGATGAATGCGCGAAATTCAGCAGGTCGCTCTCAGCCCTGCTCGATGTGGAAGACCTCTTCCCGGCCGCCTTTGTGCTGGAGGTTTCTTCTCCCGGGATTGACCGGCAGTTGAAGAAACTGAAGCACTATGAGCAGTCCATCGGAAAACTGGCAAGGGTTGTGATGAAGAAGACTGAGGATGCCAATAATGTATTTATCGGCAGGATTATTGATGTTCAGGATAATCTGATAAGCCTGCTGACAGGAGACGGGCAGAATCTGCTCATACCCTTTGATACCATATCTCGCGCAAGATTGGAGATAGAACTGAAATGACAAAAGAACTGTGCCACGTAATAGAGCAGATAAGCAGGGAAAAGGGCATCTCAAAGGAGATCATGATCGAGGCGCTCGAGTCCGCGCTGCTTTCAGCCATGAGGAAGAAATACGGAGGCAGGACAAATATTCATCTGACCATAGACAGGAAGAAGTGTGATATCAGAGTGTATGAGACAAAGCTGGTGGTTGCCGAGGTGACTGACCCTGAGCTTGAGATTTCGATCAGGGATGCCAGGGCCGTTGATGCGCAGAAGATGGAGGGCGATTCTGTTGATTTTTCACTTGATCTCCATGACCTCGGCAGGATCGCCGCCCAGACTGCAAAGCAGGTCATATTCCAGAGGGTCCGCGAGGCAGAGCGCGATGTCATCTTCAGCGAGTTCAAAGACAGGACCGGCCAGATCGTAAGCGGTTCTGTCATGAGAAAGGAAAAGGGAGCATATTATATCAATCTCGGCAAGACAGAGGCATACCTTGCGATAAAGGACACGCTTCCTACAGAGAACCTCAAGCGCGGCGATGTGGTAAAGGCGATAGTTGAGGAAGTCAGGGTTTCGTCAAAAGGTCCTGAGATAATCATCAGCAGGACAACGCCCAAGTTTGTAGGCGAGCTGTTCAGGATGGAAGTGCCTGAGATCAGCGATGGTCTGGTTATCATCAAGAATATTGTCCGTGAGCCGGGAGAACGCACGAAGATTGCTGTAACATCAAAGAACACAGCCATTGACCCTGTCGGCTCATGCGTCGGCATGAAGGGGACGCGGGTTCAGGCAATTGTGCGTGAACTCAGGGGCGAGAGGATTGATATTATTCCATGGACAGACGAGCCAAGGACGCTGATTGCCCGTGCTTTAAGTCCGGCAAGCGTCGAGAAGATCGGCGTGAACGAGGACGATAAGACTGCCATGGTGGTTGTAAATGACCAGCAGCTGTCTCTTGCCATCGGCAAGAAGGGCCAGAACGTCAGGCTTGCCATGAAGCTCACCGGCTGGGATATAGACATCATAAGCGATACGGAATATTCAAAGATCAGGATGGAGGAGACAGACAAGGCCCTTGAGGATTCGATAAAGAAGGAATCCCGTAAAAAAGAGATGCCGTCTGTTGATGCCTGAAAGCGCAAGTCTCCCCATACAATTCGTAAAAGGCGTCGGGCCCCAAAAGGCCCGGCTTCTTGCAAACCTCGGCATAAGCACAATAGCAGACGCATTTCGTTATATCCCTTTTCGTTACGAAGACCGTACACAGTTCACTCCTATTGCAAACCTTCAGCCTGACAGCAGGGAAACGGTATCAGGCACGATCGTTTCGCTCACGACAAAAGGCGGCAGGCTCAGTATTTTAGAGGCGGTGATCACAGACAACACAGGGTACCTCAAGATCAGATGGTTCAATCAGCCCTATCTGAAGAGGATCTTCAGGATGGGGCAGTCTGTTGTTTTCAGCGGTGTGATAAAACCGAATATCAGGGATATGCCGCGCCTGATGATAGAGAGTCCGGAGCATGAAATATTGTCCGGTGATGCGGATGACCTGATACATGCAGGCAGGATTGTACCGTTTTACAGACTTACTGAAGGCATCAGCCAGAGGCAGCTAAGAAAGCTTATATACACAATAACCGGAGAATATGCAGCAGACATGCGCGATCCTCTGCCTGCTGATATGCTTGAGCGTAATGAACTGCCCGGGCTCCAGGAGAGTATCCGCCAACTGCATATCCCCGACAGCTCTCTGAATATCGCAGAGCTTAACAGCGGCAGGAGCATATATCACCGCAGAATAATATTTGATGAGTTTTTTCTCTTCGGACTCGGGCTTGCACTGCTCAGTGAAAAGGCCGGCAGGGAAAGAGGCATAGCCTTCAGGCCAAAGGGAAGACTCAGAAAGGCTCTTCTTGGGCAGTTTCCATTCGAGCTTACTTCAGCGCAGAAACGGGTCATGGCAGAGATCTCAAAGGACATGCAGGAGTCCTGGGCCATGAATCGCCTTATCCAGGGGGATGTTGGCTGCGGGAAGACCATAGTAGCTCTGTCTGCCATGCTTGATGCAGTTGAATCGGGGTGCCAGGCTGCGCTTATGGCGCCTACTGCGATCCTTGCGGAGCAGCATTACGCTAATATCCATGCGATGATCGAGCCGCTCGGTCTGAGCGCACAGCTGCTTGCCAAAAACTCAGGAAACCATGGCGCTGAAGATGCAGAGGCCTGTTCAGCGGACATTATTATCGGCACCCATGCGCTGATTCAGGAGAATGTGAAGTTCAGGAAGCTCGGTCTTGTCGTAATAGATGAACAGCACAAGTTCGGTGTCATGCAGAGGGCCATGCTGAGGGAAAAAGGCATGAACCCGGATGTTCTGGTGATGACGGCGACACCCATACCGAGATCCCTTGCCCTGACCTTGTACGGAGATCTTGACTGTTCAGTGATTGATGAACTTCCGCCGGACAGAAAGCCTGTATTCACCACATGTGCAGCATCTTCAGACAGGAAGGGTATATACGAAACTCTTGAAAAGGAGCTGAAGAAGGGAAGGCAGGCCTATGTTGTGTATCCTGCCATAGATGAGTCTGAGAGGATCAAGCTTAAAACGGCGCTGCAGGGGAAAGAGGCATTTGCCGGGAAGTTCCCGGAGTTTAGGGTCGGGCTTGTTCACGGCAGGATGAAACATGATGAGCGTGCAGGTGTGATGAGGCTTTTTAAAAATAATGAGCTCGATATTCTGGTAAGCACAACAGTGATCGAGGTGGGTCTGGATGTCCCTAACGCCTCAATCATGCTGATCGTGCATGCAGATCGTTTCGGCCTCAGTCAGTTGCACCAGCTGAGGGGAAGGGTGGGAAGAGGTTCTGAGAGCTCCTGCTGCATCCTGATTGCGGACTATCCGGTCAGTGAAGATGCTAAACGCAGGCTGGATATCATGATGAAGACGAACGACGGGTTCATGATTGCAGAGGAGGATCTCAGGATCAGGGGGCCGGGTGAGTTTCTGGGAACGCGACAGGCCGGACTGCCTGATTTTCAGAATGCGGACATTGTTCGGGATGCTGCAGTTCTTGAGGCAGCCAGGACAGAGGCCTTCGCAATAGTCAGCAAGGATCCGGAACTTGATAATTTCCCTTTTCTTAAAGGGCTTCTTGATGTATTCTGGAAAGGTAGAGTCTTGCTCTACAAGACCGGGTAGCCAAGGAGCAGATGTGAAAAAGACAGTAGACGACTTCAGAAAAGGACTTGAGAGGATACGCTGGTTTGCGACAGTTTTTTCGGAGCGGATCAAGATAGAGATAGCCATATTAAGAATCCTCTGGGAATCTGACGGTCTGGCCAAAACCCGTGCAGAACTTTTAAAAAAAATCGGCGAACGAGTCGTGGAACTCAAGGGTCATCAGGATAAGGACATTCTGAGGGATTCGGTAATAGCAGAGGCAGTGGCAGAGATAGAAAAACTTGAAAAGACGATGGACGATCTGAAAAACAGGGTATCTGATATAGGCAGGGTTGCGGAATAGGTGATACTGTACGGTATAGTTTTTATCTTTGGCGCACTTATCGGGTCGTTTCTGAATGTATGCATATACAGGATGCCCCGCAACAACTCAATTGTATGGCCTGCTTCGCGCTGCAGGTCCTGCAGTAATCCTATAAGGCCCTGGGACAATATACCCGTCCTCAGTTTTATGCTGCTTGGCGGAAAGTGCCGTTCCTGCAAGGCTTCCATATCTCTGCGCTATCCCCTTGTGGAGGCGCTGAATGCCCTCTTGTATGTTCTTCTTCTCTGGAGGTTTGGACCGGACTGGCCTTTTCTGATCTATGCCATGTTCTGTTCAGCGCTTATTGTTATCACCTTTATAGATCTTGATTTCCAGATCATTCCGGACAGGATATCCCTTCCCGGCATACCTCTTGGACTGCTTGCCGGCTCTCTGATCCTGCCGGACCCGTTTCTGAGGGCAGAGCCGCTGGGATGGAAGGCCTCTCTTGCCGGCGCTGCAGCAGGGTTCCTCTTTTATTATCTCGTTGCAGTTGCAGGAGAAAAAATATTCAAAAAAGAGGCAATGGGCGGGGGAGACATCAAGATGATGGCCATGGTAGGAGGATTTCTGGGCTGGAAGGGTGTGATCCTCACTACCTTCATGGGAAGCCTGTCAGGTTCTGTCATAGGCATATTAATGATGCTCCTCAGGGGAAGGGAAAAGGGCAGTCAGATACCGTTTGGTCCTTTTCTTGCGCTCGGGGCTCTTGTATCGCTTTATTTCGGCCAGGAGATCATTGTCTGGTATCTGTACCAAAGATGAGAATGACCGGAAGCCTCAAGCTCTGACATGGATTATCCACACATCCAGATATCCCTTTTCTTCTCTGTTGTCTTTATTGTTGTTCTGATCTCCTTTATTGCAATAAAACGGATTATTGCATACCGGAAAAAAAAGGACGAACAGGAAGATCGCAACAGGACACAGGTCGGTTTTGTTGTGGATACTTTTCATGAGCTTATGTCAAAACTCAAGGAAAAGGAAAGCGAGCTCGAGGCGCTGCGAAGCAGGGCAGAGGACAGGGCATCGTCAGTCGAGCTGTACAATGAGAACATCTTCCAGTCTGTGCCGAGCGGTGTAGTCAGCTTTGATCATGACCTCAGGATTACGAGGGTAAACAATGCTGCGCTGAAAATGCTTGAGATGAGGGAAGCTGAAGCAATCGGAAGGGCCGCGGCTGAGGTATTTCAAAGCCCGATCAGGGAGATGGTCGAAGAGCGGAAAGTGATTGAGCGGGCTGAAACAGCCTATGTCTGCAACAGCAACAAGCGGATCTGGCTGGGTCTGACGCTTTCTCCTCTGAAGGACAGCTCCGGTAATGTCATAGGCCACATCCTTGTGTTTACTGACCTGACGGAACTTAAGGCCTTCCAGTCGCAGAAGGAACTGCGGGACCGGCTTTCGACACTCGGTGAAATGTCTGCAGGCATTGCCCATGAGCTCAGGAATCCGATGGCGGTCATCTCAGGATATACCAGCATCCTGTCGAGGAAGGCAGACGATTCCCTGAAGCCCGCGGTAGCAGCAATCAATAAAGAGATCATTGTGATGGACCGGATCATTGCAGATTTTCTGACCTTTGCGCGGCCCGCTGCCCCGGTCTTCAACAGGCTTGATCTGCCTGCGCTGATAAAGGGCTGCGCCGATACCATATTAGAGCAGGCCCGGAATATCAGAATATCAACTGATATTCCGGAAGATATCCTGCTATGGGCAGATGAGATCTTTATTCGCCAGGCGATCCTGAATCTGCTGCAAAATGCTGTTGAGGCAATGCCTGAAGGAGGCACTGTCAAGGTCACCTGTTGCCGGGTGGGAAAGAACATATTTTTGGAAATAGCAGACACCGGCCACGGCATACCTGAGAGCATAAAAGACAAAATATTCCTTCCCTTTTATACTACCAAGGAGCGCGGCACCGGCCTGGGTCTTGCGATTGCACATAAGATCATTGTCTCCCACGGAGGCACTATCAGCGCGGAGTCCTCGTCATCAGGGACAACCTTTTCGATAAGTCTGCCGGCAGAGGCGGTCAGTAAAACAGCCTGAACAGAAGAAACGTGAGAAGCGTTCCGAGCAGTGCGCCGAATATTACTTCGAGCCGTGTATGCATTCTGATCGTAACCCTGGACTGAGCGATCCAGACGGCAAGGAGAAGGCAGAGGGTTGAGATATAAGGGTTCTCTGTGATATATGTGATTGAGACCCATACAGAGAAGGCGAGAGCCGAGTGGCCGCTCGGCATGCCGCCGGACAGGGGGTGACCTTTTCCGAATTTTGCCTTGGCGACAATCACGGCAATGAGCACAAGCACAAAGGCGATGAACGATATCTCTTCTTTTGAATGTTTGGCAACATGAAACCCTTCACTGAATATAATCTTGACGTAGGGGAAGAGAACAACATATCCGAGCACTGCCGCCCCGAATGCCGTTATAAGAACAGCGCCGGCAGCGATATCTTTTGCGATCCTCGCCTTCTCAGAGTAGTCCGGCGAGACAATGTCCACAACAGCCTCTATGGCGCTGTTTATCATCTCTGCTGCAAGCACGAGGATGACGGCAAGCGAGATGATTACGAGTTCGGCCCTTGAGACCCCTACAAGATAGCTGAAAAAAAGGACTCCTGCAGCTGAAAAAAAATGATAACGGAGGTGCCTCTGGGTGCGCGCCCCATGCAGTATGCCTTCTATGGCATGGTTTGCGCTTTTAATCCAGTTGCGAAACAGCATGCAGTATCTCCTTTTCCTTCTTCTGCATCTTTACCTTGTGGTGCCTGCTTTTTTCATGATCATATCCCAGAAGGTGCAGAAGGCCATGAATCAGCAGCCTGAGCAGTTCCGCGTCAAAGGCTGTATTGTACGTCCTGGCCTGCTCCATGGCCTTTGGAACAGAGATCACAATATCGCCCAAAAGCAGAGGCTGCCGGGGTGCAGGTGTGCGATGTGTGCGGGAAGGAAAAAGATCATGAGCATCCAGCATGGGGAAAGAGATGACGTCAGTCTCTTTTGAAATTCCGCGGTACTGCGTGTTGAGGCTTTTCATTCTTGAGGCGCCTACGAAGAATATGCTGAGTTCACTCCCCTGGCATTGCAGCAGGAAGAGTGCATGGTCCAGGTTTTTCCTGATCCTACGCAAATTTAGTCTTTTCGCTTTTTGCCGGTTCTTTATTTGAATCGCCATTGCCAAAATCGAAACCAGGGTAATCAACCCTCTTGTGCATGATGCCGGTCAGAATATAGATGAAGCGTTTCTTGATCTCTGATATATCCTTAAGCGTAAGCTCGCACTCGTCAAGCTGTCCTTCAAGGAAGATATGGTTTATGATCTTATCCACGAGAGCTGCGATGCGAGCGGGCGTTGGATCGTTCAGAACCTTTGATGCAGCCTCTACTGCATCGGCCATCATAACCAGGGCTGCAACGCGGCTCTGGGGCTTTGGTCCCGGATATGTATAATCCTGCTGACCGGGAACGCTGTCACGCCCTATATCCTTTGCCTTCTGAAAAAAATAGGTCAGCACTGAGCTGCCATGATGCTGTTTTATTATGTCTATGATGGCCTGGGGCAGCTTGTACTGCCGCGCAAGCTCGACCCCTTCCTTGACGTGGTTGATAATGATCATGCTGCTCATGTGCGGCGTAAGTTTGTCATGCTTGCTCGGAGAGCCGCCCTGATTTTCGACAAAATATTCAGGCATCTTTGCCTTGCCGATGTCGTGATAATACGAGCTTACGCGCCCAAGCAGGGGATTTACGCCTACTGCTTCGGCTGCCGACTCTACAAGACTGCCGACGATTACGCTGTGGTGATAGGTGCCGGGGGCATTGATCATCAGCATCTTCATGAGCGGCTGATTCAGGTCGAGAAGTTCAAGGAGGCTGATATCCGTCGTGACCTTGAAGAGATACTCAAACAGGGGAAGGATCAGCGCCACAGTAGCAGCAACGGTGATTCCGGAGAAAGCCGCAAATACGATCGCTGCAAGCGCCTTTTCCGAAAAGAGATCTCCGGTAGAAATAAGGAATATGATTACAAGACAGATATTTACCAGGATCACATACAGTCCGCCGCGAAGCAGGGCTGACCTTTTTTTGCAGCGTATCACGCTGAATGCCGCAGTCAGGCTTCCCACAAAGGTATAGATCGGAAAAAATGATTCTCCGAGCCAGTAGCCGGTCAGAAGACTTACCGTAAAGGAGAAGGTGATCGCAGTATGAAAATCAAACAGCAGGGCTACGAGCATGGCGCCTGTTGCTATAGGGATGCCGTAAATGGCAATGCCCGTATCTGCCATTGCCAATCCTTTCATCATGCTGCTCAGGAAATAGCTGAAGGTTCTGCCGGCCATCAGCGTTCCGATGATCATAAGACTCAAAAGGAGAAGCATGCTGAAGTTGTTAAGATATGCCGGTTTGTATCTAACTATATCACGGTAGAGCACAAAGAGCAGGACAAAAGAGATGAGTGTGCCGCCCAGAAACCTGTTGAGGCTGAATTCCTGGAGCAGGAATATGGAGGTGACAGCCGATATTCCGAACAGATAGGTAAGTTTAAGAAGGTTTGTCCTGACGGCGGGCGTGTTAAGTTTCTGTATGGTTAGTTCTGTTTTCATAGGATTCGTATGCCTTTATGATAGCCTGAACCAGCTTGTGTCTTACCACATCGCGCTCCGAGAAGGATACAAAGGTAATACCTCCTATGCCTTCGAGAATCTTCATCACCTCTACGAGTCCGGACGCCCTGTTTGAAGGCAGATCAATCTGTGTAACATCGCCGGTGATGACCGCCTTTGAATTAAAACCGAGACGGGTCAGAAACATCTTCATCTGTTCAGTTGTTGTGTTCTGCGCCTCGTCAAGTATAACAAATGCATCGTTCAAAGTCCTGCCCCGCATGAAGGCCAAAGGTGCGATCTCTATCACCCCGCGCTCCATAAGATTCATCACTTTTTCAGCCTCCATCATATCATATAATGCGTCATACAGTGGCCTCAGATAGGGGTTTACCTTCTCCTGTATGTCTCCCGGCAGAAAACCGAGTTTTTCACCGGCCTCTATTGCAGGCCGTGCAAGGACTATTCTGCTTATCTCTTTTTTCAGGAGCGCATTCACTGCCATTGCCATGGCAAGATAGGTCTTGCCGGTTCCGGCAGGGCCGATTCCAAAGACGATGTCGAATCCTTTTATG
Organism: uncultured Nitrospiraceae bacterium; assembly: GCA_964446125.1. Lineage (GTDB taxonomy): Bacteria > Nitrospirota > Thermodesulfovibrionia > Thermodesulfovibrionales > UBA6898 > UBA6898. Next base: position 26,782 of record CAYUNK010000018.1, on the reverse strand, counting down.
GAGTCGAGATATCGTTTCTGGTTCTCTGTTTTGGGTATGATAAAACGGCGCTTTGACGAGACCGGAATATGATTGAGAAAGAGTTCCTTTAATGACATGCTGTTTCCATCAGACATGGCCCTGACTGCAAAGCGGATATCCTCGGGCCGGAGCGAGTAGCCCTGGCTGCTTAGTTCCCTGAGGTCGTGGATCAGATTTTCGGCAGTTCTGACCTGTTGACCGGCGCCTTTCAAAAAAATCCTGTTGCCCCGGTAACTTGCCGATACGGCAAGGGCTTCTTCGATCAGTTTCAGGTTCTTCTCAAGGCTGGTGAAAAGAAACGGCAGTTCACTTTCGCTGTCAAAAACTATCTCGACGGTCTCCGTATAAGCTCCTTATTCCGTCTTGGTGGTAACGTAGGTCTGCAGGCCTTCAGTCTTTTTGAGCCTCAGCGCAACCACTTCTGCTTCCTTCTTTTCCCTGAACTCGCCTGTTTTGACCTTGAAGATCTTCTGCGATTTACTGTTAGCGGATTCAGAAATAAAGGATTTGTATCCCTTCTTGTCGAACCTTGTCTTGAGGTTCTTTGCATCTGTAATATTCCTGAACGCTCCTATCTGTACTGTATAAGTCGTACTGCCGCCCTCTGCCGAAGGTTCAGAACTCGGGGCTGATTTATCAGAGGCAGGCGCCGCAGGCTGAGACACTGAGCCCTTCTGCTCAGGAGGCTGCTGCATGGCAGAATTGATCTGAGCGCCCTGTTCCTTAATCGAAGCCGGATCTGCCGGCTGTCCAGCCGCGGGTGAAGGAGGAGTCTGCAGTTCCTCTTTCTGTGTCTGGGCGGACAAGGCAACCGGCTGCAGTAAAGGCTCGGCATGCGGAGCTCCGCTTTTGCCGACATAATAACCGAGGGTAAAACTCAAACCTGAGAAAACAATCACCAAAACGATGATGAATTCCCTGCCAAGCATGTATCCTGAAGGGCTTTCAGAGAAGCCGCTGTCGTTCATAAAACAAGCATAGCATCACCATAGGAAAAAAATCTATATCCCATGGAAATGGCTTCTTCATAAGCTTTAAGCAGGTTTTCGCGGCCCGAAAAAGCGGCGGCGAGCATCAGAGGTGTGGAGCGCGGAAGATGAAAATTGGTGATCAGGGCATCAGCTGCCCTGAACCTGTAGCCTTCATGAATAAAGATATCTGTAGAACCCTTAATCGTGCCGTTTAATGATTCTACTCTGCTTTTGCCGGACAGATATCCTTCCAGTGTGCGGGTTGTTGTGGTTCCGACAGTGACAACACGGTTGCCCCTCAGTTTTGTCTCTTCGATCTCCCGAAGCAGTGAGCCCTCGATCTCAAAGTGCTCTGCATCCATTGCGTGCTCATGAATATGCTCTGCCTTTATAGGCTTGAATGTGCCTGCCCCGACATGGAGCGTCACCATGCGGATCAGGACCGAACGGTCCCGAAGCGTGCTGAGCAGGTCCTGCGTGAAATGCAGGCCTGCTGTAGGCGCTGCAATCGAACCGTCTCTTTCAGCATACACCGTCTGGTAGCGTTCCCTGTCAGTCTCATCAGCCTTCCTCTTGATATAAGGCGGCAGCGGCATCTGTCCGTGCTGCCGGAGGATACGGCTCATTTCATGTTCGTTTTCAAAGGTTACTGTCATGTCCCCTTTCATCTGAACAATGAAGCGGTCTGCTATTGTCAGCTGTCCTGAATAATTATCTTTGGCGAGAATACGCCATGAAGTGGCGGATATCTTTTCAGTCAGGAGGATCTCTATTTTCCCGCCAGTTGTTTTATGACCCGTCAAACGCGCCGGCAACACGCGTGAATTGTTCATCACCAGCATATCACCTGCATTGAGGTAATCAGGCAGATCAGAGAATATCCTGTGTTGCATGCGTCCGCTGCGGGAAAGCACCAGAAGGCGGGAACTGTCCCGCTCTTCAACCGGTTTTTCTGCTATGAAGCGCTCAGGCAGAGAAAAATCGAAATCAGCGGTTTTCATAAATCTGTAACCGGGTGCCGGGGTAGAAATGGGAAAGAATATCTTTGTACCCGAGGCCGCTCTTGGCCATTTCGAGTGAGCTCCACTGGCAGAGACCGACTCCATGGCCATAGCCTTTTCCATCGAATACCATGACATCGTCTTCGCGGAGCAATGTGAAATGTGTGCTCGGAAGTCTGTTCCATCCGATAGTCCTGCGCAGGTCAGTGGCCTTCACTGACTTAACACCGCCGGCCCATACAATATCAACTGTCTTGACCCTTCTTGTTGAAGTATATGACGTTATCTTTATTTCCTTAATGCCCGATATGTTCATCGCCTTTTCGATCTCCTCTATCGGTATGCGACGCTCCCATATCCAGTATGGCGAGGTCTCACAGCTTCCAGTGACAGGTTTAAGGTAAGGTATTTCCTTGCCGAAGACCTCCTCAGGCGCCTCGGTCAGACCGCCTGAAGTCGAGTGGTAGAAGGCCTCGATGACTTTTCCATTATATGTAAGCACTTCTCCTTCTGTGCTCATCACTGCATAGGATATGCGGGCATTTTCATTTATCCCCTTGTACACCTGGTGTAGAACTGATGAGGTGATATCAAAGTTCGGATTGGTGTTTTGAGCCTTGTGATACAGGGCATATGTCCTTGAGATGACTGCCTGGGTCTTCAGGGCTTCCATCTCCCAGCCTGCGCCCACCTCCGCACTTACGACACTCTTGATATAATCCTCAAGGGGCAGTTCATTTATAAGATAAAGGCCGGCATTGCCTTTCCATACCTCGATATTGCCGGGATAGCGCGCGCCATTGACCAGGAGCGCCCCTTTTAGTTTTCCCATCCGCTCCATCTTTTCGTCCCTGGAGGGAATCTTCTGAAATACATCATCGAGGATCAGGACCTTCATTGTTATGCCTGCTTCAGCGATCGTAACAAGCAGCAGGAGCAGGCATGCTGCCTGCAAAGCTTTTATTATGGTATTCATGATATCCTGTCTATTTTCCTGTTCTGCCCCGGGGCGTACCGCTCCATCTCGGAGTATATGCAGCCGCAGTATTTCTGACGGTAGAGCGCCAGTTCCCGGGACATCTTCCGGGAGATTTTCCAGCCTGGTCTGAAATCTTCAGCGATAAATGTCACACCGTATCGTTTTGCCGCCTCTTTACCTTTGTTGATTATAACATCAAACTGCTGATAAGGGCTTGCCAGCAGCGAGGTCGTGAATCCGTCAAGGCGCATTCTGCCGGCAGCCCTGGCTGTCCGGTCCATCCGCTTCTCATAACAGACAGAACAGCGTTTTGGACCGCTGCCTGCGATTGATTTCAGGAAGTCATCAAGGGCATAATCGTCTTCGTATTCCATATCAAGGTTCCAGATTTTTGCGAGTTTCATGAGCGATTCAAGTCTTGCCTTGTATTCAGTGTATGGGTGAATATTGGGATTGAACCAGAAGCCCGTTACGTCAAAGCCTCTAAGCAGCAGGCTCTGGAGGGGGTAGATGCTGCAGATGGAGCAGCAGATATGCATAAGAAGCTTCATGAGCGACAGCGCAGGGCTTTGCGTAATGAGCGATGAGTGAAGATGACATGAATACGGATAGCCACAGGATCAAAAGAGACCGGAAGGTATATCTTTGCCGAGATGTGCAAATGCAGCCCGCGTGGCGAGCCTGCCGCGGGGCGTACGTTCAAGAAGCCCTTCCTGAAGCAGATAAGGCTCATAAACATCTTCTATTGTTTCCCTGTCTTCCCTCAGCGATGCAGAGATTGCCTCAACTCCGGCGGGGCCGCCATTGAACTTTTCTATTATTGTAAGAAGCAGCTTTCTGTCCATTTCGTCCAGCCCTCTTTCATCAACCTCAAGAGAAAGCAGAGAGCTTTTTGTCAGTTGAAGATTGATCCTGCCGTCGCCGAGAACCTGGGCAAAGTCCCTGATTCTTTTGAGGAGCCTGTTGGCTATGCGCGGTGTGCCGCGGGACCTGCGCGCTATTTCGAGCGCTGCGCTTTTTTCGATCGAAACCCTGAGTATGTCTGCCGAGCGTGTGATGATCTTCTCCAGCTCTTCACAGGAATAAAATCCGAGCCTGGTGACGATGCCGAAGCGGTCCCTGAGCGGCGAGGTGAGAAGGCCTGTCCGCGTTGTTGCGCCTATGAGCGTGAATCTCGGCAGATTCAGCTTTAGTGTCCGCGCATTCGGGCCCTGGCCTATTATGATATCCAGCTGATAATCTTCCATGGCCGGATAGAGCACTTCTTCCACTATGCGGGGCAGCCTGTGAATTTCGTCAATAAACAGGATATCACGTTCAGACAGATTGGTCAGAATCGCTGCTATATCTCCTGCGCGTTCGAGCATGGGGCCTGAGGTTGACTTTATGCTGACCTTCAGTTCGTTCGATATGATATGCGACAGGGTCGTCTTTCCAAGACCTGGAGGGCCGCAGAACAGCAGATGATCAAGCGGTTCTTTTCTTTGGTTGGCTGCCGTGATGAATATCTTCAGGTTTTCCTTCAGCTTCTCCTGGCCCACGAACTCATCAAGGGCGCCTGGCCTGAGATTTATGTCAAGGCCTGTCTCCTCCTGAGCAACTCCGGGGTCTACGACTCTGGCTGTCATCTCCGGATCGTCTATGTGATGTTCATCCATGCGTTTTCTCTGACATCAACTTCAGCGCTTCCCTGATAAGGGTCTCGATATCCGTATGTCCCTGCTTATACACAGGCTCCAGAAACTCCTGAGCTATGCTCTTTTTGTATCCAAGATTGATCAGGGCCGACAGGGCATCATCAAACGCTCTGTCCCTGGAGCCTGATCCCGCAGGAAGTTTTTCTCTTAATTCAAGAATGAGCCGCTGTGCGGTCTTCTTGCCCAGCCCCGGAATCCTGCAGAGCATTGCAACATCCTCGTTCTGAAGCGCGGCCAGAAATTCTTCGAGCGTAAGACCGGACAGTACATTCATGGCCATCTTCGGGCCTACACCGGTGATGCCGAGGAGCGTGGTGAATATCCTCTTCTGGGCTTCATCGTGAAAACCGAACAGATGGATGGCATCTTCACGCACGTGGGTATAGATATGCAGAAAGGTTTCCTGTCCTACATGAGGCAGACGGGAAAGGATGTTTACCGGCACATGCACCTGATACCCTACGCCATAGGCTTCAATGAGCAGATTGTCAGGCCTCTTTGAGATGATTGTGCCTCTGAGCGACCCGATCATTGGACAAAGACCTGCTCACTCATTGCTTTTTCCGACTGCATTGCTGAATTTTATCGTATTTGCGTAGCACAGGGCAAGGGCCACGGCGTCGGCGCTGTCAGGGGCAAGATCTCCCTGCAGATTCAGAATGAGCCGGACCATTTTTTGTACCTGCGCCTTTTCTGCCCTGCCGTAACCTACGACCGACTTTTTAATCTCGAGCGCGCTGCATTCATGCAGAGTGATCTTCTCTGCTGCTGCGGCAAGCAGTGCAATGCCGCGTGCATACCCAAGGCTCATAGCTGCCCTGACACTCTTGGCGTAGAACATCTTCTCCACCACAACGTGATCCGGCCGGTGATTGCGGATAATGGCAATAAGCCCCTCGTATATAACATTAAGCCGTTCATGCAGAGGTTTAGTCTGTGACGGGGCAATGGTGCCGGAGGTGACATAGACAGGCCCTTTATGCCTGAGTTCGATGATGCCATAGCCGCACCTGATGCTGCCGGGGTCTATGCCGAGGATCTTCACGTCAGAGAGATTTTTTTTCGCGGCTGGTCAAAAAGGATTTCCTCGACCATCAGGCAGATAACATGGCCGAGCGTAATATGCGTTTCCTGAATCCTTGGTGTGTTATCTGAAGGCACAACAAATGGAAAGTTTGTCTTATCGGCTATCTTTTCGCCCTTTTGTCCGGTCAGAAAGACAGTCTTCAGTTTTTTTCTTTTTGCAGCATCAAGCGCCTTGATGATATTAGGCGACTGGCCGCTTGTGCTCAGAGCTATGGCAATGTCTCCTTCTGCGCCGAGGGACTTGATCTGCCTGGCAAAGATTTCGGAGAAGTCATAGTCATTGGCGATTGACGTAATGACCGCAATGTCCGTATTAAGGGCAATTGCAGGCAGTCCGGGCCGTTCTCTTTTGAATCTGTTGACGAACTCGGCAGCGATATGAGAAGCATCTGTGGAACTGCCGCCATTGCCGAAAAGGAGGAGCTTGTTGCCGTCATTGAAGGCAGCGGCAATAGCCCTGGAAACCTCAACTATGCCGTCAAGGTGGCCCTGGACAAACCGCTCTTTTACATCAATGCTGTCACGAAATTCTTTGAGGATCTTTTCTTTCATTTCCAATGTATGTCTGCGCCCCGGAGCTGTTTTTAATAGAACGTAAGACTAATGATACATTTCCTGCAAGTCAATCTATGGCTGCGGTATAAAGATAACATCACTTATTTCCGCAGCCGGCCCTTCCTTTTCTGTTCCGACGCCTGTAACCCTGTATTGTCTTTTCGCTGTTGGGGCCTCAGGGTCGAGGAATGCCGGGGTCTGTGTCTTGCCTATGAGCACAAAATCATTGCTGCCTGTTTTCCGGTATACATTGTATCCGGTCAACCAGAGATCATCGAATCCTGTCCATACCAGGATAACCTTATCAGATGCCGGAAAGGCCCGAAGATTGAGGGGCATGGGCGGTATGATGTCTGCCGCATCAACCGCAAGCTCTTCCGAGGCAGCGCCTTCGTTTCTTACACTGCCTCCGGTCAGGCTTCTTACTATGTAATGATGCACTCTTCTTATTGAAAAAGCATCCTTGAAAAAAGGAACCGAAAGAGGCGCCTGATTTATCGGCTTCATGCCATAGCTGCCCTGAGAAGTTCTCCTGTAAACATTATAAAGACCGGCGCTGTCTACAGGTTTCCATGATATCGTTACTGTATCTCCCGTTACCTTGTAAGAAAGCCTCTGGGGAGGTGGAGGGGGCTGAACAACAGATGCAGTCACACCAGCAGAGTCATTACTCGAAACGCTCCGGGCATTCTGGGATAACACTCTGTAGCCGTATATGTTTCCGGCCCTGATATCCTTGTCAGAGTATTCCCGCAAAGTCGCATCAACAGTGGCGAGTTTTGAGAAGTCAGAACCTTCGGAGCGCATGACAATGAACTTCTCAATAAGATATTCCTTTGAAGGCGGATATTCCCACGTAAGCAATACGCTGTCCTGCCTGTGGACAGCAGAAAGACCGGTTGGAGTATCAGGCTTCTCATAGGACTTCAGTGTCGGATTCCCTTTTTTGCCGCATCCCAGGACAAGAGCTGTCAGCAGGGCCAGGGTCAGGATCAATAACGCATATTTCATTTTGGGCCTGTTCATATTCATTTCAGAATCTTTTTATAACGGCTGATCTGCCTTTTGACCTCTGACGGCGAAGTGCCGCCAAATGAGGTTCGCGCCCTGACCGACTCAGCAGGGTCAAGGACAGGGATAATATCACCTGATATCCTTGCAGAGAAGCCTTGGAGATCTTTCAGAGAGAGACCTGTCAGAGGCATATTGAGGGATATGCAGTGAAGCACGATTCTGCCTGTGATCTCATGCGCCTCCCTGAAGGGTACGCCCTTCCTGACCAGATACTCTGCAATGTCAGTGGCAGTGGAATAGCCCTCGCCAGCAGTCAGTCTGAGCCTTGCATCGTTAAACTTCAGATCCCGGATCATCCGGTCAAGCACCTCAAGACATGCCTGCAGCGTCTCTGCAGTGTCGAATACCGGCAGCTTGTCTTCCTGCATGTCCCGGTTGTAAGCAAGCGGCAGGCCTTTCATAAGGGTAAGAAGCGCCACAAGGTTTCCATACACCCGTCCTGTCTTTCCTCGTATCAGTTCAGCAACATCAGGATTTTTCTTCTGAGGCATGATGCTTGAACCTGTCGTGAACCTGTCAGAAATTTCAATAAACCTGAACTCTTCAGTTGACCAGAGGATAAGCTCTTCAGCAAGGCGCGACAGGTGCATCATGGCTATTGAGGCGCAGGAAAGAAACTCCACTGCAAAGTCCCTGTCGGATACGCTGTCAATACTGTTGCCTGAGACTTCCTTGAAGCCGAGCAGTTTGGCTGTATAGGCCCTGTCTGTCGGCAGGGATGTGCCCGAGAGGGCGCAGGCCCCGAGAGGGCAGACATCAGTCCGTCTCAGACAGTCTTCAAAACGCTCCTTATCCCTCTGGAACATCTCTACATAGGCAAGCAGATGATGGCTGAGCAGGACTGGCTGGGCCCTCTGCATATGTGTGTACCCAGGCATTATTGTATTTATCTTCTTTTCGGCTATTCTGATGAATGTCCTCTGAAGACTCCCAAGAAGCAGGCTTATCTTCTTTATTTCTTCTTTTAGGTAAAGCCTGAGGTCAACCGCAACCTGGTCATTTCTGGAGCGGGCGGTATGGAGCTTTTTGCCTGCAGAGCCGATCTTTTCCGTGAGGGCTGCCTCGATGTTCATATGCACATCCTCAAGCTCTTTGGAAAACGGGAATAGGCCGGCCTCTATTGCACCGGAAATCTGCTTAAGGCCATTGACAATGGCATCCGCCTCTTTCCTTGTGATAATACGCTGACGGGCCAACATCCTGGCATGTGCCGTGCTGCCTTTGATGTCATGTTTCCACAGCTTTTTGTCGAACGAGACCGATTCGGTAAAGGACTCTACCGCGCCTGAAGTCTGCTGCTTGAATCTGCCTGACCAAAGTTTTTTCATGTTAGGAAAAATATCTGTGCAAAGCAATGCCAGATTAGAATACAATAAATAGTATGCAAAATCTATTTATAAAGCAACTTCAGCAGTCTGTTGAGTCAGTCATCCGGGGGAAATCCGAGGTTATAAGCATGGCGATTGTTACGCTTCTTGCCAGAGGCAGCCTGCTTATTGAGGATGTGCCGGGTGTCGGCAAAACAACACTTGCCTATGCCCTTGCAAAGGCTACAGACTGTGCGTTTCAGAGGATCCAGTTCACCAGCGACATGATGCCATCTGACATTCTTGGTGTGAGCATCTACAACCCTGAGAGCAGGGAGTTTGAATTCAAGCCCGGACCTCTTTTTGCAAATATCGTGCTTGCTGACGAGATAAACAGGACAAGCCCCAGGACCCAGTCAGCCCTTCTTGAGGCGATGAATGAGCGGAAGATTACAATGGACCGCCGGACGCTCCTGCTTCCTGATCCCTTCATGGTGATTGCTACGCAGAACCCGATAGAATATCATGGGACGTTTCCGCTTCCGGAGAGTCAGCTTGACCGGTTTATGATGCAGATCAGGCTCGGATACCCTGACCTTGAAAATGAGAAGAAGGCTGTGGCCGGTCAGACAGGCTTTGCCCTGATAGAGAATCTGGCGCCTGTCGTAAAAAAGGAAGATATCCGGAAGATGCAGAAGGAAGCGGATGGGGTGAGTATTGAGGCGTCCGTAATGGATTATCTGATGAAGATGGTGACGGCCACAAGAAATGATGACAGGGTCAGGCTCGGCGCGAGCACGCGGGGAGCCCAGTTTCTGCTTAAGGCGGCAAAGGCCCATGCTTACTACCATGGCAGGGACTTTGTCGTGCCGGATGATGTGAAGCGTCTTGCGCCTTTTGTTTTAGGCCATAGATTGATCCTGAAGAACCGTGCAGGGTCTTTTGTTGCAAAGGACGTTGTGAGGGATATTATTGAGGGTATTGCCGTGCCTCTGTGAGGGCATAGTTTCTGACCGGCAACGGATAAGCGCTTAATTTATGGAAGGAGGATACATGCGGCATATCATCCTGATCTTCTTTACTCTTGCAGCCTTGATGCTTTATGGCTGTTCGGTTGACAAGGCAGCAGAGCTTTACGATATCGCAGGTTTCGAGGAGCTTCAGAATAACAGGGAGCATGCGCTTCAGTTATACCTGGAGATCGTAACTAAATATCCTGACAGTGATTACGCCAGGAAAGCTGAAGAAAAGATACTAAAATTGCGGCAGAAATAGGAGTTACTGCCGGTTTGCCTGCCTGTTATTGGGATACCTTATGAATGTACAGTTGGGCGGGGGTCTTTATTCAGTCTTTGCAGTGACAGAGGCCTCTTTGGCAACCTCACCGGATTGATACTGCAGAGAGATGGAAAAACCATTGTCTTAAGCCGGTATAATAGAGTATGAAACTCACCCGCGAGGGCAGACGGTTTATTCTTGCTGCAGGCCTGATCACTGTTGCAGCGATCAATACCGGCAATAATCTTATTTATCTCATCCTGTCGCTCATGCTGTCGTTTATTGTTATTTCCTATCTTCTGGTCAGACTGAATCTTGCTGATCTGTCTGTTGATCTGTCTGCTTCAGGGCCGATATATGCCGGAGAACAGGTCTGGGTTGAACTTGTCATGCAGAACAGGAAGAGACTTCCGGTGTACTCTGTAATCGTCTCTTCCCGAGAGACAGGGGAAAAGGTATATTGCGGCCATATTGCCGGGCATGGAGTTTTCAGGGGCAGAATAAAGATGGTCTTTGGAAAGAGGGGGCTTTATGGATACGGGGATTTTATGATTGAGAGCGGCTTTCCGTTTATCCTTCTTCGCAGGAGCATACCTGTTCATCTGTCCGGTCAGGTGCTGGTATATCCCGGGCTTCTTGACCTTAGAGACAGGATTGATCTCCTTGAGGGCGTCCGGCAGGAGGGCGAGGTTGCTGTCAGGGGCAGAGGTGATGAGGTCTATTCCCTGAGGGCTTATCAGCATGGCGACGACTGGCGCAGGATTCATTGGAAGGCCTCTGCGCGTCAGGAAGGATTTCTTATCAGGGAGTATGCTGCATATGCATCCCAGGAAATAACGATACTCCTTGATAATCTGCTTCCCCGTGATATGGTCAACTTTGAAGCTGCAGTTTCGATTGCAGCCTCGCTTGCCAGGCTCTATATTGAGATGGGATACCGGGTGAGGCTTATTGCAGGAGGTGTAATGCTGCCGTTTGGAGGCGGCAATGAACATCTTCACCTGATACTGCGTGAACTGGCGCTTATCGCTCAACAGCATGAAGCTCCTGACATGACAGGCCTTGAGACAGAAGGCTTCTCTGTTGCTGTGCTGAAGTCAGCCGAGTCAGGCTTAAAGTCAGCTTCTGCCCCGGCAGACAGGGTGATCTATGCCGATAGCATATAAAGGCATTACTGCGGTTTTGGCTCTGACGGGCTGCCTCAGCCTGCTTATTACCAAGGAGATGAACCTGCTTATGTGCACGGGCGGGATCTCTATCTTTGTCGGGTATTACCGGTTTTTCATGGATATGGCTCAGGCCTCGAAGCGTGTGGCAGCCATTCTTGCCCAGGCAGCCCTTTTTGTCTTCATTGCAGACGCATTTATTATCACGGGTGATCTGTTTCTGGCTGTGGCGCATATGACCATAACCTTTCAGGGCATCAAGAGTTTTGATCTTAAGGAACCCTGGGACCATCTGCAGGTCTATTTCATGTCGCTTCTTCAGTTGATCATAGCATCGGAACTGACACGCGCGCTCACCTTTGGCGTGATCTTTGTTGTCTTTATGGTGCTGCTGGTGACTGCGATGATCCTGTCGCATTTCCTGAAGGAAGGCACCCTCGGCAGGGTGCGCATTCGTCGGCCAGTCATCGCCATTGTGCTGCTTACGATTGCCTGTACTGCGATCTTCTTCATGACTCTTCCAAGGACGCCGCAGCGCTTTATAGGGAAGAGTCATGTTCGGAGCATCAAGACGGTCGGATTTTCCGACAAGGTGGATTTTGGTTCTTTTGGTGATATAAAACTCGATCCTACCGTAGTGATGAGGATAGAGATGGACAGGCAGATCAGCCCCCCATATTACTGGAGAGGCATTGTGATGGATTCTTTTGACGGAATATCCTGGAGAAATACTTCAAGAGAGAAACAGAGGCTTTTCAAAGCTGATGATGAATTTTACATTCTACCCCATGATAAGGCCAAAGTTGTTGAGCAGCGGATCTATCTCGATCCGATAGACTCTGATGTCATCTTCGGTCTTGCAAAAATTGCTGCTCTGCGGGCAGAGACGCGTTCTCTATTGGTTGATGATGCAATGGGCGTAACTATGCCGTCCAGACTCACTGGACGTGTCAAATATACGATATACAGTGATACTGCCGCCGGCTATGCGGGAAGGGCAGAACCAAGATATCTCGAACTTCCTGCAGGTATGGAGCGTGTAATCAGCCTTGCAGAGAGTATTGCCGGGGATGCCTTAAACGCCGGACAAAAGGCTTCTGCTATCGAGGCATATCTGAAAAATAACTTTCGATATTCCCTTTCCACAGCGCCTCCTCCTGCAGGCGTGAGTGTGATCGAGGACTTTCTCTTTAACACAAGGACAGGATTCTGCGAACATTATGCTTCCTCCATGGTTATTATGCTGAGGGGGCTGGGGATTCCGGGCAGGGTCGTAAACGGCTTCTACGGAGGTGAACGGAATGAATACGGCAACTACCTGATTGTCAGGCAGAGCGATGCCCATGTCTGGGTGGAGGCGCTGGTCGGCAATGAATGGAGGCGTTTTGATCCCACGCCCGCTGTTATACTACAGAGGCCGCCTGCCTTATCGCTGCTGCTGGATTCACTGAGACTGCACTGGACTATGTATGTTGTAGGCTTCAGCTCTGTTGATCAGAAGGAGATTATACGGACGTTGGCCTCACCATTTGCACTCATAAAGAGGCCGCAGTTCAGCCCTTTTTTTGTGACCGGAACCGGCTTGCTGCGGGTTTTGGCTGTTGCCTTTTGCATTCTGCTGCTTTATGCGGCAGGGAGGATCTTCAGGCGGACAAGATACAGCTACGCCACAGGGCAGTATCTGAAGTTTCAGGGTCTGCTTAGGAAGAGGGGGATCAGGATCGGAAATACGACGACAGCAGAGGAGATCGGCTCGATCGTCAGAGGCAGTGCATTTGAGGATGAAGCAAAAGAGTTCCTGAGGCTCTATCAGGAGCATCGTTTTGGTGAACGCCGGATGAGCGGACAGGACAGACCAAGATTCAGGGAACTCCTCAAGAGGATCAGGAAAATAAGGGCCTGACCTGTCTTGTCTGTGCTTTTTGCGTCATCCTGGCGCAGCGCTACCCAGGGAGGTTCCTCACTTCAGTTTCTGAAGACCCTGCGTTGATTTTTTCCCATCTGTACCAGAATGTCTTGTAACTCATCCCGAGGAGCTTGGCCGCTTTTGCAACAACGCCGTTGGATTTTGCCATAGCTTTTTTCAGAAGGCTCTTTTCAAACTCGTCGAAGTTTATTCCCTCGTCGCCGAGATCAAACTCAAAGAGGTCTGCAGGCTGTGAAGTCCCGAGTTCGCTTTTAATGTCCTTCAGGCTTATCGAGTCATGATCGCCCAGAATGACGGCGCGCTCGATGACCGACTCCAGCTGCCGGATATTGCCGGGCCATGAATATTCAGCGAGGGTCTTAAGGGCAGACTGCTCTATGCCTGCGATTCTCTTTCCGAACTCGTTGTTGTACTTTATCCTGAAGAATTCCACCAGTGCAGGGATATCCTCCTTCCTCTCCCTCAGAGGCGGAAGCTGGATCGTCACAACCTTCAACCGGTAGTAAAGATCCTCCCTGAAGCTTCCCCTGGAGAGCTCCTTTGCAAGATCCTTGTTTGTTGCTGTGATGATCCTGAGGTTGATTTTTATGGCTTCCTTGCCTCCGAGCCTTCTGATCTGCCTGTCCTGGAGAACCCGGAGAAGTTTTGACTGCATCATGAGCGGCATATCGCCGATCTCGTCAAGGAAGAGAGTGCCGTTGTTTGCAGCTTCGAAAAGGCCGATCTTGCGGGCTGAGGCGCCGGTAAATGCGCCCGGCTCATACCCAAAGAGCTCGCTTTCGAACAGATTCTCCGGAATGGCAGCGCAATTGAGCGCAATAAAGGGCCTGCCGCTTCGGGGGCTGTTATAATGGATAGCCCGCGCAATGAGCTCTTTGCCTGTGCCGCTCTCGCCTATTATCAGGACAGTTGCAGGACTGCCGGAAACCTTCTTCATGATCTCTATCGCTTCCTGCATTTTTGATGATCGTCCTACAATGCCTTCCATCCTGAATCTGTCGAAGAGTTCTTTTTTCAGATGCAGGTTCTCCTTCAGAAGGTCGGCATGTTCAGCAGCGCGCTTGAGCGTAATAAGCAGGCTCTCTTTCTCAAGCGGTTTTTGAAGATAATCAAAGGCGCCCTTTTTCATCGCCTCTACAGCAGAGCCGACCGTGCCGTGGGCTGTCATGACGATGAAAGTCAGGGTAGGAGTTTCTGCTCGTGCTGCGGTGAGCAGTTCGATGCCGCTAATGCCCTCCATCTTGAGGTCTGTAAGGACTACGTCAGGATGGAATCTCCTTATCGTCCTGAGCGCCTCCTCGCCGGAGGCTGCGGTATGAGTCTCGTATCCTTCATCATCAAGGATGGTCTTGAGGATATCCCGCTGCAGGGGTTCATCGTCAACAATAAGAATTACGGCCATGTTACGCCTCTCCTTCCATCGGCAGGATTATTGAGACAATTGTGCCCCAGCCTTCCCTGCTCGTCAGTTCAATCTTTCCCCCATGTTCTTCAATGATCCTTTTTGTCAGGGCAAGCCCCAGTCCAAGGCCGGAGGTCTTTGTTGTGAAGAAGGGATCAAATACCTTTGCAATGCGTTCTTCAGGAATTCCGATGCCGGTATCCCCAACCATGAACAGAACGCTTCTGTTCTGTTGCCGTGTCTCAACCGTAAGCATTCCTTCTGCCGGCATGGCCTGAAACGCATTGAGAATGATGTTGTACATGCAGGTCTTTATGAATTCCGGATCAACGAAGAGCTCCGGCAGAGGCTCACAGGATTTCCTGATCTGTATATTGTCTTTCTGTGCCTTGGCAGTCACCAGGTCGAGCACTTCATTGATCAGCCGGTTTATATCCGTCATCTGGCGGTTCAGCTCAAGGGGTCTTCCGTACTCCAGAAAACTCTCGGCAAACCTGCTTACCCGCAGGATCTCCTTCTTGATGTTCAGGATCAGGGAGTCGAAATTCTGGTGTGTGGCTCCCTCGGCCGGCTTGTATTTTTCCCTGATAAGGTCAATCGAGAGGCTGATGAAATTGAGAGGGTTTTTTATCTCGTGGGCAATGCTTGTGGCAAACTGGCCTATACCTGCAAGGTGCTCTGCTTTACGCAGTTTCTCCTCAAGCTCCCTTTCCTTCTTCAGTTTGCCGACCATATAATTAAAGCTGCTCGAAAGCTCCCCTATCTCGTCGGTTCGCGAAGATACGAGCGTCTGATCGAGGTCGCCGGCTGCAACATGTTTTGCCGCCTCAACTACGGCCTCGATCGGCTTTGTATAGCTGCGCGCAAGAAAGACCGACAATAGTATCCCGATGCCGAATATCAGCAATGCCGCAAGGATGCGCTTTACCACCCTGTGCTTCATCTCTGTTGAGAAGTCCTCCGTATTTACTGCCAGATGGATATACCCGAAATGTTTGTCATCAGCAATCACCGGGATGACTACATCGTATGCATGACCCTTGCCGGTGATCGGCTCGCCCAGATCTGCCTTGAATATAAGCTCCTTTTTGGTCTTTGTTATCCATTTGCCGATATTCCTGGGGTTGGTGCTCGATATGATCTTGTCGGAGTTGCTTATGATCGAGATCTCATTGACGCCTTTTTGATTGAGTTTCTGCAGGTATTTCTGCAGCCGCTTCTCATCAGTCAGGCCCTTGGCAGTAACCTCTTCGATCCCGATCTGAATCGCCTGGGTCAGTTCGGCAGTCTTGTTCTCGAATTCCCGGAACAGTGTCTGCTCGGTCTGCAGATAGAGAAAGATCAGGATCACAATCAGGCTGAAATTCAGAAACAGCATCATGGCAACAAGTTTCTTGTTGAGGGAAAGCCTCATGAAGCAGTTCTTCAGCGCAGTCTTAAGCAATTCCATTGCGTACATTGTATCCGGAAAGCGGCCTGGATGGTATCAAAATATTATGCCCGCTGTTGAGGCGTTTTCGCGGCAGGAGCCATTTGACGCTCATGAATAAACCGACAGTGAGGTCTCAGCGGCTCGAAGAAGGGTATATGACAATGCCCGATCCCTCAGCTGTTGACCAGTACAGAGCCTGGGCGTCAGCATGCTCCAGGACAATACTGACTGCCGTATGGGGCCTTTTTCTCAGAAAGTTCCATAGTGCATGCAGCGGAACAGACAGGGCTGTCTTAACTGCATACGGGATATTGCATAATGCCGACAGGATGCCGTCTGTTTTGGGTCTTACTGCTATCGAGGCTCCCCCGTCTGTCAGAAGTCTGTATCTGACCGGCATATCCCTAAGCTCAAGGGCATCTATCTGGAAGTTATCATCCTCTTTGTTCCGGCCGGGGTTGATCTTTTCCCTGCCCGGCTTGAAAATAGTTCTTTTTTTCAGGAGTATATGCGGCTTGCTGAAGATGCGATTGCCGAAATAGTCTGCATAAATCAGCGGCAGTTCCCTTAATATGACTCCTCTTGCCTTTATCTGTATATTCTTTTGCTCGAGGTTGAAGATAAAATAAATGTCAGGTTTTTTGGCAAGTTTCAACTCTGCATCGAGCAGGGCGTTTTCCTCAATAAACTTCTGCTTCTCGGCAAGGGACAGATCAGGCGCTCCAAACAGAGCCAATAGAATGAGAAATAATCCAGCCCGCATAGTGATCAGAAGATAACCAGTCTGGTTCCGATGGCGGCTGAATTGAAAACCTTCTTCAGGTCCTTGTCTCCTACGCGTATACAGCCGTGGGTAACGTTTCTCCCCAGAAGCCTCGTATAGAGCGTTCCATGAATAAAGTATCCGTTGCCAAAACCGAGTGCATAGTCTCCGAGAACTCCCGCCTCCTGCCTGTCGAGGGGATTCTTCGGAATCTGCTGTCCTTCTTCAATGAAGGCCCAGTCCGGCCTTGTCCATACCGGAGAGGTGTACTTTGTTTTTATCGTATACTCACCTCTTGGCGTATCGAATACCCACTGCCTCTTGCCGGCGGGATCTTTCAGTATGCTGCCGCTTCCGCTGGAGATTACTGCTTCATGAACTGTTCTGTCGCCCTGCCTCAGGAATAGTCTGTTTCTTCCTGTGTCTATGACGATATATAATTCAGCAGGAGCAAGACTCCTGATGCTGTTTCTGAGCCGGGTGTTTCTGGCCCTGAGGTCAGGAAGACTTCTTTTGCTGTTTTCGATGGCGGATATTGTTGCCTCTGAGTTTCTATAACCGCCTTTTCCAATGAGATACCCGGCAGCTTCAATCAGGAGCAATACCGTAAAGGCGATTATAATGATTCTCAGGTGTCTGCGAATAAAAGGCATAGGTCAGAGCCCCTCAATTGCTGTTGAGAGCCTGTTTTTCTGATTAACGGCTCCAACAATGGTTACCGGCGTGCCGATCTCAACAAGGCTGTAGAGCTGGTCTATCATGGCATTATCCATGCCGATGCAGCCATAGGTCATGCTGTCTTTGCCTCCTCCATGGATTTCGATCAGCCCTCCGATGCCGGTTTTGCCGGGGACAATTCCCATTTCCTTGTTCTTTTTGAACTGCCGCTTATCCTCTTCGTTTGGGTAGTTTATGAGCAATGCCTTATGGTATTGGCTCCTCGGCAGTTTTTTTATGATCCTGTATTTTCCTTCAGGCGTAGCATTGTCTCCGGCATGCAGTTTGTCGTTTGAGCCGTTGCGGCCAAGGCCTACAGGGTATGTTTTGACAGGCGCGCCTTTTTTATAGAGGGTCAATTGACGCTCGCTCTTGATGATAATAATTGCAGATGCATCGCTGTTTCTCGAATCAGCAATAGTCTCATCTACCCATTTGCGCCACTTATGGATTAGCTCCCTGTCCGCGTACCGGTTAAATATCGGCAAAATCCTGTCTTCAGCCGATTTTATTAATAGATCAGCCGCATTGAATCTTTCCTGAGCGGCGGGATGTTCGTTCTGCTTAATGAAGGAGCCTGCCTCCGAGAGAATTACCTCTGCCTTTATCAGGTCTTTTCTGGCGAGTCTACCCTCGTTGATCTTGTGTGTCAGGGCCTTAAGCGCGACGATCCTGCTTTCGAGTGCAGCGTACTGCATCAAAGCAGTGTTTGATCTCTGCTCTTTCTGCTGCTCTACCGCCCTGCGGACTTCTTCGCCCTGCTGCAGTATGCTGCTGAATTCATTTTTTATGTTGTCATAGTTTCTAAAGAGCCGGAACTTTTCGTTTTCCCGTGCCAGATGTTCGAGGCCGCCAAGGAGGGCCTTCTGATAGGCGCTGAATTCGCCTGGCGAGTATGCCTCAGCTCCGGAGCTCAGGAGGTCCAGCCTCTGGCTTTCGGCCAGCTGGACCTCCTGAGGGATCTTCGGTGCATTGCAGCCCGCAGGCATAAGGCTGCAGACAATGATCAGAATTCCAAAGAAAGTTTTTTGCAAAATCGGATTCAGAACAGTATTATTTCTTTGCCCCGACCTTTTCCATTGCCATCTTGATCTGCTCTGATACTTCAGCAGCCTTGTCCTTTATGGCTGTTGCCTTTGCGGCTGCATTGGCATAGTCTTCAGTCTCGATAAGCGTCTTCACCTCTGCAAGCGACTCTTCGAGCCCCTTGATATCTGATCTCATAGCCTCAATATCAGCCTTTGATCCTTTCCCTTTCGGCGCCTTGGCAAGCAGGGCAGCGGCTTCAGCCACTGCTGTCTTTGCTGTGTCCTCTGCAGCCATAGCATTGTTCTTTGCTTCCTCTTTCTTTGCAGGAAGGTTTGTCTTGAGCTGCTCTGCG
The DNA here is from genome assembly GCA_964446125.1 of uncultured Nitrospiraceae bacterium. Classification (GTDB taxonomy): domain Bacteria; phylum Nitrospirota; class Thermodesulfovibrionia; order Thermodesulfovibrionales; family UBA6898; genus UBA6898. The sequence continues at coordinate 8,025 of CAYUNK010000018.1, read as the reverse complement.
TCTGTCTTCAGCTTTGCAAGCATCGCTGTTGCATTTGTGTAGCTCTTCATGAATTTGCCTTCCTGTGCCTTTATCTCGCTCATGGCAGCAGCAAGATCATCGTTCAGTTTCTTTGCATCTTCCGGTGCATATTTCTCTGCGCCCTCGGCGATCACTGCATCAACAGCAGCCTTTGCCGCATCAATTTCTGCTGTAGGCTGTTTTGAGCAGCCCACAAATGCAACCATTACAAGCAACCCCAGCGCCACGATCTTCATCATTTCCTTCATTTCAAATCTCCTTTTTTTTATATGTTCAGAATGCATGAACATCTGAATTCAAGACAGGCTGAATAGCCTGGACAATACGCCGCAGCATCAGATAAGGCATAACTGCGATTTAAGATCTAATCACCTCCCTGGATTTATTGAAACTATATAAGCCGATGGTTCTTTGCAAGACCGATGCCAGCAAAAACTGATTGAAAAATCAGCCTTGTTGAAGGAATGCAGATTTCCCTTTTAGGAATATGTTTCTTTTTTGGGGAATATCCGAATGGATTTAGAGACCTGCAGATTATGATACATCGAGGGTAATAATATTTTCGGATTGACACATTTCAAGCAGGACTATTGTAGGGACTTTGCTCTCTTCTTCATCCCTTACAGCCCTGTAAAACGGACATCTGCTGCAACTTTTTGTTTTTTGTGCAAATGTGCCATGAGGTTTGCCGCTGCACATGGTTCCTGCCACTACCCAGCAGGCCCGGCCTGCGTTTGTGCCGCCATGGATGCCGTCCAGATTCGGCTCGATTGATGCGGGACAGATGCCGAATTCAGGAATATTCCTGCCGCCCGGCTGCCTGCCGCATTCCATGAACTCCCAGCAGTTTTTTTTCTTTATAATTGCCGGATACGGCGAGGCGGCATGCCCTGATACTTCCGGCTGAACTTTAGGCTTTTTATGATTCAGATTATTGTTCTGTCTCTTGTCTTGACCGTGGAAGCTCTTTTTTCGGCTTCTGAGCGGTGTCAGACCGATGATAGCCCAACCGTCAGAACGATAGAACATCTTTACTTTTTTTGCATCAAGCAGGTCATTGAGCAGTGACGGCTTGACCATGTCATGCCTGTCGTCATGATATATTACTTTGATAAGCACCGCGCACCTCTTAGGCCATTGACCCGGCTGTCTCTTTATTTTGCCTTACCTGTCTGCATCAATCAGTCAATGTTCTTTTCCGTATATTACCCGGCGCATAAAAACTTTGCAAGGTCAGAAGAAGAGGCCAAAAGCGGCTTGTCATATCCAGGAAAGGTCATTATCCCAGCCGTGCTTGCCGATAAGCGGCACAAAGACGCAGGGTGTATGGTATTGCTCTTTTATCCCGTGAGCGGTCTTTATGATCCTGAGAAGCTGTTGGGAATATCTTGTTCCGACCGGAATCACAATAATGCCGTCTGCAGCAAGCTGCGCCAAAAGCGGCTCTGGAATACGGGGTGATGCAGCGGTGATGATGATCCTGTCGAAGGGCGCTTCCTCCGGCCAGCCAAGGGTGCCGTCTCCAGTTCTTGCATGAATATTGGCAAGGCCCAGGGTGCGGTATATTCCGGCTGCCCGCTCGGCGAGCGGGGCAATTCTCTCTATTGTATAGACCTCTTTTGCGAGGTCTGCAAGCACTGCCCCCTGGTACCCTGACCCGGTCCCTATTTCGAGTACTTTTTCTCTGCCCTCCAGCTGGAGCAGTTCTGTCATGATCGCAACCATATATGGTTGCGAGATGGTCTGCCCCTGCCCGATCGGCAGGGCTGTGTCATCGTATGCGCCTGCGAGGTTTTGGCCTCCTGCAAAGATATGCCTCGGAACGCGGCGCATGGCATCCAGCACCCGAGGGTCTTTGATTCCCCGTGGAACAAGCTGATCGGCAACCATCAGGTCTCGTAACTTCTGATAGTCCATTATGCCTGTCACAGCCGCTTCAGTATTTCCCGCGCAGCAACGACGCCTGATGCAGATGCCTGTATGAGGCCCCGGCTTATACCTGCTCCATCGCCTGCAGCAAAGATGTTCTGTATTTCGGTCTCAAGATTGTTGGTGAGCTTAAGCTGCATGGAATAGAACTTCACTTCGACGCCATAAAGCAGGGTATGGCGGGAGTTGACACCAGGGGCGATTTTGTCCAAGGCTTCAAGCATCTCGAGGATGTCTGAAAGATAGCGGTAGGGCAGGGCAAAGCTCAGATCACCCGGAGTAGCATCCCTGAGGGAGGGCTTTACAATACCTTTTGCAATGCGCTCATGCGTTGAGCGCCTGCCTGCCTGAAGATCACCGAGCCGCTGTACAATGACCCCCTTGCCGATGAAGTTGGCAAGCTGTGCAATATATCTTCCATAGGATATCGGCTCATCAAAAGGTTCGGTAAAATAGGTGCTGACCAGCAGGGCGAAGTTTGTATTGACGGTTCTCCTGTCAGTATAGCTGTGGCCGTTGACAGTCCAGATACCCTTTAGATATTCCTTTACCACCTCGCCATAGGGATTTACACAGAAGGTCCTGACCCTGTCATCGAACTTCTTTGAATAAAAGACGAGCTTCGGCTCATAAGTAGCCTTTGTGAGATGCTCCATGACAGATGCGGGAAGTTCTACCCTGACGCCAAGGTCAACCGGATTCTTAAGTTGGGTAAGCTTCAGCCTGCGGGCCTCTTCTTCGAGCCACTTGGAGCCCTCGCGGCCAGGGGCCAGCACCAGAAAACCGGAATAAAATTTTCTGCCGTCTTTAAGAGCCACACCTTTATAAGTATTGTCCTGCAGCAGCACCTGCTCAGCCTCAGCCTGAAAGATAATGTCTGTCTTTTCGCCGAGCCTGTCCTTCATCTTTTTCAGAACATTGAGGCAGCGGTCTGTGCCGATATGCCTGATCTTCGATGGGATGAGTTCGAGATTGTTTTGAGACGCCTGCCGCGCAATGCTCTGTATATCTTCAGGATGGTCTCCAAAGATCTGCTCAGGCGCGCCGTATTGCATATAGATGCCGTCCACATAATCTATCATTGACTGTACGCGGTCAAGCTCCATATAGCGGGATAGAAAGCCTCCGACCTCGGGGGAAAGGCTGAGTTTGCCGTCACTATAGGCGCCTGCGCCTCCCCAGCCGCTCAGAAGATCGCATTCCGGACAGGTGGTGCAGGATATCTGCCTTTCCTTTGAGGGGCATCTCCTCAGGGTTATATCCCGGCCTTTTTCAAGGATAAGGACCTTAAGCGCCTTGTCTGATTTCAGAAATTCGAGCGCCGAAAATATACCTGCCGGCCCGGAACCTATGATAATGACGTCATAGGATTTCATCCATGCCTCGAAGCATTTCAGAGACATTCCAGCGGTCTCTGAGGAATGTCAGCGCGCCATGATTCGTCAGATCAAGATGGATCGGAGTGATAGATACATAGTTCTGCTGAACTGCCTCCATGTCGGCCTCGTCTCCATGTTCCCAGAATGTCCTTCCACCGCCGAGCCAGTAATACTTCTCTCCCCAGGGGTTCAGGGTCTCCTGAATCGAATTTTCATAAATGCGTTTTCCCTGGCGTGTGATTTTGATGCCTTTGATCTCCTGCCTTCGGATATTCGGGACATTCACATTCAGCAATGTATCAAACGGCAGGGAATGCTCAAGAACATATGAGGCTATCTTTGTGGCAAGAAGGGAAGCTGTTTCGTAATGGTAATGTTTGCCGGAGATGAGCGAGAAGGCGATTGACGGAACGCCGAAAATCGTTCCCTCTATCGCTGCCGCTACGGTGCCTGAGTAGGTTATGTCATCACCAAGGTTGGCGCCCCGGTTAATGCCTGAGACCACAAGGTCGGGCTTCCGAGGAAGAAGCTTGTTTATGCCCAGGGTTACGCAGTCTGTTGGGGTGCCGTTTATGCTGAATACGTTTTCCCTGATCTGTTCTGCTTTAAGCGGCCTGTGAAGGGTCAGGGAATGGCCGGCTGCAGACCGCTCCCTGTCAGGGGCAACGATATAGGCGTCTCCGAGTTCCTGTACCGCCTTATGCAGCGCCGTGATTCCGGAAGAGTGCACCCCGTCATCATTTGAGACCAGGATTATTGGCATGAATGTATTCTAACAGAAACGATGCTGATGGATTCATAAATCAATCTGTTATTCATAAGCCATATTCTTTGAAAAGCCGAAATTCGCTTGCCCTTTGAACTGCCTTTGTGCAAAATATGAAACAAAATATATCTATAGTTTCCTGACAGTAATTCTCTTTTATGATACAGAAACCGACCATCACATACAAGAAGGCAGGCGTTGATATTGATGAGGGCGACAGATTTGTTGATCTGATAGGCCCTATGGTGAAAAAGACATACCGGCCTGAAGTTATGTCCGGCATCGGTCTGTTCAGTGCGCTTGTGAGGCTCGACACAAAGAAGTACAAAAAGCCGGTGCTGGTGAGCGGCACTGACGGCGTAGGCACGAAGCTCAAGGTCGCTTTTATGACCAACAGACACGACACGGTCGGCATTGATCTTGTTGCGATGTGCGTCAACGACATCCTTACGAGCGGCGCTGAGCCGCTGTTTTTTCTGGACTATTTTGCAACAGGCAAGTTGAAGTCCGAGAAGGCGGCAGATGTGATCAGGGGAATAGCTGCCGGTTGTCTTGAGGCAGGCTGTGCGCTTGTAGGCGGGGAGACAGCAGAGATGCCGGGTTTCTACGGCAGGGGTGAGTATGACCTTTCCGGCTTTGCTGTCGGGGTTGTTGAAAGGGACAGTATCATCAATGGCTCAAGGATAAGGCATGGCGATGCCGTGATCGGTCTGTCATCAAGCGGCATCCACAGCAACGGTTATTCGCTGGTGCGGAAGGTATTGTTTGATTATAAGAAAATGAGTGTAAAGAAGTTCATTCCTGAATGCAACAGGACGCTCGGTGAGGAACTGCTCAGCCCAACGAGGATTTATGTCAATGCGTATCATGCAGTTAAGGAGACGATAAGGGTGAAGGGTATGGCCCATATCACGGGCGGAGGGATTCCCGGCAACCTGCCGAGGGTTTTCCCCATGGGCCTTGGTGCAGTAATCGAAGAGGGGTCTTGGCCTGTTTCTCCTGTTTTTTCTGTAATCAAGCGGCTCGGCAATGTTCCTGATTCAGATATGAAGCGCACATTCAATATGGGTATCGGTTTTGCCATGGTAGTTGACAAGTCTGACCCGGATAAGGCGATTGCGCTCCTGACAAAGGCTGGGTATAAGGCCTATCGAATAGGAACAATGAAAAAAGGCTTGCAGGGGGTGAATTATGTATAAGGTCAGAAGGATGCTTAAGAAGGCCTTTACTCCGATCACTATCATGCTGATTCCTCATACCAGCAGAAAATCTGTCAGCATCAAAGTGCCTTCAGTCGGCATCCTGGTGTCTGTAATACTCTGGTTCATCGGCACAGTGTATGTCTTTTCTGTAGCCATTGATGCGTTTGAGTATGAAAGAATGAAGGATAAGCTGAACTACTACTCTGCTCAGTTTACAGAGGTAAAGACGACCATAGCAGGACTGAAGAAGGCAGAGGGCGATTTCCAGAAGATCTTTTCACTCAAGTCAAGGGAGAAAGTTCTTGAGCATATTGATACCTCTGACACAGGCTCCATTGATATTGAACAGTTACGGCAGCAGATTAAGATAACCATGTCAACTGTCGGAGAAATAAAGGAATATATGAGCCAGCAGAGGGACCTCTATCTGTCTACGCCAAAGGGGTGGCCTGTTGAGGGCCGCATAACCTCGAGCTTTGGCAGGCGCGAGCATCCCAAAAGCGGCGAGCCCCAGTTTCATACCGGCATTGATATTGCGGCTGATGCAGGCAGTCCGGTCCGGGCAACAGCAGACGGCATTGTAAGCTTCTCTGACTGGTCAGGGGGAAGCGGCAATCTCGTTGCAATAGAACATGGCTTTGGGTTTTCTACATATTATGCCCATAACAAGATGCTTAACGTCAGGGTGGGCCAGAAGGTCAAAAGAGGAGATATAATCGGCTATATCGGTTCAACAGGCAACTCGACCGGTCCGCACGTGCATTACGAAGTATGGCGGGAAGGCAAGCCCATAAATCCATCAGCTTATATCGAAGGGAGGAAATCATAATGTTCAGCAAAAATACCGAGAAGCTTGAGTCATTTGTTGGAGCCAGTTCCACCTTTATCGGTGATATCGAGACGAAGGGCACGCTCAGGGTAGACGGGATTGTGACAGGAAATATTGTTGCCGACTGGGTTGTGCTTGGGGAGAAGTCGCATGTAAAGGGAGATATAACCGCGAGGGGCATTGTTATCGGCGGCAGGGTTGACGGAAATATAAAGGCAAAAGAGATTGCCGAGATCAAGGGCAAGGGCCGGCTCTTCGGCGAGATATTCACAAGCAAGCTTGTTGTTGTTGAGGGCGGGGTTTTGGATGGCAGGTCAAGGATGCAGCATGAGGAATCCGGCAAGGTCATAGAGTTTCAGCCCTTGGAGAAGGTTAAGCAGGGCTAAGTTTTTTGATTCCTGGAAAGGTCGAAAGGCAGGGCAACTTTGCTTCCCTGCCTTTCTTTTTTTATGGCAGACGAAGTGGCATCTTGCGCTTGACGCGGTTTCAGAGGTCAGCAGCAAACGGCTCACATATGAATCGAACGCGCGGCGGACGATAGAAATTCTCTCCATTGAGGGGAGGGACAAAGGGAGGGTGAAGCCTCTCGTCCTCGCCTCAACCGGCTCAACCTCCGGTCTTTTGAACACACCTTCAAGCGATGTGATATACTTCTACCATGTTGACCACCTGGGGACGCCGGTCATGATGACGGATCAGAATCAGCAAGTTGTCTGGAGCGGCGAGTTCCTGCCGTTTGGGGAGGAGTATTCGATTACCGGCACTGTCACAAACAACCTCCGTTTCCCCGGCCAGTATTACGATGAGGAGACAGGAACCTCTTACAATATCAATCGAACCTACAATCCTAATATTGGAAGGTATCACGAGAAAGACCCGTTAGGTCTTGCCGGTGGAATAAATCCCTATATTTACGCTGATAGCGACCCCATTAACGCTACCGATCCACTTGGGCTTTGCAAATGGAAAGGCAGTGTCACAATGAAAATTGGAGGTGTCAAGAAAGGCGTTGCGGGGGGCGTCGTCTTAATGGTATTGAAATCTGAATGCTGTAATAATAAACAAGCTGAAGGGGTATACACAGCTTTCTGTGGAGGTGTGTCGGTATCCCCAAAAATCAATGTTCCTATCCAAGTCTCTACTGCGATATATGAATTTGAGGGGCCAGCGACTCCTTCGGATTCTGATCCTAAAGGCTGGTTTTCTTACCTTGCTGGGGCACTTTCTCCTGGTGGCGGTATCAGCTATGGCAGATTAAGAACCGGAAGTTTAGTTGCAACAGGTACTACAATAGAGGCAGGCATAGATATCGGCTTGGATTCGCTGATTGGTTTTACAACCGGTTCTGGAAAAACAACTTGTTGTAATCGGTAAAATATGACTGCATTCAAATTGCAATTTATTATTGCTGGTATTCTGTCTCTTGTGGTGGGCCTTTTTTTATTTTTTTGGAAAAGCATAGATTCTGCATATGCAAATAAGGAACGAAGTGAAAAGAGTGTAAAGCGAACACGTATTTTATACGCTGTACTGTTTGTTTTCGGCGGGATAGTTGCGATTTTGACAGCTATTTTTGATTGGAAAATAGGCGGATCAATTATTCCGAAAGGGTATTAAAAAGAGGAGGCATTTATGTTTGGCTTAGGGGTGCCAGAGTTCATCATTATGGCGATTATCGGCGTTGTCATAGTTTTGCCGAATTGGAAGATTTTTACAAAAGCCGGTTTTTCAGGCTGGTGGAGCTTGCTCATGGCAGTGCCCATAATCAATATCTTTCTCGAATACTACTTGGCATTTGCAGAATGGCCTATGCATAGTGAACTTGATAATCTGAAAAAACCAAGAGCCATTAGGGTCAGGTCTACATCCTTGACAATATAACCTGTTTTGGCGTATTCT
>CAYUNK010000017.1:0-41545 GCA_964446125.1 uncultured Nitrospiraceae bacterium | reverse complement strand
CGGCAGCTTCACGATTTATGCCCTGACCCGGTTGAGCGCCGATGCACTGGCAGAAACAGGCTGTCAGGGTGAGAGTATGCGTATCGGGCTGCCAACAACCTTTTTTGTCCGGCATGAGCTGCACGTCACGGCTGTACTTCAGACAATCCATAAAGATATTTCCGCTGCCCATGGCATATACAACTTTACGGATTCAGGCGTACTTAAACAGTTTCGCAAAAAAGGCGACAGAACCCCTGTCCCTGATCTCCTCATAAATCTTCAGACAGGACAGGAAAGCTTCGATATGAACATCGAGGTTGACCTTGGCACAGTCCTGATCTCTAAAATGGTCCGCAGAATTGCAGAGCAAGCCCCAAAGAGGCTGCTTTTGATAATGTGCAATAACGAAACTCGGATTGAAAACCTCCGGAAAGCCTGTTCACGAACCAGCTTCCCGGGGCAGGGCAATGTTGTCTTCGGCCTGCTGGATGCTTTCTACAGGCATGGCCTGCAGACGCAATTTATCATGATTTCAGGAGAAAATGCCAGACTGAGGGTTAAAGATGACTGACTGCGACACCGTGTCGCAATCCGACTCAGGGGGGGGTGACATTTCCGCCACTTGGCAAAAATGTCACCCCCCTCTCTAAGAAGTCATATGCAGTTTTTTCCGGAGGTCGGTTCCGTAATATTAGGTAAACAATGGAAAATAAGGAGGATCAAGATGAGAAAGCCTTACTGCGACACACTGGTGGCTGTCGAGAAATCGAAAACTGATATACGAAAACTGCTTCAGAAGTATAATGCAGCGAATATCCAGCTTGCCGGGGAGAAGAAGACCCTGTCACTCAGGTTCAGTCTGAAGATCAGGGACGAACAGCATCTGCTCTCCTTCTGGGTCCCGACAGATGTAAGTCTCCGAAGCAGAAAGAAACGTAACAGGAATGAGCAAAGCTCTTGGCGAGCCCTGTACTGGACCGCTAAAAGTCTTGTTGAGGCGATACACTTCAAAATATCGGTATCCGATGAGGTGCAAGAGGCTACCCAAGAGTCTCAGGGGTAAGTTTAGCCTGTAAACCGGATTATGTTCCCAGAGGAGATGCAGGGATTTGAAGCTTATTAAGGGGGTGACATTTTGACCACGTGGCCAAAATGTCACCCCCCCTCCCTCAACAGTGAGGTTCAAGGGCAATTCCCCGATTATTCCAATTTTCTTGAGGCTGGCCCCTTGACAATCTGGCGGTTAAATCCATTAACCATATATGAAGAGATGGCGGTCAGGAGTCATATACTACAGTAAGGTTGCATTCATAATGGTCTTTCTTCTTGCAGCCATAATCGGCATCTATGGGTCTTTAGCCGGATTCAGGGGACCTCTCTGGAGGATAAGCGAGATCTGGGATATATCGGCATCAGTCTGTTGATAGCGATTGTTGTTCTATATTCTGCAACAACAAAGGGAACGAGACATGACAGCTATTCTTCGGATATTGTGGTCAACCCTGTTTATAAGGACTACGATATCAATGTATTCCATCAAAAGTAGCACGTGTTCCCGAAGGACAGGGGGGGGCAGTTTCGGCCATATGGCCAAAATTGACCCCCCCTGCTTGCTTCTCGTTTTCCGGATGAGGGTGCAAAACCCGCCACATGGCGGGAATTTCACCCCCCGTATGTCGTCTTATTCTGATAGGAGGGGTAAAGAAACCGCCAAGTGGCGGAAATTATACCCTCCTTTGTGAGATCTGTCACAGCATCTTATAGGCCAGAGACGCGGAGCCGAGGGGGTGAAAAAATGGCCATTTGTCCAAAATTGCACCCCCCTTGTTTACTTCTGCCATTTTGGATGGGGGTGAAAAATACGACATCTGTCGGTTTTTTCACCCCCTGTATGTCGGTCTTGCCCTGGCACAGGGGGTAAAGAAATGGCCACGTGGCCAAAACTTTACCCCTCCCTGGGATATCCAGGGAAGATGTATTGAGATGCTGTCAGGTATGTCCGTAAGACATCATCTTTACGGATATATTTTGGAATATATTTATGAGAGACACAAAGAAACATTAGTCCTTCCCCTTGGATTTCATGTTTCAGTAAAATATTCAGAAGGCTGCTGCTTTTCCCCTTGCAACCTCAAATAACGACCTCGAAAATAGAAATTTACTTATTCGTTTTTCGTGGTATAATAATGTTCGATGATCAAGCGAACTGATCTAATTGCGGAAGTTCGGTCTGCCGTAAGGCGGAGCCGGACTGTGGCGCTCATAGGGCCAAGGCAGTGCGGCAAGACCACGGTGGCCCGGCAATTTGTGCCTGCAGACTCACCAAATTATTTTGACCTTGAAGACCCCTCAAGTCTTGCCAGGCTGGATGCGCCGATGGTCGCCTTAAGCAGCCTGAAAGGACTCGTGGTCATTGACGAAATACAAAGGAGACCGGATCTGTTTCCGGTCCTTCGCGTGCTGACAGACAGGAAGCCCCTGCCGGCCAGGTTTCTTGTACTCGGCAGCGCTTCTTCCGATCTTCTGCGTCAGTCGTCCGAATCGTTGGCAGGACGTGTCGAAACAATTGCCATGAGCGGCTTTAGCATGTCAGAAGTCGGCACATCTGCCCACTCGCGACATTGGCTGCGGGGTGGATTCCCGCCATCTTGTCTCGCCAGGACACTGAATGACAGTTTCCTGTGGAGAAAGAATTTTATTCAGACTTTTCTTGAGCGGGACCTGGCGCAGTGGGGCATCGGCGTACCCTCTTCTGCACTGCTGCGGTTCTGGACAATGCTTGCACACTATCATGGCCAGATATGGAACGCTGCTGAACCTGCTCGCTCTCTCGGTGTGAGCGAGCCCACGGTGAGGCGGTATCTCGATATTCTCACAGGAGTGTTTATGATGCGACAGCTGCTGCCATGGCATGCCAACCTGAAGAAGAGGCAGGTCAAGGCCCCAAAGATCTATTTCCGGGATACCGGCTTGCTGCATTGTTTATTGGGAATACATTCGGAAAGAGACCTGCTGTCGCATCCGAAAAGCGGAGCATCCTGGGAGGGATATGCGATTGAAGAGACGATCAAGGCGGTTGCTCCGGATGAGGTATATTTCTGGGCCACTCATGGCGGGGCTGAAATCGACCTGATTTTGCTTAAGCAGGGGCGGATGCTGGGTGTGGAGTATAAGCGAGCTGATGCTCCGCGCATGACACCTTCGATGCGGACAGCGCTGGCTGAGCTGAAGCTCGAACAGATTGCAGTCGTATATCCCGGGGTAAAGAGATATACAGTGGATGAAAGAGTCGGCGCTGTCCCTCTCGAAGCAGTAGCCGATGGGATGAAGGGGCTTTTTCCAAAGCGCTTCTGACAACGAAGGAAGAGCAGAGGGTGGCGGAAGATAGGCTTACCGGGCGAGAATGATTAAACCGATAAGCTGCATATTTCTTCATGGGAAGACTAAGGAGATTGATGTTAGAATTGTGGAAATCTGAATTTGCCAAATTGAACAGAAGGCCTCCAGGAGGGCAACGCATTCATGATCTAACTGCATTTATGGCATACCGGGCACATGAAAGATAGAACTGAATCTGCACTGCTTTGACATGGCGCTGACAGGACATCTCTCCCAAAAACCCTATCTAGCCAGCCAACCGACGCAGTTGAACTTAACTCAGGGATATTGTTTGGAATTATAATCGGATAATAGTTTTTGCAATTGCCGCATTTTCTTGTACCCCAACTAGCACCGCAGCCTTCGCAATTGCATTCAAAATAACCATCATCATTGCCTAAGAAATCTCTATGTGCTGGGGCCTCTTTTCTGCATACCGGGCATCGAAGCAGTCTCCGGATTTCACCTGAATAGTCAGCTATCCATTTAGCAACTTCCTTGGCTTTATCAAGCTTAGCTTTAAGGTTAGTCAGGTCTGTTTTAAAAGCGTGTTTTTTGCTATTTAATTCGCTTGTGCGAACGTGATCCTTAACAGCACTTTTTAATTCTCTCGATACCTTATCATGTCTCTCTTCAAGATCCTTTATCTCCGATTCCATCTTGGTTATGAAATTATCTAGTCCGAGCTCTTGGAGATCCTTTGAATTTGGAGCGGAAACCATTGCAAGCCCACCGTCTTTTCGATAGGTGAGCCAGTCGCCAGCGTCTAGGTCTATCAATTTCAATGATTCACTGTCCGCATAGACCGGAGGGAATGAAGTATAGTTATGTCCCAAGAACGTCCATCTTATCGCTCTTGCAACTCGTTCCACGCTTCCTAAGTCCCAAGGGGATACCGGCAGAATACCCGACGGCCCCATTGGGTCAAGGGGTAAATCATGTCGCAGGGAAATCAGTTGCTGAATCACCGGCGAAATTATGTTTTTGCTTGCAACAACATAAAAAGGGGCTGGATAGAGAATCAGCGTGTCTGCAATTTCTGATCTAGCAGCGTTAAGTTGTGACAAAAACGAGTCTATATAACTTTCCTTTGATGCAGCTATTGCGGATACTAATGGTACTATCCTCAATCGGTTACTTCCTGATTCAAGAAGAATAGTTTCATCCGTCACCCATCTAAAGAAGCGTTTTATATTGCGAGCATCCTGGGCTTCAAAGACTTTAACATTCGGCCTTGCTAAGAATTTTGACAAAACGACGAAATCGGCATCATCTCCTATTCCAAGCGCAAACCTTTGCGCCTTAGAGGCCCTTTCAGACGTTAGCAATCTTTCTAAGGGTGGCTCCCAATCATCAGTTGGTTTTCCATCTGAAACCAAAACAATTGTAGGAGTATACGAACGGCTTGGTATTATGTCACGGTCCTCAATCATTGAGACAGCCAAGTCTAACGCTGCCCCCAAAGGCGTCTTTCCATCTGCTGACATGTCAGGCCAGCTCAGCTCAGCCGCCGGTTTTAAATCTTGATATATTTGTGCGCCCTCTTTGCCAAAAGTAATAACCGCCAAGCAGATTAGTGCCCGATCTTCCTCTTCGGTGGAAAAAGAATTAATCATTTCCCTTACCGAAGTGTTTAGAACATCAATTTTCCCGTCCGTGCTCATGCTTCCGCTTACGTCAGCCAGAATTATTACCGGAAGAGGTCGAGGCGAACTTGCGGTAAATTCTCTTAGTTTAGACATAAAATTCCCCCTGTCTGTTTGTTGTGGCAGTGCATATTAGTGTTGTTCCGTTAGCTTTGGTTATGTAGGTCGTCATTATCATCAGCTCCATATGATTCATACTCTAAGCCCTTTAAAGTCTCTGTTGCGATATACAGTGAGGATTGAGCCATCGGGAGAACAAACCACCTGAATCCCCTCGTATGAGTCAAGCTTTACTCCTTTTGCCTTGTAAAGGTCAACCTCTTTTTTCCCTATGGCGTATATTAGTGCGCCTCTGACATATGCATGCCGGCCAAACTGCATAACATCTTTTACTGCATCCATATTAATCCTTCTCCCGTGCATCCTAGTTAGTGCGTGATAAGTGACCTTGAATTTCCTCTGATCTCCTTTGTCAGCTCTTGATGCCATTTGGCACCTCCTTTAAGAAGTTGTGGTCCGAAGGACCTTGCCTTCTTAATAGCGAAGAGCATGCCAACTGCGTAATATTTATATAGCAATATAACTCATTGAAATACAAGTGATATTTTCTATGGAAATTCTTCTATCAGGCTAAGTCAGCCATAATTAATGAAATTAATTTCTTATATTACGAAAAATATTTCTCTTTAGGATTATTGCGCCAATTTAACAGAGCTCTCTCTGTGACATCGCACAGATCCCCCACTGGAATCTTTCTTTTTCTCGCCTCATGAAAAAGTTCCCTTGCCATAAAATTTTTTATCAATTTTTCGAATGATTTAGTATTTAATCTGTCAATGCCGGCGCTATAAAAAAGGTTTTGATTTTCAGTGAATGCCTTGGCAATTCTTTTTGCAGTTACGATATCACTACCGGGGGTTTCAGGTTCATATTCAATGCAACCAACGGCATACTCAACAATGTCTAAAGGTGATTTATGAAATTCAGGATCATTAATCCCTGCGAGTAAGTGATAAGCAATTCGGAATAAATCTCTAATATTTCCGCTCAGGTTAATGCTGCGAAGAGCCTTAGTTAGGGCCTTACTAATTTCGACGTTGAGTTCCGGAGCTTGAACCCCAGCTCTTTTTGCTGCCTCTTCGAAAACACTTTCCCAAAGCATGGGAATATCTTCAGGAATATTCCTCAGGGGAGGTAATTCAATCTGAAAAGTGCATATTCTATCGAAGAAATCTGGATCCAATTTTTCTCGTAGCATACTCAGGGGAATATTAGTCGCTGATATAAGCCTGAAATCACTTTTCAGAGCCTTAGTATCTCCAAGCCTATAGAACCTTTTCTCTTCCAGGGCTTTTATCAGCAGGCGCTGCAGATCACGGGACATGTCCCCTATCTCGTCCAGAAACAAGGTGTCTCCATCAGCTTGAGCAATGACTCCCTCTTTGTCTTCCTTGGCGTCGGTAAAAGCACCCTTACGGTATCCAAAGAGCTCAGCCCGCATAGTGCCTGCAGTATATTGTCCACAAGGGACTGCCAACCATTCTTTGTCAAGTGCCGGCTTTCTGAAGGGGCTACACGCTCGTATCCAACTGGCAAGCGTTGTTTTCCCAGTGCCGCGAGGGCCTAAGATTAGTATTGGGGCTTTAAGCTGAGCGAATCTTCGGGCTTCATGAAAGACGGTTTGCATGCGAGCAGACTGAAATTTTGATGGATCAACTGGTATGGCCTGATCATCCGAAGAGGTGTATTTAGGTAAGGAGCCCTTAAATAATTTATAGAATGTTTCAATCCCCACCTTGACATCAGACACTGCATTTTTTGACTTTCTATCTTTCCTTTTTGCAGATTTTACAAGGCTATATGGAGGTTCTATCAGACCGGTTTCAGCCATAAGAACCCAAATCGTTTGCATAGCTGGTGTGCCGGGACTGATATGAATAATAAATTCTCGCCCTTTGAATCTATTTCGAAGCCGCGGGAGGGTTTTGCTCAAAAAATCATATATGGCTTTATAATCGGTAGGGTCATCTGTGCTCCATTGCACGTATTCTACTGTAAGCTGGCTATCGATTTTTTGAATTTCTTCTTTAGTTTCTTGAAATACATGCGAGCCGTTTTGTTTATCTTTATCGTTCTTGTTGAAGAGCAGAACTGCATGCTTGATTTTTTGACAATACCTCGATTCAGGATCGAAGAGGAGAGTAAGCGTGGGCCCGGGAATCCTGCTGCCGTCTATGAGTTCATATGTCCTGTCTCGTTTTCTCTCAAAGGGGTCATTATTATACGCAACCCAAGATATTAAGACTGGACCTTCTGCATTCATATTCAGTGTCTATCTCCCTCACAAGCCGTGATTGACATTACCCTTGGATTAATGATATCAGAAAACTTCTATATTTCAGAAAATAATTTCGTATTCAATTAGTAAAGAGACTTTGATCAGGCATGTTGAAAGCATCAATGGCGAGCTCTCTTCTGCGTCAGCCGTGGCGGGAAGGCATGTGCTTGCCTCAAGACAAGGAGCGATAAATCGGCAACAATGACTTTTTTCGTCATGGTCATAATGTCGTTCTATTGCCCGATCCGATTGCAACCAGATTGCAACCAAAGCATTCAATCAGTTGCAATCTGAGCATTAATAATTACCGTAATATCAGAAGGTTAGGACGCTGTCTTCCCCCTTATATTTATCTGATTGCTTATGATTGCAATGAGGCTCCTTAGGCCCGGAATACCAGCGGGCTGCCTGTGTCACCCCATGACTATGTATCTTATTCTCCTTCACAAGCTCCCTAAGCAGGACCTGTATTTGACTGCGTGAATGGCTGGGCAAAAAGGACCCCAAAAAAAATATGACTGATTCGTTGACAAGACCGTGCCTTCTCCTTACAATAAAAGTAAGGAACTAACTTCCTTACTGAGAGGTGAGACATGATAGTTGCAAAGGTAACATCCAAGGGACAGGTGACCATCCCCAAGAAGGTCAGGGACAGGCTGGGAGTTCATCCGGGTGAAGATGTGGGGTTTGAAGAAAAAGAAGGCGTTGTCGTAATAACAAAAGCCGTAACAATATCCCCCTTCGACAAATGGGTCGGCAAGCTCAAGAAGCTGAGCGGACAGCAGAGTGATGACCTTGTAAAGGAGCTGCGAGGCCATTGATAACCGCGGTTGACACCAACATACTTTTTGACATCCTGATCCCGGATGAGATCCATAGCGAATCCTCAAAGAGTCTTCTGGACAAGCATCTTGCAGCCGGCAAGCTGATTTTATCTGAGGTTGTTTTTGCAGAACTGGCTTCCCGCTTTCCCTCTGAGCAGGAGCTTAAGCTGTTTCTTGCCGAAACTGGCATGAGACTTGTTCCCTCAAACGAGAAGTCTCTGCATTTGGCAGGAGCCCGGTGGTCTGAATATGCAAAGCGGAGTAAGCGGGACAACTTTACCTGTTCCGGGTGCGGTAAGAATTTCGCTGTTACCTGTCCGTATTGCAAAGCAAAGGTTACAAAGCGGCAGATTGTCCTGAGCGATTTTCTGATAGGCGCGCACGCACTTACGCAAGCGGATTGCCTGCTGTCAAGAGACCTTGGCATATATAAGAGCAATTTCAGTGATTTGAAAATTGTGAGTTCTGCATGAGCCTCAAACCTGAGACAAAAAAAGAGCATATCAAAAAAGAACTGAGAAGACTCTTCAAAAGCATGGATTTTGTCAGCGACAACTTTCTTGTGAACGAAAAGGCTGCCGGAAAGAATTTCCAGGTCTATTTCAACATCTATCAGCAGCTTGGCCTTGCCTGGGAATATCTCGGACGACAGTGCAAGCACTGGGACGGGTATAAGATGACGAAAGAAAAGCATGAAGTCTGTAAGATTTGCGGAAAGGTAAAACGAGCCCGATCTCAGTTTTCATCTTGAACCCCCAAAAAAAGTGACCGATTCGTGCCAGAAATTATCTTAATGGACAGAAATTACAGCAATGGTCAGAAAATATAGATGCTCAAAATGTCTTTGCACAGCAACAAGTTAGGCCTAAATCCAAGCTGGAGACCCATCCGCTAAAATTGTTGTTTTTGACTTCCTAAACCTGGGGCCGCATGTTCGAATCATGCAGGGGGCACCACCTTCCCAGACTCATCAGTCAAGATGGTTATGCCATACCGACTAATTACAGACCTCAACTCCCATAGTAGATTTGACTCTGTTATAGTCAGCATCCAACACGCCAACATCAAACAAAATATTATATTTCCGCATTAATCCGATCAGCACCTTATCAGGACAAAAAAGACTCCTGATATTTTCGGTCCCATTTTCATCAGGACCGCTTAATTTCCTTATAGTGTACTTATCATTTTTCAATGTGACGCAGACAGAGTTATGCCTGCAGTCAAAATACGCATGCAGGAAGCGATGTCCCAATTTCCCTATCGGCTCGCTCGACAGATCCATGCTGCGACCTATCTCATAGGCGCTCACCGCGCTGCGAACCGCCTCGAAATAATTATCCGACGTCTTCCCCCTGGCATGCGCTGCCACAAGAAATATTATCGCCGCAAACACAACCGGGATGCCAAATAGCAATAACAGGGTTGAAAGATTCCTTGTATCGGTATCCCAACTCCGATCTGTCTGGGTCTGATCAGCTGAACTGGTCGCTCGCAAATCAGAAGCATGCTGCCCCTGTGGCAGGATCTCTTCTTTGTTTGCAGCTGCTTCTGCATCGGCAAAGGATTGAATTATCTTTTTGTAGGCATCTTCTATTTCCTCTCTCCTCTTGGCCGCATCTCCTTTCAGAGAGGAATCCCCTGCATAACTCGACGGATCCAACTGGAAAAGCAGTTCCTGATAAGCCCGCCTGACAATTTCCGGTGAAACCCCTGGCTTAACCCCCAAAATCTCATAATACCTGTCAGCTATATCCATATCCCAGCCCCCTATGGATTTTTTGAAAGCATAGCAGACCTGCAAAGAATAATACAACAAAAAAGGGGCTTTCCATTTTCAGCGATTCTGCGATGCCCCCCGGCGTCCTGCTGCGTTAAGCAGCTCAATAGAATATATATCCTGAATGCATAGACGTAATCACAAACTGCTTCTTTCATACATTTATCCGTTTACTCGTTTTCCATTGACAGGGTTAACCCTGTTTAAATATGATTAACAGCAGAGATTCATTATTATTACAGGAGGATTAAGGCATGACAAAGGCAGAACTAATCGAAAAAATGGCAGCTGCATCAGACTGCACTAAGGCCTGTGCAGGCAAGGCGCTTGACGGAGCTATTGAGGCTATCATCAAGTCAGTCAAGAAAGGCGACAAGGTTTCCCTTGTAGGATTCGGCACATTCTCACAGTCAAAGAGAAAGGCAAGGACCGGAAGAAATCCTCAGACAGGCAAGGCAATCAAGATTGCAGCGAAGAAGCTCCCCAAGTTCAGCGCAGGAAAGGCATTCAAGGACGCAGTGAACAAGTAGTAGAATTCATGGTTTAACAGAAAGCCCCGGATGATTTTTTCGACCGGGGCTTTCACGCCTCCATCTGCTTCGTAGCGTTCAACAAGATTATGAGGTACGTTCTCAAAGACAGCCGCTATTCAGAGGCAACCGGCAAGCTCCATATCCTCTGTCCGCATCGGGGCAAGACCGGCATTGCCGTGCATGTAGTTATCAGGGAAGGCCACTGCTACCGCTCAAAACAGTGTATGGTGATCAACTGCAAGTTCAATGTTCTCCAGTCAGATATTCAGTGCCTGCTCTCGCTCGCCTGGTAAGAGGGCTCTGTAAGTTATCCCGGTTCCTTATAGCCGCGCATGCCGCAAAATCAAGAGCATCGGTCAAAGGCATAAGCTTCACCCTCACAACCCTGAAACATTATGCGATTCTGACCATGCCCATATATGGGCGCAACGCCTCAGGGATAATCACAGATCCGTCCTTCTGCTGATAATTTTCGAGTATCGCAACAACCGTCCTTCCTATGGCAAGCCCAGAGCCGTTGAGAGTATGCAGAAACTCTGTGCCCTTCTTTCCCTCTCGTTTGAAACGGATACCTGCCCTGCGCGCCTGAAAGTCAAGAAAGTTTGAACAGGAAGATATCTCCCGGTACCTGTTCTGGCCAGGAAGCCAGACTTCAATATCATATGTCTTTGCAGCAGAAAAGCCGAGATCACCTGAACAGAGTTCTACGACCCGGTAAGGAAGCCCCAGAGCCTGCAGTATCTCCTCCGCACTGTTCGTAAGCTTTTCGAGTTCGACAGCCGAATCCTCCGGTTTTACGAACTTGACCAGCTCAACCTTGTTGAACTGATGCTGCCTGATAAGTCCTCTTGTATCCTTGCCGTGAGAGCCGGCCTCTCGCCTGAAGCAGGGCGTGTATGCAGTGTAGTATATGGGCAGGTCAGCTTCCTGAAGGATCTCATCGCGGTGGATATTGGTAACCGGCACCTCTGCAGTCGGAATGAGGTAATATTCAGGATCATTAATTCTGAAAAGCTCCGCCTCGAACTTGGGGAGCTGCCCTGTGCCGGTCATGCTGTCCCTGTTGACAAGAATTGGAGGCAATATCTCCTTATATCCCTTGCCTGTATGGGTATCGAGCATGAAATTCATAAGGGCACGCTCAAGCCTGGCGCCGGCGCCTTTCATGACAGAAAAACGTGCCCCTGCTATCCTGGCTCCTCTTTCAAAGTCAATGATGTCAAGAGGCTCAGCAATATCCCAGTGGTTCAGCGGCTCGAAATCAAACTCCGGCAGGATTCCCCATTTCCGTATTTCTGCATTGTCGTTCTCATCCCTGCCCCGAGGAACTGACTCATCAGGGATATTCGGCAAGGTCAGAAGCAGCGCCTCTGTCTCTTCTTCAAGGTCTTTGAGCCTCTCATCGAGGTCCTTCAACCGGTCTGAAACGCCCTTCATCTCCTGAAGCTGGACTGTCGCATCCGACTTCTGGCGCTTCAGCCTTCCTATCTCCTCAGAAACAACATTTCTCCTGTTCCTGAGATCCTCAGTCTCCCTGAGGAGCGCCATCCTCTTTGCTTCCAGTGCAAGAAAGGCAGGGAGCGGAAAGTCATAGCCTCTTTTTTCCAGGCCATTGGATACTGCAGCGACATTCTCCCTCACAAACCGCGCATCAAGCATAAGAAACTATTTCCTGCAGTCTACTGAACAACACCGTCGGAAAATACAATAGTATCAAATTTCTTTTTCAATGTCTTGCTCTCAAAATTCTGCATCTCCATGCCTGGTCTAAAAGTCATGGTCTTGCCTTTGGTAATTTTCATCTGGGGAACAGCCACCCAGGTCTTCTTTCCTGCCTTTTCGAGCTGAACATAGGTGTATCCTGCGCTGTCCATAGTTTGAACAACCTTGCCTGAGATGCCTGCTGCCGCATCCTGCGATGTCTTCTGAGTCTCTGTCTTCTTTCCTGCGGCCTTGGGATCAAAGGCTTCTGAGGCGCTTGCCACGGCAAACAAACAACATACGACACTTACTGTGCTTACTATCTTTTTCATGACTACTCCTTCTCATGTATACAAACTGAAGGGAGTTCTGCAGATACTGACCCGCACAGGCCTGAGTTTTTCTGTCAAGGGCGCCCTTCCTGACATGATGAAATAGTATAGCACAGACAAGGCAGGCTGTTGGGCTCACCTGCCACATGGCAAGCTGTCCGGCATTGCCGGATAAAGATGGTATAGTATTGTCTATGAGCATATTTTCTGTCACCATGGCAAAGGAAGAAGCCCTCAGACAGCGTATGGATGCCCTTGATATCCGCGAAGAGGATATTGAGGAGTCCTTCATCCGTTCAGGCGGAAAAGGCGGCCAGCATCTCAATAAGACCTCAACCTGCGTGTACCTCAAGCATCTGCCGACAGGCATAGAGATCAAATGCCAGGAGGGCCGCTCACAGGCATTGAATCGCTATCGTGGACGTCTCCTGCTCGTCAGGAAGATTGATGAGCTGATACGAGGCAGGGAAAGCGCCATTCAGCAGCAAATCGAAAAGATCAGGAGACAGAAGAGAAAACGCTCAAGGCGGGCCAAAGAGAAGATGCTGGCCGACAAGAAGATCGTCTCAAAGAAAAAGGTGCTTCGCAGCCGCATTAAAACTGATGAAGCATAATCTCCTCGAAGCGATATACCTCCGGCTCTTTCGAGCATTCGGCCCTCAGCGATGGTGGCCTGGGGATACTCCGTTTGAGGTGGCAGTCGGCGCAGTCCTGACGCAGAATACCAACTGGCTGAATGTCGAAAAGGCGATCAATAACCTTAAACAGGCGCGCGCACTGTCAGCAAAATCCCTTGCCGACATGCCAGAGGCTGAACTGTCGGGCCTGATCAGACCTGCAGGATATTACAATATAAAGGCAAAACGCTTAAAAAACCTTGTTGATTTCCTTGTGAAGGAATATCAGGGAAGTATGCAGAGAATGGCAAAAGAAGACCTTGCCGTAATCAGGAAAAAGCTCCTCGCCGTAAACGGTATCGGCCCTGAAACAGCTGATTCCATTATCCTGTATGCCCTTGATCAGCCTGTATTTGTGATTGATGCCTATACAAAGAGGATACTGTCAAGGCATACTATTGTCGCTTATGAAGCATCCTACGACATATATCAGAGTCTGTTCCATGAGAAGCTGAGACCGGATGCGTATCTGTTTAATGAATATCATGCACTTCTGGTCAGGCTCGCCAAAGAGTTCTGCAGACCTGAACCGCGTTGTTCAGGATGTCCGCTCGAAAGGATATAAATTATGGTCAGAGGAATAACCCAGATACTGGTAGGCCTGATGCTGCTGTTTGGTGTGCTTACCCTTTTCCCCAAGGCTTACTTCGAATTCAGGGCCGGCAGACAGGGAAAGGGAATCGTATCAATACTCCTTGGCCTGGCCGCCGGATTCTTCTCCCTTATGGCCTTCTATTACGCTTATCTGATCTTCCGCCAATAAGGGATCTTCTGTCTCTGAGTCTTTCGTCTCATCGCAGACATCTTCAGCAGCGACAGGCTCAGCATGCAATGACTCCTCCTGAAAAGCCGCTCCTTCTGCCATGGCAGCTTCAAAACGGCAGAGAACATCTCTTATTCCCCTATCAAACTCCTTCCGGCGCATTTTGATCTCCTCGATCTCCTCGCTGATCTGAAGCGCCCTGTCACGAGCCTCGCCTATCATGTCCAGAACCTTTTCCTCTGACTTTTCGAGCAGGCTGTCAGCCTCTTTTCTGGCATGTATCTTGTAATCCTCTGCCTTCTGATGCGCTTCCTGAAGCGTGACGCTCAGCAGATCCTGCGTTTCCCAAAACCTTTTTATCTCATTATCCGCCTTATAGATTGCTTCCTTGAGCGCTGCATTCTCCCTCAGCAGATCTTCAAGCTCTTCCCTGATCTGCTCGAGGAAACTTGCCACCTCCTCAGGATGAAATCCCCTGAATTTCATCGTAAAGCGCCTTGTCTCAATATCTATAGGCGTTATTCTCATCGTGCCCTATTATAATATAATTCCTGCTCATTGACCGCTCTCATTTCGCAGCATGTTTATGAATAACAACAAGATGCCTGATGCTATTGTCAAAGGGCAGCACAAAATCCTCCGGTATGATTGCATACGCTTCAAGCCCCCTCAGTTCATCCTTCAGCTTCGGTCCTTTGCTCAGCAGCAGTACCCCTGTCTCCTTCAGTATCCTGTCGGCCTTGACTATGAATTCACCCAAACTGAAGAGCGCCCTGGTCACAACAGCATCAACCAGAAGATCATCCATATCTTCTATTCTGCAGTTCCTTACATACAACCCCGGCATCTTCAGTTGCCGCTGCATATGCTCAAGAAACAGGGCCTTCTTCTGCACCGGCTCTACAAGTGCAACGTCGAGATCAGGCATCATGATCTTAAGCGGAATCCCTGGGAAGCCGGCGCCGCTTCCAATGTCTGCAATGCTTTTGATGCGGGGAGGCAGAACCTTCAGAAAAAGGAGCGAATCAAGGAAATGCTTTATGACAATGTCAGGGTCTGTCTTGAGGGCGGTGAGGCTGTAGGCGCGGTTCCATTTCTTGAGTTCGGCGAGATAAACGAGAAATTGGGTTATCTGATCTTCGGTGAAGGCAATAGCGAGGCTTTTAAGGCCCTCTCTTAACAGAACATCAGCGGGTTTACTATTCATTCTTCAGACAAGTGTCTTTCTGCGGCTTATCCGCCTCTATCAGCTTCAGAATTTCACGTTTTTCGTTGTCAGTGAGATTAGTGAGTTTCATGTCAATTGTTTTTGACAAACATCTTCTTTATCTTATCTGCTACGTTATGCAACTGCTCGTAGACGCCATGAATATTATTCAACACATCGCCATTTGTAAAGCGCACAACCGTGAGCCCGTAACTCTCAAGAATTGTCGTTCGGTCAGCATCATATTCCACCTGCTCTGTGTGACTTTCGCCGTCAATTTCAACAACAAGTTTTAACTCAGCACAGTAGAAATCCACAATAAAGTTATCAATCGGCCTTTGCCTCAACCACCGCAGACCCTCAAAGCGCTTTCTGGACAGAACCTCATACCAGATCTTCTTTTCCGCAGGCGTCATGTCTTTGCGGAGTGCTTTTGCGCGATCCACGAGTTGGGGATTATACGGCAATGATGCCATGTTAGTGATCAGCCCAGGCTTATAAAATCCCCCCTTACCCCCCTTATTAAGGGGGGTGCCAAAGGCGGGGGGATCTGAAACCGCTTTCCCTTACTCTTTTCATTATCGGTAATTCTCATGAGTCAACAATTCTAAGTTACCCGCGCGCTCATATAAAAATTTCAGTGCGTACATTACAAGTATTGCTACGATTGAGATAACAAGCAAAACGAGAGAGGTGGTAGTCAGGAACATCTCTTGCGCTCCAATATTCAGCGCCATTTTCGTTTATCTTCTTGAGGTATTCAAATGACCTGCTCTCCATCGGCACCAAATTGATATCAGACATGCTTTCCCCTGATTTCAGCTTTATTATCTCCGCTGTGTCCCTTTTAGCAGAGCATCGGCATCCGCAATCACTGCATTAAGCTCAAAGCCCTCACCAGCCTCTATCTCCTTTTCGCCGCGCAGCAAAAGCTCCATTTCCTGCGTAATGCTGATAATTTCAGCCATTATTCTCCATAAAATCAAATAATACAAATGAGGGAACTCTTTTCTGTAATTGAAGGTATTACAGTAACTATCAGACCTTCTCAGCAACCTTTGCTATGCTCGATATCTTTTCATCCGCAGTCTTCATAAGCGTAACGCCCTGGGTATTCCTGCCATGAATCGAAATATTCTCCGCAGTGGTTCTGATGAGCTTGCCGGCGCCGGTGATCATCACAACCTCATCTTCATCCCGCACCTGAAGCAGGCCGACCACCTTGCCCCCTTTTTCGGTCAGCTTGATAGATATGACCCCCTTTCCTCCCCGCGCCTGAAGAGGATAGTCCTCTATCCTGGTCCTCTTTCCAAAACCGTTTTCCGCAACAGTAAGAATAGAGGCCTTTTCTTCCGCAACCTCTGCCGCAACAACCTCATCTCCCTTCATCAGTCGAATTCCGCGCACGCCCCTTGCCGTGCGTCCCGTCTCTCTGACGTCTTCTTCGTTGAATTTAATGGACAGGCCGTTGCGTGTGCCGATTATAAGATCATTGTTTCCGCTGGTCTGTCTGACGTCAATCAGTTCATCGCCCTTGTCAAGTGTAATCGCGATAATCCCCCTGCTCCTTGGATTGCTGTATGCAGTAAGCACCGTCTTCTTGACCGTCCCGTTCTTGGTAAACATCACAAGGTAGCCGTCTTTAAAGTCACGCACAGGCAGTGCGGTTGTAACCCGCTCTCCCTCTGAAAGCTGAAGAAGATTAATCAAGGCCTTGCCTTTTGCCGACCTGCCTGCCTCCGGCAACTGATAGGTCTTGAGCCAGTACAGTCTCCCATAGTTCGTGAAGAAGAGCATATAGTCATGGGTCGAGCCGATAAAGAGCTGCTCCACAAAATCCTCTTCCTTGGTCTCCATAGCTCCGCCGCCTGTGCCTCCGCGCCTCTGGCTCCGGTATGCGCTCAAAGGATTCCGCTTTATGTATCCGGCATGGGAGAGCGTAATGACCATCTCCTCTTCAGAGATGAGATCCTCTATGGATATCTCGCCCGTATCCTCGGTTATCTCGGTTCTTCTCTCATCAGCATACTTCTCTTTTATTTCGAGAATCTCTTCCCTGATGATCTTTGACACCAGCCTGTCGCTTTCGAGTATTGCCTTGAGCCTCCCTATCTCCTTTAGTATCTCCTTGTACTCCTGTACGATCTTGTCGCGTTCAAGACCGGTAAGCCTCTGCAGTTTCATGTCAAGGATTGCCTGGGCCTGCAGCTCTGAGAGTTGATACCCTGAGATCAGACCGTTTTTTGCCTCTTCCGGATTCCTGGAAGCCCTGATAAGCGCAATGATCTGATCGAGATGATCAAGGGCTATCTTTAGACCTTCCAGAATATGTGCGCGCTCCTGGGCCTTTCTGAGTTCAAACCTGGTCCTTCTCATGATCACATCGCGCCGGTGCTGCAGAAAATGGTTCAGCAGGGGCTTAAGGCCGAGCACGCGCGGCTGGCCGCCGACCAGCGCAAGCATGATAATGCCGAAGGTCGTCTGCATCTGCGTATGCTTATAGAGATTGTTAAGCACTACCTCTGCCATAGCGCTTCTCTTAAGCACAATAACGACCCTGATGCCGTCGCGGTCAGACTCATCCCTGATGTCCGAGATATCCTCTATCTGTTTTTCCCTTACGAGCTGCGCCATCTTCTCTATGAGCCGGGCCTTGTTCACCTGATAAGGCATCTCGGTAATAATAATGCTCTCTATACCGCCATGCTCCTTCTCGATCTTTGCCTTTGCCCTTATCCTTATCAACCCCCTGCCTGTTGAATAGGCATCCCGGATGCCCGATGTCCCATAGATAAACCCGCCTGTCGGAAAATCCGGCCCCTTGATGGCTGTCATAAGCTGTTCTGGTGTTGTCTCAGGGTTATCGAGCAGCATCACCAGTCCATCTATAACCTCACCAAGATTGTGCGGGGGAATATTCGTCGCCATGCCGACTGCTATGCCTGCTGCGCCGTTAATGATCAGGTTCGGGATCCTGGAAGGCAGCACCTTGGGCTCAACAGTTGTCTCGTCAAAGTTCGCTATGAACTCTACCGTCTCCTTGTCTATATCGGCCAGCAGCTCCTCAGCGATCTTTGCCATCCTCGCCTCTGTATACCTGTATGCTGCTGCCCGGTCCCCGTCTATAGAGCCGAAATTGCCCTGCCCGTCAACAAGCATGTACCTTAAGTTAAAGTCCTGGGCAAGCCTCACCATTGCATCATACACAGCAGTGTCGCCATGAGGATGGTATTTCTTCAGCACTTCACCCACCACTCCGGCGCTCTTTGAATATTTCTTGTTCGGCAGCAGCCCTTCCCTGAACATCGCATACAGGATCCTCCGCTGCACCGGCTTCAGGCCGTCCCTCACCTCAGGCAATGCCCTGCCTATGATTACGCTCATCGCATAATCGAGGTAGCTGATCTTCATCTCTTCTTCGATATTTATCGGAAGCTTTGACATATACTCTTAATCCTCTCTCCTTACATGCCTGAATTGAAATAATTGGACAATACTGATGCTGAACCCAGTACGAAGCTCCTGAGGCGCTTAAATATCAATATTTCTTGCCTCAAGCGCATGCTTGACAATAAAGTCCTTTCTCGGCTCGACCTGATCCCCCATAAGGATCGTAAAGATCTCATCAGCCATAACGCTGTCTTCTATGCTGACCTGAAGAAGGGTTCTTTTTGCCGGGTCCATTGTCGTCTCCCAGAGCTGCTGGGGGTTCATCTCGCCGAGCCCTTTATACCTCTGTATGTTTAATCCCTTACGGGCTGCCTCAAACGCGTGCTGATACAGTTCAGTTGTAGAGCCTATATATCGCCTGCCATCCTTTGTTGACACAGTATAGGGTGCATCTCCAAGGTCCCGTATCGTGTTATAAAGGTTCTCAAGCTCCCTGTATTCCGGAGAAATTAGAAGCTTCTCTTCAAGGGTCACCTTATAATTCTGGCGCGTTATAAGCACGCCAAATCCCCCATGCTCTTCGTCGGGGTACAGCTCTCCGATCGCAATACCCGGGACTTCAGCCTTCATCTTCTTAAGAAGCTCCCTGAGCAGGGCCTTGTCCTTGAGCAGGGCCTTGTTAATGTCTTCCTTAAGAAGAAAACGGAGCACATGCGTCTCCTTTCTTCTTCTTTCGAACCACTCAAGCAGACGTTCATAGCCGGCAAGCTTCTTCAGAAAAGATACCAGAGCCTTGCCCCTGACTTCCTGGCCTTTGAGGGAAACGGCAAGATCTTCCGAGGCAAGCTCAAGAAGCATATTCTGCATCTCCTGCTCATTCTGGATATATTTTTCGGTCCTTCCCTTCTTTACCTTAAACAGCGGCGGCTGCGCTATATAGAGATACCCTTTCTCAATTATCTGGGGCATCTGACGATAAAAGAAGGTGAGCAGAAGCGTCCTGATATGCGCCCCATCAACATCAGCATCGGTCATCAGAACGACTTTATGATAACGGATCCTGTTTATATCGAAATCACCCGCCCCGATGCTGGTGCCGAGCGCTGTGATAAGGATACGTATCTCTTCTGAGGCCAACATCTTGTCAAAGCGGGCCTTTTCAACATTCAGGATCTTGCCGCGAAGAGGCAGGATCGCCTGCGCCCTTCTGTCCCTGCCCTGTTTTGCAGAGCCGCCTGCGGAGTCTCCCTCAACAATAAATATTTCGCTCAGCGCAGGATCCTTCTCAGAGCAGTCGGCCAGTTTGCCGGGCAGGCCGGTATCTTCAAGCGCCCCTTTTCTTCGCGTCAACTCGCGGGCCTTTCTGGCCGCCTCTCTTGCGCGGGCTGCCTGGACCGCTTTTTCGATGATCTTTTTTGCTATGGAGGGGTTCTCTTCAAAATAGGTCGAAAGAGCGTCATTCACAATAGACTCCACAATACCCTTTGCCTCGCTGTTGCCGAGCTTCATCTTGGTCTGGCCCTCAAACTGTGGGTTCGGGAGTTTGACGCTGATAACAGCTGTCAGACCTTCACGGATATCGTCTCCCGAGACGCTGCTGTCTTTGGTATTCTTTAAAATACCTGAAGAGCCGGCATAGTTGTTTGCAGTTCTGGTCAGCGCGGATTTGAACCCTATAAGGTGAGTGCCGCCCTCTCTGGTATTGATGTTATTGGCAAAGGTAAAGATAGTCTCTGAATAGCTGTCATTATATTGAAGGGCAACCTCAGCTATTATGCCGTCTTTTTCTCCTGATATGTACACCGGCTTGGGATGAAGCGAGGTCTTGTTCTTGTTCAGATGCTCAACAAAAGAGACTATGCCTCCTTCATAATAAAATTCCTGGTTTTTGTCAGTGCGTTCATCAAGAATCGTTATCTTCAGTCCCCTGTTCAGAAACGCAAGCTCCCTCAGCCGCTGTGAAAGCACATCATAGCTGAAATCAACGGTTTCCCTGAATACCTCAGGGTCAGGCTTAAATGTCACCCTTGTGCCCCGTGATCTGGTCTTCCCAACGACCACCAATGGGCCGGTCGGCCGTCCCTGTTCAAATCGCATCTGAAAGACCTGGCTGTTCTGTTTGATCTCAACCTCAAGCCACTCAGAGAGCGCATTTACCACTGATATGCCTACGCCATGCAGTCCTCCGGATATCTTATATGCAGAGGACTCGAACTTGCCGCCGGCGTGCAGTTCCGTCAAAACCACCTCGGCTGCTGTGCGGCCTTCCGTGTCTCCGGGATGAGCCCCTGTAGGGATCCCTCTGCCGTCATCTATGACTGTGCAGCTGCTGTCATGATGAAGGATTACATTTATAGTGCTGCAGTGCCCTGCCAGGGATTCATCCACGCTATTGTCAACCGCTTCATATACCAGATGGTGCAGGCCGTCCGGTCCTGTTGATCCAATATACATGGCAGGCCTCTTTCTTACTGCGCTGAGACCCTTCAGTATTTTTATATCGTCTGCGGTATATGTTGCGTCACCGCCTGTCTGTCTGTCTTCCATGTTTCCTCTCTGCCCTCTATTTTCCTGAATTCATCTCTTAAGTTATATCCTCATCGGCATGATCACACAGCGGTAATCTGCCTCCTGCTCATCCCTTATCAGGACCGGATTGAGAGCGCCCTGAAATTCCATGATCACCCTGTCGGATGACATTACTTCCATGATATCAAGCAGATACCTTGCATTGAGGCCCAGGGCTGTCTTTTCGCCTGAATACTCGATAGCCATCTCGTCAGTTGCCTCTCCCATATCGGGATTCGACGTTGTAACCGTCAGCCTGCTGTCGCCAAGGTCCATCTTGACTGCATTGGTCTTGTCCTTTGCCATGAGAGAAACCCTGCGAAGCGTCTTTGCAAAAGCCCCCCGCTCAAGGACTACCCTCTTATCATTGGCAGCCGGTATCACCTGTTCATAGTTCGGGTATGTGCCTTCGATCAGACGTGTCAGAAACTGAATATCGCCTATGCTGAAGAGAAGATGATTCTTGCTGAGCGCCATCCTGACGCCGCCTTCCTTTTTTTCGACTATCTTTCTGAGCTCCACTGCCGATTTTTTCGGCACAATCAGCTTTTTCTCTTCAGAGAGTCTTCCTTCTATCTGTATTGCCATGGCCGCCAGTCTGTGGCCGTCTGTGCCGACCATCGAAAATCTGTTGTCAGTAGTTATGTGAAAAAGGAGGCCATTAAGGGTATAGCGGGTGTCGCTGTCGCCCGCAGCAAAAACCGTCTTCTCAATAAGCCCGGCCATGGTCTTTGCCTCAAGGGATACCTCCTCCATGTCTTCCATACCCGGCCATGCAGGAAACTCCTTTGACGAAAGACATGCAAGCCTGAAATTACTCGCCCCTGTCTTTATCCTGAGCCACTGGTCATCAATAGATTCAATCGAAAGATCTCCGTCCACTTCCCTTACGATCTCAAACATCTTGCGGGCAGGAATGCAGATCTTCCCTTCCTTCTCCACATTCATGGCAAGAGGTTCCCTCAGCGCCGTCTCAAGGTCGGTGGCTGTAATATAGGAACCGTTTTTGCCCGCCTCCAACAGAAAATGGCTCAGGATCGGCATGGTGTTTCTCTTCTCAACTATGTTCTGTATATTAGAAAGCTTTTCCTGCAGTTCGTCTTTGGAAACAATTAGCTTCATGAGCCCTCCTTAGTTTTTAATCTTCTGAAGAAGATTTTCTATCATTCTGTTGAACGTCTCGTCCTTTGACCTGCGCTCTTCAACCTGCCTGCAGGCATAGATAACTGTGGCATGGTCTTTGCCGCCACAGGCCTTTCCTATATCGCTAAGAGAAGACTCTGTAACCTGTTTTGCGACGTACATGGCAGTGTGACGGGCAATAACAAGATCTTTGGTCCTCCTCCTGACTTTGATTTCAGAGGATTTAAGATTATAAAACTCACAGACCGCCTTGATGACCGCATCAACCGTAACAGGCCTGTGTTCGTCATGGAGAATGTCCTTGAGCACTTTTTTTGTCGTCTCTACGGTTATCTCCTCTCCAGTGAGCGCAGACTGGGCAGCTATGCGCATAAGGCTGCCTTCCAGTTCGCGAATATTCGATTTAATCCTGCCTGCCAAAAGATGCACAACCTCTTCTGGAAGTTTTCGGATGTTCATCATCTCGGCTTTTTTATGGATAATCGCAATCTTTGTCTCTATGTCCGGTGGCTGAATATCCACAATAAGGCCCATGGTAAAGCGTGATCTCAGCCTGTCTGTGATGTCGTTTATCTCCCTTGGCGACCGGTCACAGGAGATCACGATCTGCTTCTGTTTCTCGTATAATGAATTAAAGGTATGGAATAGCTCATCCTGTGTCTTTTCTCCACGAATAAACTGCACATCGTCTATCAGCAGGAGATCAAGATTACGATATTTATCTTTTAACTCAGCCATTTTGTCATACCTGAGCGCGGTGACAATCTCGGTAATCAGCTGGTCGGTTGGTACATACAGGATGGAGAAATCATGCTTCTTCTCAAGCACCAGATTGCCTACAGCATTCATGAGATGGGTCTTGCCCAGGCCTGCCCCGCCATAAATATAGAGGGGGTTATATATCTTTCCTGGGGATCCGGCAACTGCCAATGCTGCTGCATGGGCAAGCTGGTTGCTGGCGCCTGAGACAAAATTTTCAAAGGTGTACCTGGGATTCAGATAGATGCCCCTGTTGGCCAGTCTCTGTCTTTTATTGTCTATCCTGTCACTGCTCTTCTTAAGAGATATATCCTGAGGTTCTTCGATCTTATACTTCAGGGTTACCGGATGACCTGCTATCTGTTCAATGGATTCCCTGATAAGGTTCGGATAAGCGTCTTCGATCCATTCCTTAAAAAACCTGTTCGGTATCTCGATCATAACTGCCTGGTCTTTTATTGAGACTATCTTGATCGGCTTGAACCACAGGTCAAAGGCACTGCCGTCCACCTTCTGTTCTATCCTGGAGAGACTCTTATTCCATATTTCTTCTGCAATCATAGCGCGCCTTTGTTAACAAGTTATTCACATTTGTTAATAACTAACCTTGTGGGAAGTCACATATTATATCCGAAATGGCAATACCAAACAACATTCCTGTTATATACCTGTCTGCATCTCGTCAGATATTTTTTATTGTCAGGCAAGTCAGGAAAAAAAAGAATTTACCTACGGATTTGCTTTTATTTTTATTTATATTTATCAATATGTTACTACGTTACTAACATTCTCATGGGTCTTACTACTACTGCTGTTTTATATATAAAAATAATATAAAGAGAAAGCATGCTCATATGAGGCTATTTTTCAGCTTGAGCTTTTGAGATAGACAATTTTAAAAATTCTTTCAAAAAACGATCTATTGATCCATCGAGCACGGCATTGATATCTCCTGTTTCTATACCTGTTCTGTGGTCTTTTACCATCTGATAGGGCTGCATCACATAGGAACGGATCTGGTTTCCCCATGCTATCTCCTTTTTGTCGCCAATAATATCCTCTATCTTCTTCTCTTTTGCCTTGATCTGCAATTCGTAAAGACGGGCCTTTATTATTTTCATGGCAACAGCCTTGTTAGAGTGCTGAGACCTCTCATTCTGGCATGCAACGATGATTCCTGTTGGAATATGGGTGAGCCGGACTGCTGAAGATGTCTTGTTGACATGCTGACCTCCTGCGCCTGAGGCCCTGTAAACGTCCATCTTGATGTCTTCGTCTTTCAGATCAACAGGGACATCGTCCTCTATCTCAGGGCTGACGATAACAGAGGCAAATGATGTATGTCTGCGTTTGTTGGCATCAAAAGGCGATATCCTTACAAGTCTGTGAACACCCGCCTCTGACCGGAGATATCCATATGCATACTGGCCTGTGATCGTAACTGTCGCATTTTTTATTCCCGCCTCATCTCCCGGCTGAAGGTCTACAATCTGGGCCTTATATCCGCTGCGCTCCGACCAGCGAAGATACATCCTCATCAGCATTTGAGCCCAGTCCTGGCTTTCTACTCCACCTGCGCCAGGATGGATTGTAAGAATTGCGTTATTTCTGTCTAATTCTCCGGATAGGAGGTTCTGCAGTTCGAGGTTTTCTATCTCTTCCCTGAGAGCATGGATCTCATTTTTCAGTTCCTTAAGAAATAATTCACCGCCCTCTTCATTAAGAATGCCTATGGATTCCTCAGTATAGAGAAGTTTCTCTATGAGCTGATCAAATGGTGTTACAGTGTTTTCGAGTCTGGCTTTTTCCTTAAGCAGTTCCCTTGATTTTTCAGGCGATGACCAGACATGTTCTAATGCGAGATCTTCACTGATTCTCGCGAGCTCATCCTTCTTCCGGGCAATATCAAAGATAACCTCTTAAGGTTTCAACCTTGGTTCTGATCAGTGCGAGAGCATCTTTGAGTTCAGCCTGGATAAGCACAATTACCTCCTTCTCGGAACAATATTACCTGACAAAATAATGGAAAAGACTATACAGAAAAAAGAGAAGATATCCCCGAACTTTGTATAAAACGTCATAGAGGCATCTGTCTTGAGACTGCGAGTCAAGACTTGGCCTTCAAAAAGACCGGAAGTTTCGAGGATTCTTCCATTGCTGTCAATGAATCCGGATACGCCGGTATTTGCAGCCCTGACTACGGGCTTTCTGTTTTCGATAGCCCGGAACACAACCATACTAAAATGCTGATACGGTCCGGCAGTCTTTCCAAACCATGCATCATTGGTCATGGTAACCAAAAAGTCACCCCCATTGAGAAAGAATTTCCTTACCATTCCTGGGAAGATGACCTCATAGCAGATAAGGGTGCCGAATCTGCCCATTTCAGTATCTGCCGTCAGATACTTTTTGCCTGGAACGTAATCGCCGATACCGACAACAAGCTTATCTATAAAGAAAAGAACTCTTCTCAGAGGAACATATTCTCCGAAAGGAACGAGATGCATTTTATCATATACCGCTGATACATTGCCTTCCCTGTCAAGCAAAACGGCGCTGTTTGTCAGTTCAGTGGTCTTTGCATCCTGCTTCTTTACCAGAACAGATCCAAACAGAAGATTAACAGCCGCCTGTTTCTGGAATTTAAGCAGGCGCTCGGTATTTGCCGTATCCAGACCGAAAAAGAAAGGCAGAGCAGTTTCAGGCCAGATGATCACAGAGGGATTGGCCTTCAGCGCATCCTGCGAAAGTCCGATGTACGTATCAAGAACCTCCTTCTGAAATATCGGCTCCCACTTCTTATCCTGTTCTATGTTGCCCTGAACCACACTTATTGTAATGTCTCTGCCAATCCTGTCCTGATTGAGTCTCCAACAGCCATATCCAAGGGTTATTAATATTGAAAACAGCAAAAGGGTCGAACCTGCAACAAAATAGGAAATAGGGAATAAAGGCATCTCTTTCACCTTTTCTTTAATAATAAGAAGGTCTGCAATGAAACCATTAACGGCAAGGATCAAAAAAGAAATGCCATAGATACCGGTTATGTCCGAAATCTGGATAAGTGTCAGAAAACGATACTGTGTATATCCAACACTGGACCAGGGGAACCCGGTCAGGGCATAAGAGCGGATATATTCGAGGCAGACCCATATCACAGGCGCGATAAAAAGCGCAGGCAGCCGGGTCTTTCTGTAAAGCAGACAGAACAACAGAGAAAAAACAGCAGGGAAAAGGCTCAAATAAGCGCATAATAAAAAAACGACAACAAGGCTCGCTAAAAAGGGGATGCCGCCGAAATGGTTAATGGAATGATAGATCCAGTAGAGCGAACCGAAGAAATATGCCAGGCCAAACAAAAAACCTGAAACAAACGACGCTCTTGCATCCCTTTTCCATAGAGATAAAAGCAGAGGCACAAAACAGATCCATGCAACGGCAGACAGGTCAAAGCCCGGGAAGGCGAGCGCCAGCAGCGCGCCAGACATCAGGGCCGGCAGATAAGGATAATATTTTTTGAGAAAAGTTATATTCATATGTTGACAATCAAAAAACGTAATAGGTATAGTTATTGTCCGGGGGGCAGTTAGCTCAGTTGGTAGAGCACGGGTCTGAAAAACCCGGTGTCCGCAGTTCAATTCTGCGACTGCCCACCATGATTTTATTGGTCTTCCTGCAGAGAGTCAAGGTCAAATACCTTATCTTGCAGTTTATCGGATCTTCCAGCTCGTTTATCCTGAATTGACCTCCCCTCTTGAGAGAGAAAATTATGTATAATAAACAAGCGGAAAATTATGGAAAATAAAAGCAGAGCCAGAAAATTCCTCTTTGGCGGTGCAATCATCGGCGGGTTGATGAGCCTGACCATTTCCCTCCTCATGGATACTATGTATGGCGAATCTATGCAGGGAACCTGGAGGGATGCGATTGCCGCGGACCTTAACAACATAATGTCTCTTGGGGTTTCATCAACGAGCATGGTTGTTACCATGGCATTTATCGTTATTCTTGCCGTTCTTGCGGCATTCGGCGCATTTATGGGCTTCATCTTCTCTTTTTTCCTGTACAAGTTTTTTGAGCTCCTGGGAAAGAGTGAGAGGTGAATGTGCCTGAAAGTCCGCTCTCCTTTTCCCGCTTCATAGCAGAAAACAGGAAGGCTGTTGTGATCCTGCTCTTTATGATCTCGATCATAGGCTGCGTTCTTGGATTCAGGTATTACAGTCATACCCAGGAAGACCCGGAGTTCTGCATGTCGTGCCATCTTATGGAGGATGCCTTTAAGACCTGGCAGGCCGGCAAGCACAGGGATTTTCAGTGTCAGATCTGCCATACAATGACCCTTATAGAGCAGAACAAGATGATGGTTTCCTTTGTTATGCGAGGCACAAAGACGATAAAGCAGAAGCATGGAAGAATCTCTCCCTGGGAGGCCTGCAAGAACTGCCATACAGCAGACATCTCAAAGGGCTCAAAGAGCCTCAGCAGTTCTTATGGCCATGCACAGCATGTATTTATGCAGAACATAAGCTGCGGCACATGCCATTTCGGCAATCTGCACAAGTTTTTGCCGAACCAGCAGGCCTGTTCTGAATGCCATGCCGACAGGATGATCCATGGATTGGGGATGGAAGGTCTTGCCTGTCTTAACTGTCATAATTTCAGCGAAAAGACGCCGATGATGATCTCCAATGAGAGGTGTCTGCGCTGCCATAAGGATCTTATCGAAAAAAATGTGATGTCAGGCCTGAAATGCTTTGACTGTCACCATCCTCACGAAAAGATCAAGCCATCGAGTCGCGACTGTTTAAAGGAGTGCCACGGCAATGAGGCTAAAGTCGGCCAGCACAACCTGCATATGACCAGGGCTCGGCTGGAATGCCTGGATTGCCACAAGGCGCACATATGGACAGTAGGCAGGCAACAGGCAAAGACGCTCTGCACAAAGTGTCACAAACTGAAAGATCCTGAGAAGTTCATATACTGAGCCCTGTTTTAGGGACAGCCCGCTTTATTATTATCAGAGGATTCCGGATATTTTCAGGTTCAAGATCCGGGATTAATTGACACAGCATGTTTTCTTCTGTTTAACTAACCGGTATTGGCAGCTATAGGCCATGCCAGATAAAAATACATAAGGCATGATTGTTTTACAAATTCTGGGGAGGATTTGAAGGGTTTTTTGCGTGCTTTTGCAGAATGCTCTTTGAGCTATTCGTCAGTAATAGCTACCCCATATGTAAGAGGTGCCTATGTTTCGAGAAAAGGTTTTTGCTATTGCAGCGCCCTTGCTGTTCCTCTTCCTTATGTTTCCCCCTGCCGGCTTCTCTGAGGATTCAGCAGACTGCGTCTCCTGTCACTACTCCATGCAGGGCAGGATCAAGGCAGAAAGTGGAAGGTTTATCGAACTGCGCGTAGATGCTGAAAGATACAAGGCTTCTGTGCATGCAACGCTGGCCTGCAGAGAGTGCCATGCCGGATTTGGCGCAACTGCGCATGCATCAGCAGGAAGATCAGCGCCGTCTCATCTGTTGTCGCTTTCCGCACAACTATCCCCCAAGTTCAGGTCTGATGCTGTTGCCGGGGCTGCCTGTATTACCTGTCATGAGGAAATGTATGAGAAGGTGCTTTCGAGTGTTCATGGGAAGAATATCATAGAGAAGAAGCAGTCTGACGGCGCGCTCTGCCTGGACTGCCATGGGTCGCCTCATTACATCACCAGGGTCAAAGACGGCAACTCACCCATGAGCAGGAAATATCAGGTAGAGACATGTCTCGGATGTCATGCTGACCAGGGCATAACAGATAAATATAACCTTGAGGGAAATGTCATGGAAAGCTTTAAGGTGAGCTTCCATGGAAGGAAGCTCCATCTCGGACATACAAGGGCGCCGTCATGTTCAAGCTGCCACAATGGCCATGATATAAAGAGCAAGACAGACCCGGAATCTCCGGTATTCGGCAAAAACAAGCTTGAAACCTGCGGCAAGTGCCATAAGGGCGCAAATGAAAAATTCGTTCAGGCGATCACTCACAAGAAACCCGGGCCCATCCCTCACTATGGAGAAAAGTTTCTGATTCTTCTGACCATAGGAACATTTGCATTTATTGTCCTTCATGTCCTGCTTGAAGTCTTTGCAGATATCAGGGATGCAATCTTCAGGAAAAAGGAGGGAAAATAATGAGCGCCAAAAAAGGATCATCACAGGAAATTCCCAAAGAGATAGAACGGTTTAATCTAACCTTCAGAATACAGCATGTTATAATGTTCACCACCTTTCTGCTGCTGAGCTTTACAGGTTGGGGCCTCAAATACGCTTATGACCCTGAGGGACTTTCGAGCATCTGGATACGCATCTGGGGCGGCGCAGACACGGCAGGACTGATACACAGGATAGCAGGCGTTACCATGCTGCTGGATTTTATCTGGCATGTGGCGTATCTCATATATTTGTTTGCAAAAGGGCGGCTGACATTTAATACCACGACAACTCTTATTCCGCTGCCTAAAGACGTATTGGACATTATTCAGAACTTCAAGTACTTTCTGGGCCTTTCAAAAGAAAAGGCTAAATTCGGCAAATTCTCCTATGCGCAGAAGTTCGACTACTGGGCAGTTTTTTGGGGCATGTTTATCATAGGATCCTCCGGCTATGCGCTCGCCTTTCCGATGCAGGCAACCTATCTTATCCCTGAGTTCGCAACTGGATGGATATGGGAACTTCTCGGACTTATGCATAGCGATGAGGCGCTCCTTGCCATCGTCTTCATCCTGTTCTGGCATTTTTACAATGAACACTTAAAGCCGGAGGTCTTTCCGATGAGCTGGATCTGGATCACAGGCAGGATTTCTACAGAGCAGCTGAAGCACCATCATCCGCTTGAGTATGAACGCCTCTTCCCTGATGAAGCGAAGAAAGAAAAGAAAGGATAGGAGGAGGGAATATGATACGGACAATAGCGCTTATATCAATGCTTCTTGCACTTGCAGCCTGCAAATTCAAGGCAGACGTAGTGACTAAATATGAAGAGCCGCAGTCCGCGGTTATCGAGTCACTGAAAGATTCAGGGCTGCCCTGCTTCAAGTGCCATTCCTATGACAAGTATGCCCGGGAAGAAGCAGGGGTATTTTCTCACGCAAAACATAAAGGCCTCGGCATACACTGCAATACCTGCCATATCATCAAGGACCACAAGGAATCAAATGTTGACAGGAACGCCTGCACCACCTGCCACAACCTCACAGCCTTCAGGTATGTTTCATCCGGCATGCCGGTGAACTTTTCCCATCAGAGCCATACGAAAAAGGCCAAATGCAGCGACTGCCATCCCATGCCCTTTCTTATGAAGAAGGGAGCCACAAAATTGACCATGGATGAGATGTACAAGGGCAATTCCTGCGGCGTCTGTCATGACGGCAAAAAGGCCTTTTCATCAACATCCTGCGCCAGGTGCCATAGCGGCATGACAGCATATAAGAAGGAGATTACCTATCCGGCCAAAACAATGTCGGCAGTCACCTTCGGCCATGAGTTGCATACCGCAATATTTTCCTGCGAGGACTGCCATACAAAGACATTTAAATACAAAAAGGGCGGCTCAGGCATGAAGATGGATGACCTCTATCAGGGGAAATACTGCGCTGTCTGCCACAATGGACAGTCAGCGTTCAGTTCCAACGACTGCCAGCGTTGCCATAAGTAAATGATAACGGCTGGAAGCAGTCTGTCTGCTTCCAGCCGCATCGGCCAGCCGGTCAGTTTTCTGAAATATTGAGCTTCTTTATCTTCCGGTAAAGGGTTGCCAGGTCAACGTCAAGCTCCCTGGCGGAAGTTTCCTTGTTGCCGTTGTGCGCAAGCAGGGTTTCCCTAATGATCAGGCTTTCACAGGTTTCCATCTTGTCTTTCAGGGATTGGCTGTTGCGTCTGCCCGGCTGTATTTTAATTCTGTCAGAGAGTTCAGAAAGACCGATCTTTTCGCCAGAGGCAAGCACAACCGCCCTTTCTATCACATTTCTGAGTTCCCTGATATTCCCCGGCCACGAATAGCTGTTCAGCACCTGCAGGGCCTCATCCGCAATCCCCGTAACCTTCTTGTTGTTTTCCCTGCTGAATTTATCAACAAAGTGTCTGGACAGAACATTGATATCTTCTTTTCTTTCGCGAAGCGCAGGCATTTTCAGTTCGATCACATTGAGCCGGTAATAGAGGTCTTCCCTGAAGAGGCCCTTGCGGATCTGCTCCTCAAGATTCCTGTTTGTTGCGGCCACAATCCTGACATCAACATATTTTGGTTTTGTATCGCCAACCGGAAGAACCTCCCCGGCTTCGAGCACCTTAAGCACCTTGGCCTGAAGGGCAATCGGCATATCGCCGATTTCATCCAGAAACAGCGTGCCCTGGTCAGCCATGGTAATCAGTCCTTTTTTGTCTGTTGCCGCTCCGGTGAATGCGCCTTTCTTGTATCCAAACAGCTCGCTTTCGAGCAGGTTCTCCGGAATTGCCGAACAGTTGATCGAAATAAAAGGAAAGTTTTTTCTCTGACTGTTGTTGTGCACCAGCTCTGCAATCATACCCTTTCCTGTGCCGCTCTCCCCCAAAATTAGTATGCTGCTTCTTGTGGGTATAACCTTCCTGAGCATCTCAAAGATCGAGAAAATCTGGGGGGAGACGCCGACAAACTCCTTGGAGCCGAACTGCTGGCTCAGCTGCTGCCTAAGCACAAGGTTTTCCATAACAATCGCCTTATGCTCAAGCAGTCTCTTGACCGTCATCCTGACATCTTCATTGATAAAGGGTTTCACGATATAGTCGCTCGCCCCTTTTTTCATCGCCTCCACAGCCGATTCCACGGATGCAAAGGCGGTCATAATGACTGCAATGAGGCCGGGACTATGGGTCATTGCCTTTTCAAGAAGCTCAAGGCCGGTCATTCCCTCCATCTTGAGATCGGAAATAAGGAGGTCAAACTCCTCTGCCTCGAGCTTTTTTAGGGCATCGGCCCCGTTAAAGGCAGTGGCGACTTTATATCCCTCCCTCGACAGAAGGAATTCGAGCGCGCGGCATATATCCCTTTCGTCATCAACAACCAGTATCCTGTAAGGATCAGCTTTCACTATGCGGCACCTTTACCCGAAATATTGTTCCCCCGTCCGGCCTGTTCTCTGCAACGATGTCTCCCTGATACCCTTTTATAATATTATAGCTGACCGCAAGACCGAGACCTGTGCCTTTTTCCTTTGTTGTAAAAAACGGATCAAAAATGGTCTCCATATGCTCGGGAGAAATCCCATGGCCTGTGTCTGAAAATGATATCTCGACATCATGTTCAAGCTTCAGTGCCGCGATTGTCAGCGCCCCCTCATTCAGCATGGCATCAGCAGCATTAAGAATTATGTTCATGAATACCTGTATGCATTGGGTCTCATTTACCCGGACCTTTGGGAGGCTCTCAGGGATATCAACGGAGATCCTGATGTTCTTCATCCTCTTGTCATATTTTACAAGATCCAGGGTCATCGCTATAA
The DNA here is from genome assembly GCA_964446125.1 of uncultured Nitrospiraceae bacterium. Taxonomy (GTDB): domain Bacteria; phylum Nitrospirota; class Thermodesulfovibrionia; order Thermodesulfovibrionales; family UBA6898; genus UBA6898. The sequence goes on along the minus strand of CAYUNK010000017.1, from coordinate 9,001 downwards.
GATCCCTGACATTATGGTACTTCAGATCGCCTATCGTTGTCTTGGCAAAGGACGACATCTGCCGTACAATATCCGTAATCCTGTTGATATGCTTGGCTATGGTATCAAGGCTCTCCCGGGTAAATGCGTCATGCTCCATCTCCCTGAGAATCTGCACATAAGAGGAGATGGAGGTGAGCGGATTGCCTATTTCATGGGCAACGCCGGCAGAGATGCGGGCAAGCGCAGAGATCTTCTCTGAATGCATCATCTGTTCTTCCATCTTCTTCATGTCAGTGATATCCTGTATCAGCACAAGGGTAAGAGTACGCCCGTCAGGGCCTGCAAGCGTGTTTGAGGTAAACTGGAAATCACCTCTTTTCCTGCCAAAATTATGATGGATCACCTCCTGAAGGATCTTGTTGTCTATAATTGCCTTCTGCAGGGGATCATCGCCATAGATATCGTCAAGGGTGATCAGGCCCTCTTCTTTCCCGATCCATTGCCGGAGGGTCTTGTTTATCCAGGTGATATGATTCTGCTCATCAAACAGGAACAGACCGGCCCCAACCGTCTCGACAATGGCATTTAACTTCTCTTTTTCGCTGATCAGTTCGTCTGTACGCTCCTTGACCAGCTCCTCAAGCCTGCCTGCATAGTCTCTCAGGACTTCCTTCAGATTCACCTCTTCTGTAACATCGCTGCTCGAAAGAATTAATCCTGATGCCTCGCCATGCAGCACCAGAGGATTGATATTGATATTAATGTAAAGAGTCTCATTGTCCCTCACATAGGCGTAATCACTGATCCGGTGGCTATGGCCGTCAAGGCATTTCTTCATGCCTGCTGCGAACAGGTCCTTGTCCCTTTCGGTCACAAAGGGAAATATATCAAAAAAGCTCCTGCCTATCAGTTCTTCCTTCTTCATTTTGCAGAGGCGTGCCTGTGCTGAATTGACTGTCCGGATGGCCAGGTCGCGATCAAGCACCATTATCTTGGACTCAGTGCTTTCGAGAATATTTTCGAGATAGTCTTTGGTCTGGAGGATTTCCATCTCGAGCTGCCGCTGCGTTTCGAGGTGTTTAGCCTTTTCCTGGGCCTTGATCCTCTGGCGGTTCATCACCACAATGCCAAAGGCAGAGGCTACGGTCGCAATGAATATGAATATTACAAGAAAAGAGTGGAGCTTCATGCTCTTTCGTATGCTGAACGTAACTTCAGAATAAGGTATTGTGACGCAGACAATCCATGTCATGTCAGATATCCTGGCCTTTGAAAAGGCAATGATCTTGTCCTCACCGTAGGGCGCCACATAAGCGCTGAATCCGACATCCTCACTCCTGAGAATCTTCTTTTCCACATCAAAAGAAGCATGGCATTGAAAGCAGGAGGGGTCTGCCGAGTAGATATTCTTGCCGACCATTTTGGGCTGGGTAGGATGAAAAAGCAGCGTACCTCTGTCGTCCATCATCCATGCATGGCCATTGACCCCCTCTTTAATAGGAGCAAGAAACCTCTGGCTTATGGTATGAAGCATAACATTCAGAATAAGAAGGCCTTTTCGTTCGGAAGACCGGCCTATGGGGGTGAGCAGGACGATCTTCTTGCCTTCCCTTGTAAGATCAAGGAACTTGACATGCCCGATCTGGATATCCTGGGATGCCGAAAAAAACTCAATGTCCCTGCCTGTCAGAGATTCACCTGAGGAACTGTACCTGAGCTGACCCTTGTTATCGAGAATCTTCAGGTTTATATTGACATCATTCCTGACCTCGGAAAAGGCATCGCTGATAAACTCGTCCATATCCCGGATATCAAGGCCCCGGTCAAAGAGGAGCCGGACAAACGACAAGGCCTCTTCTTCTATATGCTCTACGTGCTTTTCGATATTCTCGGCTACTGATTTTGCTATCAATAGCTGCTGACGATTGAACTGCTCAGCCATCTCGCTCTGGTAGTTCTGCTGAAAGAACATATTGAGCGTAATGATGAGAGAAACAATAAATACTGCGAGTATCAGCAGAAAGATATTGGTCTTCACCCGATTGCAGCCACGCTATAGATAAGTTTATTGTTGTTAATGCTCACTGTAATCATCCTTAATTTATGGTCATGCGGCAGACAAATGCGTATACAGTTACATTTAAGGCCAAGCATATTTTATATCCAGACAGCATCTTTGTTCCAGTGCTAAGTCTGCAGCAGGCTTTATTTCAGAAATAATATGCCCTGCCTGTCAGAAGATGCCCCGGTCAAGTGACCGGTACTGGATCGCCTCCGAGATATGGCTCGCTGATATTGATTCAGCCTGCTCCATGTCAGCGATGGTGCGGGAGAGCTTCAGGATGCGTGAATAGGCCCGTGCAGACAGCCCCAGCTTCTGCATGGCCGCCTCAAGAAGATGAAGCGCATCAGCGCCGAGCCTGCAGAACTTCTTTATATGGCGGGTCTTCATCTGGCCGTTGCTGTAGATCTTTTCGTTTTTGAACCGGTCAAGCTGGATGCTGCGTGTCTGCACCACCCTGTTTCTTATATTGTCTGAGGTCTCCCCAGCGTAATCCGTGGAGAGATCCTTATAAGGCACAGCAGGCACCTCGACATGTATGTCTATCCTGTCAAGAAGAGGGCCTGACATCTTGCGCCTGTACCGCTGGATTTGGACAGGACTGCAGGTGCAGGCATGTTTTGGGTCGCTCAGATATCCGCAGGGGCAGGGGTTCATGGCGCTCACCAGCATGAATGAGGCCGGGTATGTGATCGAGGCAACAGCGCGCGATACTGTAACCTCGCCGTTTTCGAGCGGCTGCCTCAGGACCTCGAGCACGTTTCTTTTAAACTCAGGCGTCTCATCAAGAAAGAGCACTCCATGATGGGCAAGGCTCACCTCACCCGGCTTTGGTATCTGGCCCCCTCCGATCAGCGCAACGTCCGATATGGTATGATGTGGCGCCCTGTAAGGCCGCGTTGCAAGGAGCGGCCTGCCGTCCCTGAGCAGTCCTGCAACACTATGTATGCGTGTCGTCTCGAGCGCCTCTTCAAATGTCATCTGGGGCAGAATGCCAGGAAGCCGTTTGGCGAGCATGGTCTTGCCTGAGCCTGGCGGGCCTATAAGAAGCAGATTATGGCCGCCTGATGCAGCAACCTCAAGGGCGCGCTTTGCATGCTCCTGGCCCTTCACCTCTGAAAAATCCTCTTCATACGAAGAGAGCTCCTGCATATTGGCCGAGAGGTCAATCGTATAAGGCAGAAGGGCCTTTTCCTGCCGCAGGAAGGCGATCAACTCAGGAAGGCTCTGGACCCCGATCACCTGAACCCCTGAGACAACCGCAGCCTCGGCCGCATTTTCCGCAGGCACGATAAGCCCTTTCAGGCTGAGGTCCCGCACCTTCAGGGCCATGGAAAGTGAGCCGCGGACAGGCTTGATCCTGCCGTCAAGAGACAGCTCTCCGGTAAAGACATATCCATTGACAGCCTCCGGCTCAACCAATCCCTCTGAGGTTATGATGCCTATGGCAACCGGTAGATCAAAAGATGAGCCCTCTTTTTTCAGGTCTGCAGGAGCGAGATTTACCGTGATCTGCTTGAGAGGGAAATGAAAGCCGATATTCTTGAGCGCAGCCCTTACCCTGTCGCGGCTCTCCTTTACTGCAGCGTCCGGCAGACCGACCATCGAAAAATGAGGCAGGCCCCTCGAAGAGATATCAACCTCTACCTCCACAGGATAAGCCTCGATGCCTATGATGCTTGCGGAAAGAACTTTTGAGAGCATGACTGGAGATCCCTCCTTACCTCCTGCGACTGAAAAAGCATATCATGTATATGGAGCTGAAGACAAGCACTGCATGAAAAAGGGATAAGTCCATGTCCTATTGCTTTGGTGCTGAGATGGGCAAGCCTGAAGCCTTCTGCCACAAGTACGTCATTCAGTTCAATATTTGTTCTGGACATATCATCTGCCCCCGCTTGCCCCGCGCTGAGGCTATCGGGTGTGCGCCAGATTGCAATAAACAAGTTCTGCAGACCCGATGCCGATAATGCCGGCCCATTACAGCTTGACTCAGGTGGTAAATTGGTAGTATCCTTGTAGTATGAAAATAAAAACATCTCTATCCCTTTCAGAAGATCTTATCAGCCGGATCGATGAGCTCAGCGGCCGCAAGAACCGCTCTGATTACATTGAAAAGGCATTACTGGAGTATCTCGAACGGCAGATGCAAAAAGAACGTGACAGGAAAGACCTCGACATAATCAACAAGAAGGCAAAAAAACTGAATCAGGAGGCCGAGGATGTCCTTTCCTATCAGGCAGGTTTGTGAAGAGGGGGGAGCTTTATCGCGTATACAAAGGATCGCCTCATGACCCCAGGAAGTTTCGGGTTTTTGTAGTCGTCAGCCGACAGATCCTTATTGATTCCCGCTTCTCAACACTTATCTGCGCCCCTGTTTATTCGAGTTTTGACGGTCTTTCAACTCAGGTGAAGATCGGCGTCGAAGAGGGCATGAAACATGACAGCAGTATTCACTGTGATGAACTGGTAAGCATTCCGAAATCCATGCTCACCCGTTTTGTGGGCACTCTTTCTCCTTATAAACAGCATGAACTCGATGAAGCTCTTAAGGGTGCTCTCGGACTAATCTGAAGCAGCGTCTCTGTGAGCAGGGGAGTCAAGCAGTCGGGTTGTGCGCCAAATCAGAATAAACAAGTCTGAGCCTCTTGCTTCCTGCGTGCAGATGTCAGGCCCGATCAATCTCTTTGACAGTGTGCCTCAGTCTTCGGAACGCTCAGACATCCGTCTTACGTCAGTTCACAGGTTCCATGATTGCGACGTGTTCGGTGTCGGCAAGAAGGCTGCCAGCCGCAACCTGGAAGGAAAGGAATACCTTATGAACTGCCTCAGCTGTGGCCGATGTTTCCCGCAGGCTCGCCTATCGTCTATAATTACGACATGGTAAAACTGCGAGGTAATAAGATCATGGAACGCCGTCACACCGTAGGCGTTACTCAGGAGGACCTCGCAGCGGCCGTGCGGGTTTCAGTCAGCTCGATCAACCGCTTTGAGCGCAGTAAAGGAGAGCCAAAGGCCTCGACGCTTCACACAATTGCAAAGGTCCTGAAATGTAGGATGGAGGATTTTTATTAAATCGCAGGGAGGAGAAAATATGAAGTGGTGGGAAAAAACTGTCGAATACATGTTTGTGGTATCAGCGTATAAGCACGGAAAACTCTATTTACCACTAGACGGTAACGAGGAAAGAGCTGGGGATACAATCCTGTCTTCACAAAACAAATGGGTTCTAATCGAGTTCAAAAAAGACCGTCAGAGCATTTCGGACGAGCAAAGCAAGTTTACTGAGTATGAACGGGCAAAAGCGGCACTTGGCTCTGAAGATCACCATCATTTTCTTGTTTATGGCGACCAGGACATGGCCAGCAGGAAACTTGTCCTCCGATTCTGCAAGTATTTTTCCGGAAAGCAGAGCAATTTGCAGGGGCTATTAAAAAGTGGTGCTGTCTACGACAAGTTTGCAGATTATTTAAAGAGATTTACTGAATTCAAGAGAGGACGATCCGGCAGTAGTAGCGGTGGGTTAAGCATGGACGACTTTGCTCTTATTGCCAGCATCAACAATGATGGTAAAATCGTTGAGTGTCTGAGTTTATCGACATACTTTAAGAGCTTGACTCTTGAGGAAAAGAATGACCCAGATTACACACAAGGAGGTGGAGGTCCGCAGCTTTGAGGTGTGGCTGTTCTCCAGCCCACCATTCACTGCCACCTGATTCAGCTATAGTCCCAAGTCCCCCGGATCAAGTCTGGGGTTGTAATTCCGACACGTCCCTTGCATAAATCGCCTTGATTATCCCCTGACTTCGCACGGAACATACTGAAGCAATATATCTTCACAGAAGTCTATCTTTGCTCTTTTCTGGAATTTGCTATGTCACTAACCTGTTATTTAATTTGTGAGTCAGTAAATATTTTTAGACATTATTTTCTAAAAAAGTATAAAGTTTATTGACATTTAAGTCAAAAAATGTTATTTGATTTGCATGGTATTCTTCTTCACAAATCAACACGTAGACTCCATTTTTGGCATAAGCAGGAAGGTTCTTTATTACTGGAGAAAGATTGGCCTTTTCTCACCATCCAAGGTTACCTCGGGCCATCATGCGCGCTACACCTTTGAGGATCTGGTTGCCATCAGAACAATAAAGTCTTTGAGAGATGCGGGTATAAGCACATTCGTAATAAAGCAGGTTGTTGCTAAACTCAAGAAACAATATCCGGAGTTGACAAATCCTTTGGCTTCAAAGTCACTTTATGTGGTGGGAAAAGAGGTAAATGTTGCGGATCGGAAAGGGTCTTACAATCCTCTAACAGGGCAGGGAACGCTTATCGAGAATCATGAAATGAAGGCGTGGGTAGCGGCGGTTACTCTTAAAGGCTATGCAATTCCCAGTTTTCATGAAAAGAGAAGGGAGGCGAGTTAGAAGATGTACTACTTGGACGAATTATGCATTGAGATTACAGGCAAATGTGCGATGAATTGCCAGCATTGCTCGTCTTCTTGTACTGAAAATAACGATGCTACTCTATCGTATGAATGTGTGCTCCAAATTCTGGAGGATGCACGGTTGCTTGGTACTAAGACGATAGAGATATCAGGTGGAGAGCCTTTATTGCACCCTCGAATCCTGGATATTATCAGGGAAGCAAAGAGGCATTTTGAAGTAAGGCTCTATACATCTGGATTTCTGGGAGATGCTGGGCTACCCAAGCCGTTGATTTCTAAGATGGCCTCTCTGGGACTTGACCGCATAATCTTTAATCTTCAAGGTGCTGCTTCAGATGCTCATGAACGGATTACTATGACGCCCGGAAGTTTCGAAAGCGTGCTGGCAGGCATCAGGCATGCCAAAGCGGCTGGTCTGTGGACAGGGGTTCATTTTGTTCCCATGGTTCCAAATTTCAGGGAGCTCAATGCAGTTGCTCAGCTTTGTAGCAGACTTGGCGTTGATGAGCTTGCCATTCTCAGATTTGTTAATCAGGGGCGCGGAGCAATAAACAGCAATGATCTGGAACTCTCAGACGATGGTTTTCGTCAACTTGTACGCAATGTTGTGCAAGAGCGGAAAATGCACAAAAGTCTTGAAATAAGAACTGGCTGCCCGATGAACTTTTGCTCATTTGTCGATAGCAATATCAAGCCTGTCAAATGCAAAGCTGGTTTGTCGACACTGCTCATTAATTTTACCGGTGACGCTGTTCCGTGCCCCGCATTTAAACAAGCACGGCCATTTATTATAGGAAACATTACCCAAACCTCTCTTGTTGATCTTTGGAGCGACAGCTATCAACTGAACCAACTGCGAACCTTTGATTTTCGTAGCATTCGCGGGTGCAGTGAATGTAATAAATTAGACATTTGCCATGGCCGTTGCATGGCGCAGCGTTACTACGCAAATGGATCTATTTATGAAGGGCCTGATCCACTGTGCCCGTACAGACGGGCAAACATAAGTGTACATGCAGAACCCCTATGTTATTGTGTCTGTAACAACGGATGATAAAGGAATTTGCTGCTTTTTCCGCAGCTTATTCTTAACACGACTTCGATATCCCAAAAAGTCTGCGATTTCCGGGACAAGGCTACAATGTAATGGAGGGTACACAAATGGCAAATTTTCCAATTCCGCTAAATGATTGTGAGCTACTCAAGCTCCTAACTGAAGAGTTTGGTAGAGGCTCTTTTTTATCGGCTGAGACTAAAAAATATATATCGAAAATCAGGAAGATTCTTTCGAATGAGACTATTGAAAAGGATTTTAAATACGTTTTTAATACCGCCAGAAAAGATGGCATCGATGTTCTGGATTTTTGGGAAAGGCTCATAATTGATGCAATAAAATATCTTAAATGGCATGACTCTAAAGAATTCACTAAGAATAATGAATTCCCTAATCAAAAGAGCGCATATGACAAAATCAGCGAAGGCTCCTTAGGCGTCTATAACCTAAAAGAATATTTTAAGACGTTCATCGACTTTGAGCGCTTGCTTTATGGTGCCGAGCAATTTTATAGGGATCATGTCTATCACATTCTCAAGGTGTGGCTTATTGGGCAATATATAATCAACAAAATATTCGATGATAAGCTTCCCATCTCAATTGCTGAAGATGAGCATAAGCTGGCCATGAATGGAACTCCACACTTTAAGTGCTCAAAGAAGAATAAAGGCACACTTTACGCTGGAGAAGATGATGCAGTACTATGCAAAGAGCGGACTCGAAGAATTTTCCTTTTCATTTCCTCAGCAGAATCAGTTTATTAACGATTCGATTTTGAAATATATCAGTTCTAGGATTGAGTATGCCCCTAGGGAAAATAGTTCGGGAAAAGACTATGACACCCATATTCAAGCAAAATTCTATCTTAAGTTCTCTCGCTCTTTCGAGCTGTTCAAGCACGGACTAATAAGCTGCATCGTTTTGGTCAAGAATCTGATATATTTACTCGAAACGAATTTTGATCATAACCCTTCAACAAATCTTGGAGACGCCGAAGATGCCCGACAATTCGTTATTCGCAGAGAGATTTTGCGGGCAATTGCATCACATACATGCGAAGAAATTTATCATATCGAGCCAAATTCTTTTTCTTTCTTGTTGATACTTGCAGATGAACTGCAAACCTGGGGCAGGCCTACCTTTGAAGATATGGCGCTTGGCCAGAACAAGCAATACAAGATAACACTCGATAAGTTTAGCGCTAAGGATGTGGCATTCACGATAAAAGCGCTCAAGACACCAGCCAACGAAAAACCTGTGTCACTATTAGGTCTATTTATGGCGAAAGCTGCATTATTCAAGAAGTTGCTCCGCGTTGCAGTTAGGACTGCTGACAGAAACTTTACATTTAAGTTCGTAATGGTTGACGAACTCAAGGAAAAATATGAATTTCTCTCTGAGCTGTCGAGGGCCAGAGTAATTCCCCAGTTGGGGCCAAAAGAATTCCTCAGTT
>CAYUNK010000016.1:0-43380 GCA_964446125.1 uncultured Nitrospiraceae bacterium | reverse complement strand
TCCGGCTGCGCCACTGGTCAAGCAGGGGCTTTCGATGCACAAGGACAAGCGTGTTCGTCTTGCGCTCTGCAATCAGCCGTATCCCGATAACTGTCTTTCCAATGCCCGGAGGTGCAACAAATATTCCGGCATCATACTTAAGCAATTCCCGAATTGCTCTGTTCTGGACTTCTGTCAGTGTTCCCTGAAATATGAAACTACAGGCAGTTCCTCTGTTTCTCTTGTCCTCTGTAGAGAGCTTTGCTCCATTATCGGACAAAAGCCGTTCAAGATCCTCTTTGCATCCGCGGGGAACGGCAAGGTAGGCTTTAATATCTTCTGCACAGCAGATTACTCTTGGCGTCAGCGCAGTAGAGAATCTCATGCTCTGCTTTTTGAAGAACTCCGGATTCTGAAATGACGCAAGCCGCCTGATCCTTGTCAATAACTGGGAAGGCAGACCTTCCCTATTGATGTAAAGCCTGTTTGCTGAGACTGCAGATATCTTTTCCGGCAAGGCACAAGTCAATGGTGAAAAAATACGTCTTGAGTTGGCCTGACCCTCCCATGGCTGACCTTCGTCATCTGTCTGGCTTGTGCGTATCCCCATAAGATCCCTGTGCCTGAGCTTTCCATCAACAAAGAGCTGCAGATCAAATGGGGTCATTCTTCTTACGCCCTGCAGAAATGACCACTGATCAGTATAAGGCTGAAAGTTTTCATCCACAAAGACGCTGTTGCCGATTTCAGATGCTGCTCTCTGCAGAGGCAGCGCTATAAGATTACCAAAGCCGCCCTTTGGCATCGTGTCCTGATTCGGGAAGAGGCGGTCATAGCTTTTCATATCGAGTTGATGGCGCTGCTCCATCGTCTCGGTAAGAAGATATAAACCCAGCTGCCGGGCAAGGGCGGCAGACACAGGCTCAGCAAAGAATATCCATATATGCCCTCCGTTGCCTGACCGGGAGCGTTCGAGATAGGCCGGAACCTTGTTATCGACACATGTGTCCATGAAAGCCCTTGAGTCATCCTTCCAGTTCTTTTTATCAAAATCACAGGCAAGAAAATTACAGGTCTCATTCTGAAGAAGAGGATAAACGCCGGCCACAATATTGCCGTCGAGATGTCGCCCGACAACTTCATCCGTCAGAGGAGCAAACTTCCTGTGTTCGCACACTCCGCATCTGATCGCAGGTTTCCGGCAGATACCGGCTGCCCATTCTTTTTCGCAGACCGGGCTATATCCTTTGGCTCCCGTTTTCTTGCTTACCCAGAGCTTAGGATAAACGTCTTCCCTGCCTTTAAACAGATTTCGGAATAAGGCAATCCTTTCTTCATGAGAAAGAGACGATGTAAGCTCTGATATTTGTGAAAGCTGGGTCTGAAGCTGATGGATTTTTTCGAGAATGGAACGCCGCTCGTTATCTAACGCATCGAGGCGTGATTTAAGGCCTGCAATTGCCGACTGAAGGGCCTGCTTATCTATTTGACCGCACCTTTTGGTTTTCGCAAATAGTCAGTGTTAGTATTATGCATAATTGTTTTCACCAGGATAGTGACGAGAGGTTATTCTTGCCGAATATAGCATGCCCTATTTTATCAGTTTCCCTCTGTGATTGCCGGAAACTTTTGTAGCAGAGCGGCAACGGCGCGAATCTGATAAACAGGGAGCCCCTTGAGGGACGGACGGGCGGCGGGGTTATCTGATGTCCCGTCTCTATTTAACTGTGGTCAGCCAGTCTATCTTTCTGATATAATTCTTATGAGGAATATTCTATGGCAAAGCCGATTAAAGAAACACCTATATTGAGAGGCAAAGAAGCAGAGCAGTTTTTTGACAAAGTTCACAAGAACGAGTCAAAAAAAGTCTCGGCTAAAGAATACAAGCGCGCGGTTGCCATTTTCGAAAAAGTCAGGGAAAAGAACAAGGGACATTTTTAGCCCTGAATGATCGAACAATTCTCCTTCCGCCGTATTGAACTCGTCTCAAAGATAAAGCCTTTTAACTGCGGAGATCCGGACCTCAACGAATTTTTCCAGAAGGATGCCCTTGACTACCTGCGGCAGCTCCTTGCTGTAACCTACGTATTCGAGGATAAAAAACAGACCGTTGCCTTCTTTAGTGTTCTCAATGACAGTATAAGCGGTGAGGACAGCGAAAAGAAGGTGTTTCGAAAAATCAGGAAGGATATCCCGCACAAGAAACATTTCCGGAGCTACCCTGCTGTAAAAGTCGGCCGTTTCGGTGTTGATATGAATTTTCACAATCAGCGCGTAGGGACCGAGGTGATGGATTTCATTAAGGCCTTCTTCACTCTCAGAAATAAGACCGGTTGCCGCTTTATCACCGTCGATGCTTACAATAATACCAGGACAGTCAGCTTTTATGAAAAGAACGGCTTTGAGTTCCTCACCTCCCAGGATCAGAACGAGGATACCCGCTCGATGTATTTCGACCTCATGACCTTTATTAGAAATAATTCTTCTCATAAATAGTCATTATTTATCCGGTTAAAAGAAGTTGGCCCTCTATGGTGTAGCGATAGTTTCGATATTGAAATGAAAATAAAGCTCTTTGGAATAGAGGCGTTCAATCCCCGAAAAATGACTCCTGCTGCAAGATAAGTTAACTCCCAAAAATGTGCAATTCATTTGTCTCAGCATCTTGATAGACGTTCTCGATCCAGCATTTCCGCGAGTTAGGAGCAACCGGCTCATCTAATGAGTATTCGTAGGCTGGCGGAAGACCCCTTCCCGCGCATTGAAGAGTCCGGAATAGGTAGTTAAGAAATGAGCCTGTATAACGATAGCGGCGTATACATCCCTCAAGGTGTTTTTGTATCTCTTCGTCGTAGCTTGCCCATCTGGACATGAACCGATAGCGCTCAAGCCAGCCGTCAATAGTATATCGGACCAGCTTCATGGCTTCTTTCTTTGCCGATAGATTTCCATATTGGGCAAGACGGACAAGTGAAATGCTTATCAAATTCCGTATGTTCCTGTCAGTCCGGTCAGAAGGGACAATGAAAACATAGAGTTTGTCTGGATACTTGCTGAGAACCGCTTCCACCTCAGACGGGTCCTCATAAGGGACTGGTCTGCTTGCTTTGCGCCATGGCGTCCAGCGACGCTGAAATCTCTTCTCCAAAGCAATGGTAACCTTGTCCCAGTCTATACGGCCGGTTTCGTTTCTAACATTTCTGCAAATGAATCGGTAACATTGCGGAGCATTTGTTAGCACCCAAGCACTGCTGAATGTATTGGGGTTCTTATCAGTTAGAATCCTATTGAGAATTGTGTTTACTTGATCAAAATCCATGGCGGTATTTTAACCTAAAGCCAAACACAGGCATTCCAGGTATGAGGTCAATATCAGTGATAGTCCTGTCGTGCTGCTCTTTTCCACCACATAAACCATAATTAAGGCATGAAAGTGGTGGAAAAGGATAGGGTTGTAGCCGGCGATAGAAGACGTAGAAATTATGCCGAGCGATGTCAGAGAAAGGCTGAAAAACAGCCCGTTAGCGTCGAAGACTCAGACTGAAATCTGCACAGTATGAGCGTGACGAAAACGTGACGGAATCGTGCATAATAGCCCGAAAATAGCTCAACAGGCAGAAAATGCAGAAGTCCAAAATAGCTTTATGCTACAATGGGTTAGGCAAATATCCAAGCCGGAGGCCCACTTAGCAAAATTAATAAAAACGGTCTCTCAAGGCTAAAACACGGGTTCGATTCCCGTTGGGACCGCCAATCTTCTCAAGGGGTTGTGAGAATAAAAAATACTGATTACTGCCTGGCCCTGTAGAGTTGCATCACCTCTTCCCTTGTCACAACCGTCTCTACCTTATAGCCCAGGGCCTCGATATTTTCTTTGCCCCCTTCCTGCCTGTCTACCAGTGCGATGACCTTCACTACATCGAGGCCGCCTTCCCTGGCCTTGTTTATCGCCTCTATTGTAGAGTTGCCTGTGGTGATCACATCGTCAACAACAACGACCTTGTCGCCTGAGGCAACATTTCCCTCGATCCACTGCATGGTGCCATGGGCCTTTGCAGTCTTACGGCAGACAAATGCCTCAACAGGGCTTTTTCTCAGATAAGATGTGTATGCAACAGCATCTGCTATGGGGTCTGCGCCGAGGGTGAGACCGCCGATTCCTTTTGCCCCTGATTCCCTGATCATGTCGAATATGATGTTGCCGATCAGGTACAGGCCTTCAGGGTGGAATGTTACTGTCTTGCAGTTAAAGTAGTAGCTGCTCATCCTGCCTGATACCAGCTTGAAGGCAGGCTCATCGCTGTATCTGAATGCCTTTTCAAGTATAAGTTCTATCAATCTCTCTTTCATGGTGTCGCCTCACATTATCGAATTGTGCGATATTATACCCCAGTCTGCCTGCCTGTTTCTGCAGAGCATCCATCTTTGTTGACTTTGAACCTGTCAGCCGATATTGTACAAAGATGAAGTTTCTGCTTTTTGATATAGACGGCACACTTATAGACTCTGGCGGCGCAGGCGTCAGGGCCCTTAACCTGGCATTCGACCAGATGTTTTCTGTCTCTGATGCTTTCAATACCATAAGCATGGCAGGAAAGACAGACCTCCAGATACTGACCGAGGGGCTGCAGTTGCACAACATCACGAGTTCAAACGGGATTGTCCCCGCGTTTTTCGGAAGCTATACAATGCATCTCAGGAGCACGATTAACGCAACCGAAGGCCGTGTGATGGCAGGCATAAGGGAGGCGCTTGTTGAGATCGGAAAGAGGGAGAATCTTATACTTGGCCTCCTGACCGGCAATATTGAGCAGGGCGCGATGATAAAGCTCGGGGCCTTTGACCTTGACAGCCATTTTGAGGTGGGCGCTTTTGGCAGCGATGATGCCGACAGAAACAGGCTCCTGCCTATAGCTGTCGAAAATCTCAGGGGAAAGAGATCAATTGATATTGACTACAGCGACTGTATTGTTATCGGTGACACACCGAGGGACATTGCATGCGCAAAACCTTATGGCGCATACTCAGTGGCTGTTGCGACCGGCCCTTATTCCTGCGATGCCCTGAAAGAGGCTGGAGCAGATGTTGTATTTCAGGACTTCTCCGAATCATCAGGACTTCTGCAGCTTCTGCAGAACCCCTGATGCCCCCCTTCAGGATAGCGACGCAGTTTGATCCCAGGGGCGATCAGCCTGAGGCGATCAGGAGACTGACAGACGGCGTCAACAAAGGCAGGCAGCATCAGGTGCTGCTTGGCGTTACCGGCTCAGGCAAGACCTTTACGATTGCGCATCTGATCGCCCGATTGGGGAGGCCTGCGCTGATTATGGCGCATAACAAAACACTTGCTGCGCAGCTTTACGGCGAATTCAGGGAGCTTTTTCCTGACAATGCAGTCGAGTTCTTTGTGAGCTACTATGACTATTACCAGCCCGAGGCATATCTTCCGACCACAGATACATACATAGAAAAAGACGCTCTGATCAATGACGACATAGACAGGCTGAGGCATTCTGCCACGCGGGCAGTACTCGAAAGAAGGGATGTGATCGTTGTGGCGTCCGTATCCTGCATCTACGGCATAGGCTCGCCCCAGGATTACAGGGAGATGCACCTGCATCTTGAGGAGAATATGCAGACAGAAAGGGACACTGTACTTGAACGTCTGATCGAGATTCAATACAACAGAACAGATACTGACTTCAAAAGGGGCAGTTTCAGGGTAAGGGGTGATGTAGTCGAGGTCTATCCCTCGTTTTCACAGGACCGTGCCATAAGGCTTGAATTCTTCGGAGACACCCTTGATGCCATCAGCGAGGTTGACCCGCTTAGCGGCAGCAGGATCAGGAAGATCGGGAAGATCGCCCTCTTCCCCAACAGCCACTGGCTTACGCCGAGGGACCGGCTCGAATCTGCGCTTAAGAACATAGAGCAGGAGATGAAGCAGCAGGTTGAAGCATTCCTGCAGCAGGGCAGGATCATCGAGGCGAGGAGGATCGAGGAGCGCACAAGATTTGATATGGAGATGCTGAAGGAGTTCAACTACTGCCACGGCATAGAGAACTATTCGCGCCATCTAAGCGGAAGGGCAGCAGGCGAGCCTCCGTTTACGCTGCTGCATTATTTTCCCGACGACTTTCTTATGGTGCTTGATGAATCGCATGCAACAGTGCCGCAGATACGCGGCATGTACGAAGGCGACCGATCGCGAAAGCAGACGCTGATAGATTTCGGCTTCAGACTGCCTTCTGCGCTCGACAACAGACCACTCAAGTTTGATGAGTTTGCGCAGAAGGTCGGCCAGGTGGTTTATGTATCGGCAACCCCGGCTCCGTATGAGATAGAGAAGTCAGGCAGCAGGATCATAGAGCAGATCATCCGGCCTACAGGCCTGATAGACCCGAGGCCAACAGTGCGGCCTGTATCAGGTCAGGTTCAGGACCTGCTGGGAGAAATACGCGCGCGGGTAGACAGGAATGAGCGGGTTCTGGTCACAACACTGACCAAGAAGATGGCTGAGGATCTGACCGATTATTATCTGGAATTGGGCATAAGGGCGAGGTATCTGCATTCAGATATAGATACGCTCGAACGGGTAGAGATAATAAGGGATCTGCGGATCGGCAAATTCGACCTGCTTGTCGGCGTGAACCTTCTGCGCGAAGGGCTTGACCTGCCTGAAGTTTCGCTGGTGGCGATCCTTGATGCCGACAAGGAAGGCTTTCTCAGATCAGAGAGATCACTCATACAGACAACCGGCAGGGCGGCAAGGAATGTGAACGGGGAAGTCATCTACTATGCCGACAAAATTACCGGCTCAATGAAAAGGGCGATAGATGAGACGAACCGGAGGCGCGCAATCCAGGAGGCGCATAACAAAAAGATGGGCATTACGCCTGAGACGATCAAGAGCAGCATCAAGGATATTGCCGGCTCTATCTATGAGGCAGACTACTGGAACGTGCCCCTTGCTGCAGAGCAGGAGGCAGAATACAGGGTTGATGACGAGACGCTCAGACGGCTTGATGCAGAGATGAAAGAGGCTGCAAAGAAGCTTGACTTTGAACAGGCCGCATCAATCAGGGACAGGATAAAGGAGATCAGGCAGAAGATGATCGAGATGGGACTCTGAGGCCTATCGAACAAAGAGGCATCTGGACATGATCGGAGCATGCGTTCTAAAATCAATCACTGAAAAAAGGGTCGAAATAGATTGAATAATCCTCTCAGCCCTGTCTTTTGGAGAATGTGATGAGAACCAAGAGAAGCGTCATCATGGCAATTGTCATAACTGCTGTCTTTTCTGTCTCCGGATACGGCGCAGAGACGCATGACAAGGCCAGGGTAGCTGAGACAGGGAATGCCCCTGAAATCGGAGCCGTCCTTGCGAGTGGCCCTGTATTGCTGAACGTTGCCGGAGCAGGCTACAAACCGGGTGATATCGTGCGGATCAGCACAGAGGTTGCTGAGATCGGCAGGGGCTCTGTCATACTCTTTGACTGGCGGAAGGCGACAGGCAGACCGGGTGGATTCGGCCCAGGCCATATGATAGGCGAAGTTATCGGACTGCCCGGTGACGAACTGAATGTCTATGTCTTGCTGAATTACAGGGGCCGTGACGGGGCGGAAAGAAATGCAGTGTTCAGCACATTTGAGAAGAGGGGCGTCAGGAATTATGACGGCAACCTCATCCTGTCTTTTGGAGACTATTTGGTCGAAACAGACAAAAACATCATTATCGTTGATCATTCTTCTGTAAATGCACGGGTGGAAGAACTGCTCGGGCATGACAGTGATGCAGGGCAAAAAATCAAGCAGAGGGTCTATTAGAGCCGCATGAAGGGCGGCTGAAGGAAAAGGCGATAGGCCTGAGCAAATATGAAGCGGAAAGAATCATTAAGAACTATCGCATACTTTACAGAGGTATGCACTGCCCTGTATGCGATGATCAAGGAGATTCGGCTTCAATATCCATTGCTGTGATATTTAATGAATATATGATTTATGGAAGAGGATATGGAATAATTGACCTAAGAAGCTCTTTTGTAATCGGGGATCATCCGCATGATGTAGAGTTTGCGGCCGGCGTAGGAGCGACCGGCATATATGTCCTTTCGGGCCATGGCAACAGCCACAGGGCTGAGGTGTCGGAA
This sequence comes from uncultured Nitrospiraceae bacterium, assembly GCA_964446125.1. Lineage (GTDB taxonomy): Bacteria > Nitrospirota > Thermodesulfovibrionia > Thermodesulfovibrionales > UBA6898 > UBA6898. The sequence continues at coordinate 35,248 of CAYUNK010000016.1, read as the reverse complement.
CATGCAATAGTTGTGGATGGAATTCGGGAGGCTGCTGAGCAGATCCTGAGGCTTGGATTTCATGCGCTGGCCGGGACAGGACATGAACAGCACCCTCTGAAGACGCACTTATGAGACTGCTTGATCTTTTGAGAAAATCAACTGACCGGCTGGGAGCTGCAGGCATTGAGGATGCACTGCCTGATGCAGAGATGCTCGTATTTGATGCGGTAAAAATGGAGAGGCTCGACGCCTATATGGACAATCCTGAAATAACAGGCGCGGACTCTGCAAAGGCCGGAAGACTGATCAAGAGGAGGATCAAGGGCGAACCGGTCCAGTATATCATTGGCCATGTAGAGTTCCACGGCCTGTTCATCAGGGTCGGGAAGGGTGTGCTGATCCCAAGACCCGAGACAGAACTTCTGGTGGAAGAGGTGATCAGGACTGTAAAAAGCGATTCACGAACTCTTCTCGATCTCTGCACCGGCACCGGCTGCATTGCCCTTTCTCTGGCTCGTCAATTCCCTGAGGCTCAGGTGTATGGAACAGACCTGTCGAAAAAGGCGCTTGAGTATGCAAGGAAGAATGCAGAGACAAACAGGGTAAAGAATGTCAGGTTTGTTCAGGGTTCTCTCTTTGGGCCTGTAAAGGGCAGGACATTCGACATTATTACTGCCAATCCGCCCTACATAAGGACAGGTGAGATCGAGACACTGCAGCGCGAGGTGAGGGACTGGGAGCCTGTTGCTGCTCTTGACGGGGGCAGCGACGGCATGGATTTCTACAGGGCCATTCTTGCCTCGGCAGGCAGTCATCTCAACCCGGGCGGATTCATTTTCCTCGAACTCGGATATGACCAGGCTGAAGGCGTAAAAGAGATTGCCCGTAATGAGGGCTTCAGAGAGATAACGGTCATTAATGACTATGCAGGCATAGGAAGAATCCTGAAGGCGAGAGCCTGACAGATGATGCGGGCTGAAGGGCGAACTTTATCACTGCCTCAGATGCCCTGAACACTAAATTGTGATGCCGGCATCTGGAAACGCCTTTCTTACCTTCTGCCCGTGATCCTCGTTCTTGTTGGATCTTCCTGATCTGCGGACTTTAATCGTAAAAAGACAGTTTCTTCTTGACTCGCGATGGGATGGCGGGGTATAAAAGGGCATTGTCATGCGGGGGCAACAGCACTTCAGGAGGGACACAATTTCTCAGACATCGCTTCGGCCAATAGACTCCAGTTTTGTTTCAGCTAATAGAACGGCAAGATTATATTGCTTTGTTATCAGTATGATACAGACTCAAGATTGGGCAGATGTTCATGAAATTCTGGCAACTTGCCCCGAAAGTCATCAAAAATACGCATGCGGCATAAAAAACAATGTTCCAGCCGCGCGGCGCGCGTCTGGAACGGCCGCTAATGAAAGGAAAATAGTAAATAAATGAAGATATTGTCCCCTGCTGAAATGCTCTCTGATCTATCTTGTAGTTCTTGTCGTGAACCCGCGCTTTCTTATTGTGATATCGAGACTGTCAAAACAATTGTCTGTACCAACTGTGGACACTACTTCCCCTGTCATGGCCCAATAATAGATTTTCTTTTACAAGATTGTTTGGATCAGACTAACATGAATGAAATCAATGGCAATAAATACGATCCTGAGAATCCAGACATTGTTGAACATATGTCTAGTAAGGTCAAATGGAGTTCTGTGTATGGGCATAGCTTAATGTATGCAGTGAATATTGTTGAGAGACTTATTATTAACTATAGTTCTGACACAACACTTTATTGCCTTGGTTCTGGTACAGGTTTTGAGATCAAAGCTCTCTGCCCTCGCAAGAAATTTAAACGTATATATTCATCTGATATTTCAATGTCTGCATTAACAATTGGACTGCAGGTTTTAGAACCTATAGAAGGGGACCTGGGGTTATTTGTAAGCGAGTTTGGCCGCACTCCTGTTCAAAAAAAAGCAGGCGATCTGGGTCTTGTTTTTCAAGCATTGCACCACACGGCAGATATTCATGAGTCCGTTGAATGTATTCTAAAACACAATTTCACAGATTTGATTATCGTGGAACCCACCACAAATTGGCTTGTCGAGATTCTTGCGTTCTTCGGATTAGCCAAGCGTAAGGAATACTCTGGTCTACAACCGAGTTGGATGAATCTTGGTCTAATTAAAAAGATAGCAGCTCAACATAAATTCAACACACAAATTTATACATGGTGGGAATTTCCGCCAGGTATCGCAAATATTTTTGATCGTAATAGATATCTGGCAAAAATTGCCTGTCATGTCGTTGATTTCATCAGCATAATAACGGGTTATTTTAAATTCGGCTCAATGAGCGCTGTGCTTTTTACTGTAGACACTACTTATAGTGATAAGACATATCTGTAGCTAAAAAACCGATGCGAGCCAATAGGCATAACACCGCCTTCAACCAGTCGCGGATTAGGCTGGCGGTGTTTTTCATTCCGGCATGATTTCCCGCGTTGGTTAAGGCAATCGTTATGCGCTATGAACCATGCAGGAGGACCCCATGGCAGATCAGAGTCCCTTCATTTGGCATGAGCTAGTCACCCCCAATCAGACGATCAGCGGCGCATTCTTCAGCCAGCTCTTCGGTTGGACACGCAAAGAAGTGGACGCGGGGCCATTCGGTATCTACACGCTGTTCCAGAAAGACGGCCAGGATGTTGCCGGAATGATGAACCCCACTCCGGGTACACCGGGCAAGGGATCTTACTGGCACTCCTATATTGCCGTAGAGAACGTCGATGACTGCGCTAAGCAAGCCCCGTCGCTCGGTGGAAGTGTTGTCGTTCCACCTCATGACGTGCCCGATGTCGGTCGTGTTTGTGTTGTGGCAGACCCCACCGGGGCTGTCGCACATTTAATGGAACCACTGAAGCAATGACGCCTAACACTTATAAGGCCCACGACTGTCAAGGGAAAAAAGAACTGATATCGGATTCAATGTGAGAGAAATCTATAATGTGCTGTAAGATTGCCAGTCAGCTCCGGCTCGGTTTAAAAAAGCGGCGTAAGAAGAAATATCTGCACCAAACACTTATCGAGGTTCAATAGCCTGCAGCACTGAACAGAGTTCATACGCACTGCTTGCGACAGTGGAGAGGGAAAAAATGATACGACGGAGGGCGGCCGGCTATTGTATAATATATATGTCAAATAGGGAGGACTGATGCCGACAATCTCAATGTTCTTTGGGATTATCATTTACATGTATTTTTTCGATAATAAGAAGCACAAACTGCCGCACTTTCACGCATCTTATGGCGAAGATGACGCGGTTTTTTCGATCGGAGACGGGGAGATTCTCGAAGGAAGCATTCCCAAGAGTAAACAGAAACTGGTTCAGGCATGGATCGAGATTCACAGGGAGGACCTTTTGACAGATTGGCGGCTTGCGGTAAGCGGCCAGAATCCCATGCCGATAAAGCCATTGGAGTGATAATGAAAAAGGTGACAAGTGTAAAACCAGTTGAAGGGAAGAAAGTCGAGGTTGTCTTTTCAGATGGTCTATGCGGCGTCTTTGATGTATCCCCATATATTAAGAGCGATTTTTTCAAACGACTTGAAGACGAGCAATATTTCAAGCAAGTCAGATTGTTCTTCGGGGGTATCGGCTGGCCGGAGGGGCAGGATCTCGGTCCTGATACGATAGAGGCTGAACTTCAAATAACATCTCTCTGTCGCTAAACTGCCGCTATGGAAAACAGGGACGGCGGAAACAAATGAGCACTGCTGACCAACCTGTTATTCCAGCGTGGAGCCAGCTGAATTCCGCATTCCCATCTATCCCGCTAATTCTCACCAGTTGCAGTCGCTGTTATCTGTCGACTTGTCAGTGTACTCCATAGGGCTGCGTGTTACGACTACCGTTTAGGACGCCTCAGGAGGCGCCTTCTATGATATGCATTGCGGCCCTGATGCCGTCGGCGCCGCTTGATATGATGCCTCCTGAACATCCGCTCCCTTCGCCGCCAAACCCCAGAGGGGTCAGTAAGCCCTTGTCATAGGAAAAATAATAAACAGATTTCAACCAGTCATACAAAATGTTATCATTCAAATAGATCAGAGAAAGGAGGCGACAATGCGGCCAACGGATATCCCTCAGATAGAAAAACTCAGCATTCCTGAAAAGATTCTTTTCATCGAAGATATGTGGGATAGCATATCTTTCGAAGAATCGGCTATCCCGGTACCCTCAAGCCATATAGCCGAGCTTGACAAACGATTAGCAAAGTATAAATCGCGACCTGGGGAGCTTTTATCCTTAGATGAACTTCGGACAAGAATAGATTCCAGAAAATGACATATGCCCTGCGGTTTCTTCCTGAAGTAGAGGAGGATGCCATCAATGGATACATGTGGTATGAATCAAAATCCAGCGGACTTGGCGAAGATTTTCTTCGCATGTTTTACGCCTCCGCAAATGAGCTGATAGGTAATCCGCTTCTTTATCAAAAAGTTCATCATGCTTTTCGGCGACGGCTGCTCAGACGCTTTCCATACGCCATTTATTTCACGACAGAAAATGATCAGGTTATAGTATTAGGGCTGTTCCATTGTGCGCGAAATCCCCAGCTTGTACTGACTGAGCTTCAGGACAGGGAAAAATAGAGGCATCATTTGGGGACGAAGGGCGATTTTATCCATAATAGGGAAAGAAGTCATTCAACGCTGATAAGCCGCTGAATTCCGCATTCCCATCTATCCCGTTAATTCTCACCAGTTGCAGTCGCTGTTATCTGTCGACTTGTCAGTGTACGCCATAGTGCTGCGTGTCACGACTACTGTTTAGGAGCATCAGGAACCGCCTTCTATGATATGCATTGCAGCCTTTATGCCGTCAGCGCCGCTTGATATGATGCCGCCTGAACAGCCGCTGCCTTCGCCGACAATATAAAGATTTTCGATCCCGATGCAGGAGAGGTCTTTTTCGCGCAGGGCCTGAATCGGCGATGAGGTCTTGCTCTCAAGCCCCATAATGATGCCTGTTTCAAACCCCTTGATTTTTCTGCTGAAATCCCTCAGGCCCTCCCTGAGAGAACTGCTTATCCCGGCAGGCAGAAGATCCCATAGTGGAGCCGGTCTAAGTCCGAGCGGATAGCTCGACTCGACAATATCAGTCCCTTCTTTTTTGTCAATAAAAGCCCTGATGCTGCAGAACGGGGCTGCAAAACCGGCCGAATACTGATAAAAACTCTCTTCAAGGGCATGCAGCCAGTCAAGCACTTCCTCTGCCCCTGCCTCCCTTCCAAGCAGCCTGTCAGGATGAATGCCGGCAACGCATGCAGCATTTGCGAACTGTCCGCTGCGTTGGTAACGGCTCATGCCGTTTACGATGTTTGTATCCTGATATGCAGCAGCAGGGACAACAGTGCCGCCCGGGCACATGCAGAAGGTATAGACAGGAAGCCTTCCTTCTCCCTGTGATGTGAGGCGGTATTCAGCGGCCTTTACCCCGGGCAGATCTTCCCTGCCCCACTGGGCCTTGTTTATCAGTCTTTGGGGATGTTCCACCCTGCTGCCTAATGCGAAATTTTTTGTGCGGAACTGAATGCCCCTTCTTATCAGCATCCGGTAGGTCTCATATGCAGAATGGCCCGGCGCAATAATAAAATAGTCAGCCTCAATGCTGCCTGATGAAGTGACCGCCTGAGTGGCTCTATTATTTTCGATCTTCAGGTCCTGAAGAAATGTCTCAAAGAGCATGCAGCCGCCAATGGTCTGAAAGGCGTCTCTGAGATTTTTTACGATCACCCGAAGATTATCGCTTCCCAGATGGGGGTGGGCCATATAGCCGATCTCCTCCGGAGCTCCGGCTCTGATATATTCATCCAGGATGAACTGCCGTTCCTTTGAGATATGCTTTGACCTTGAGGTGAGCTTGCCGTCTGAAAAGGTTCCTGCGCCGCCCTCGCCAAAGGCGTAATTGCCCATGGGATCGAAAACACCGCTCCTCTCGAACTGCCTGATCCCCTCTGCCCGCCTCTGAACATCTGCGCCCCTGTCTATGAGAGTGGTATCAAAACCGGCCTTCTGAAGAATATATGCCGAGAAGAAGCCGGCAGGGCCGCTGCCCACAACAACTGCCTTCCCGGCCTTTTTTTTGTAGGGAATATCCAGAGATGGATATAGAGGAGGCTGACCGCCTGTAATCTCATCCGACACCACTGCAACACGGATAAGCCAGTGGATATTGCCTTTTTTCCTTGCATCGAGGCTCTTATTGTCAACCTGATATGAGAAGTCCTGTATGCCGAGCTGCCCGGCAATACCCTGCCTCAGATCTTCTTCGCTGTAATCCGTATGCAGCTGTAACGAAATTTCCCTGTATCCCATAGCAGTATTTTACCTCTAAACAGCAGAGGAACAGAAATGAAGGCAGGCCACGATTTGCCTTCAGTCTTCAGGAATGCTTCCGGATATGTCCTGAATCATATATTCTTCCATCTCTGTTTGATTAGACTATATCTATGGAAAAGCAGGATAGATCATATCTGCGTTATCTGCGCTATACAGTGCAGTGGGCAATAGTAATTTTCCTGCTCTATGCAGGATACCGGTTCTTCCTCTTTACCGACCACTTTCTTTCGATGGGGGCGCTGCCTGCAGGCGGCGAAGAAGAGGTGCTCGGAAACAGGTTTCCCGGGGTAGAGGGGTTTCTTCCTATCGGTGCGCTGATGGGCCTCAAGCTCTGGATCATGGAGGGCGTATTCGACCGCATCCATCCTGCAGCCCTTGTCGTATTCTCCTCAGCCCTTGTGATTGCCCTTATCCTGAAAAAAGGGTTCTGCGGCTGGCTCTGCCCGGTCGGCGCCATCTCGGACAGCGTCTGGAAACTGGGAAAGAAGATATTTGGCAGGAACTTCTTTGTCAACCGGTATCTGGACTATCTGCTCAGGTCTGTCAAGTATCTGCTTATGGCATTCTTTCTCTATGTCATTATCCTTAAGATGCCCTCTTATGCAATATTTCGGTTTCTCGAAAACGACTACTACAGGATAGCGGATGTGAAGATGCTCTTCTTCTTTACCGAGATGACAAGAACAACCGCAATCTCCCTCTCTCTGCTCTTTGTCTTTTCCCTGTTTTATAAAAACTTCTGGTGCAGGTACCTCTGCCCATACGGCGCCCTGCTCGGTCTGCTGAGCCTGCTGAGCCCCCTTAAGATCAGGAGGAATGAAGAGGCTTGCATCCACTGCAGGAAGTGCACGGAAAACTGCCCGCAGCTTCTGGCTGTAGAGAAGCTCGCGCAGGTGAGATCCCCGGAATGCACTGGATGCCTCACCTGTGTGAGTCATTGCCCTTCAAAGGGCGCGCTTGATATGGCCCTGCCAAACAGGAGGGTATTGAATCCCCTCCTGTTTGGCTGCCTTATTATTGCGATATTCTTCGGCAGTATCACAGTCGCAAAACTGACCGGCAGATGGGACTCATCGGTTACATATCAGGACTACCAGCGCATCATTCCGCAGGCAAAATACCTGAACCATCCGTAATCAGCGGCAATGCCAAGAAAAAGCCGTTAGTCACTGATTTCAGCCCTTCTGTCTAATCAAGGCTGCCTGCAGATACGAGATGCAGATCTGCATATTGCGCCTGCCTGAGCTGGCCATGAGCCTGAAAAACCTTGTTGGCATACCAGGAAGCCCCTCCCACATACCTGACAAGGGCCTGCCTCAGGTCATTCGTCTCCCCAAGATATTTCCTGAGCACATGCGCGCCTGCTGCGATATTTTCAGATATCCTGTACAGATCTCCCTTTTCAGAGATGATGCCCTGATCCTTCAGTTCATTCACCCATACGCCAGGCATTATACCCATAAGGCCTATAGCGCCCTTATCGCTTTCTGCCTCAGGATTGAAGTTCGACTCAACGAGGCATATAGCAAGTAAAAGATCCCTGTTTCCGGAAATATTTCCAACAAGCGCTGCTGCATCATAGATCTCCTCGAGCAGGTGAGCAGGCATGGAGGAATTCTTTGACATCCAGTCAAGGATCTTCTGTCTGGCCGTCTCTTCATGACCCCGGTCAATAACCGAAAAAGGCTCTGCCCTGGAGGCCGCATTTGGAGCGACTGTTGCGCCGGCCAGAAAAAGGACGGTTATGGCAGAAATGATCAGGAATACGACAGACAATTGTGAAGGCCGCTTGTTCGGCAAATCCCGAGGCTCGGTTGGCCCATGTTTCAGCATACATACCTCCTGAATACCTTCTCTTCAACAATTACATTGAGCCATACTGTTTTGAACATTATGGCCTTGTAAGCCCGTATTTGTTATCGTATTGGCTTCATGGAATATGGGGTGTAAAACGTGATGAGCCGGGCTGTTTTAGGGAAGCTTTATTGATTTGGTCTGCAGATATTAGACCACAGAGATGGGGTGTCCTGTCAACTCTGTCAGGGCGCCGGTATGAGCGAAGAAGGCTGGTCTGAGGTTGGCAGGCCGGCGTCAGACAGTTGACAGCGCTGTTACTGCTCAGTCGTCGCATCTGCAGGGGTAGTAGATCTTCAGGGCCGCCTGGATCTTTTCGAGGGCCTCTTTCTGGGTCTTTCCCCGCATGGATACTCCGGGGAGTTCCTTTGCCTCAGCAACCCATGTGTTGTCATCGTCCTGATAGGTTATGAATTCCCGCATACCTGCAATATACCACATTGGTTATCTCAAATCACCCTTTTTATATTACAATATTCAGAAACAGGCAAGGGGAGGCCAATCTGGACAGGCTCGTAATCAGAGGCGGAAAAAGACTGAAGGGAACGGTTACTATAAGCGGATCGAAGAATGCTGCGCTTCCGCTCATGGCTGCAACCCTCCTTGCCCCGGGAGAGCATATTCTGAGGAATGTTCCGCATCTGAGGGATGTCTCGACCATGGGCCGCCTCATAGCAAACCTCGGTGCAGGCTTTCACCTCGAAAGGAACGAGGCTATCCTTGACTGCACAGAGGTGAAGAATTTTGAGGCGCCCTATGATCTTGTCAGCACCATGCGCGCCTCTGTGCTTGTATTAGGCCCGCTTGTGGCGCGTCTCGGCAGGGCAAAGGTCTCGCTTCCGGGCGGCTGCGCCATAGGGGCGCGGCCAATCAACCTGCACCTGATGGGGCTTGAAAAGATGGGTGCAAACATAACGCTTGATGCAGGATATGTTATGGCAAAGGCAAAGAGGCTTAAAGGCGCTCACATATATTTCGATCTTCCTACTGTGACCGGCACCGAGAACCTGATGATGGCTGCAACGCTTGCAGAGGGCAAGACGTTTCTGGAGAACGCTGCGCGTGAGCCTGAGGTGGTTGATCTTGCAGATGCACTCATCTCGATGGGGGCAAAGATAAAGGGCGCAGGCGAGAGTGTCATAGAGATCGAAGGGGTAAGGAGACTGCGGCCGCTCAGGCATACCGTAATACCGGACAGGATCGAGACAGGCACGTTCATGGCGATAGCAGGCATAACCGGCGGTGATATAACGATCAAAAACTGCAGGCCTGACCATCTTGATGCAGTGATCAACAAGCTGACTGATGCGGGTATTGTGTTTAAGCCTTTGAGCAGGGGGGTCAGGGTGATCGGGCCGCAGAGGCTGAAGGCAGTCAGCACAACTACCATGCCGTACCCCGGATTCCCGACTGATATGCAGGCCCAGCTCATGGCAATGATGTGTCTTGCAGAGGGAACCAGCGTTATATCCGAGAAGATATTCGAAAACAGGTTTATGCATGTTGCAGAACTGAAGAGGATGGGCGCAGATATCTCGATCGAAGGCGGCATTGCGACGATCAGGGGAACAAAGAAGATAAAAGGCGCTCCGCTCATGGCTACTGACCTGAGGGCAAGCGCATCGCTCATAGTGGCTGCAGTTGCTGCAGAGGGAAAGACGACCATAAAGAGGATATATCACCTTGACCGGGGATACGAGAAGATCGAGGAGAAGTTAATAAGGATCGGCGCTGACATTGCCAGGGAAAAGGAATAACCCTCCCCGGCATTTTTCCTCACACCTTGATATGCAGCATCGGCAGGCCAAGTCTCTGCCGTTTGTTCTCTCCTTTTAATAGTTCATCTCTGCGTTTCGGGCTGTCGCCACGCTCTCCTTCAAATCTGGCCTGCTGTTTTGTCGGCAGGCTTGCGCCGTGGAAGACCGCATATTTCCCATATTTCCCAGACAGCTCATCAATAACGTTATACACCCTGCTCATCTTCTCTATCTTTGCAGGATCGTCAAAAAGACTGTAGCAGACCTCTTTTTCAGGCATCAGGCCTGCAAGCACAACCCCTGTCTGGCGATAGAGGCTCCGGGGGCGATATGCCTGATCAAAACCGTCTCTTAGGGAACCAAACAGATCAGCAGGATATGCCGAGGGCCTGCTCAGCTTCAGTTCAACCCCACGATCCCTGAAGTCCTGCGTCCTCAGAAAGACGATCAGGCGCGTTGCTGCAAGGTTGTGGCGGCGGGCCTTTATGCAGGCGCTCTCGAGGTTTTTAGAAAGCTGCGCAAAGACAAAGGCCTGATCATCCGAAGGAGGGGTGAAGGTCTTTGCCTTGCTTATGGACTGGTACCTGCTTTTGGATTCTGGGCAGACCGGATAGACGCTCCTGCCGTTTAACTCATGCCAGATCTCGTGATAGGGCTTCGAAAGATGCCTTTTTATGAACGGCTCATCTTTTCTTGCAAAATCGAGCGCAGTATTAATGCCGAACTTTTTCAGAAATGCCGAAGTATTCGGCCCGATGCCCCAGACCTTTTCTGCAGGGAGCCCCTTCAGATACAGGTGGATATCCCTGCCAGGTATTACGGTCAGGCCATGCGGCTTCTTATGCCTTGATCCTATCTTGGCAAGGACCTTTGAGAGGCTTACGCCGACAGAGACGGTGATCCCCAATTCCTTTTCTACTGTCTCCTGTATCTTCAGGGCGATTGTTTCATATGAGCCGTGGAAGCTTCTCCTGAGGCCTGTCAGGTCCATAAAGGCCTCGTCTATGGAATACTCCTCTACGTCCGGCGAGAAGCGCCTGAGGATCTCGAACATCCTGACAGAAAAGAGGCTGTATGTCTCATAATCAGACGGCAAAATCACTGCATCAGGGCAGATCTTCCTTACATCACGAAGCGGAATGCCACGGGAGACGCCGCGCGCCTTTGCCTCATAGCTTGCGGCAGAGACGATGCCCCGTTCCTTGCCTGTGATCACCGGCCTGCCTTTAAGTTCAGGATGGATCGCCTGCTCGCAGGAGGCGAAGAAGGCATCTGCATCGAGGTGAAGGATCGCCTCCGGCCAGGAGCGGATGGTTAAGGGTTGTGCGGGCATAGGATATCGGCGACAGGGGCGTGATTTACAGGATTATCTTCGTCTTCGGCCCACTCTGCAGGGTTGCCGATGATATATTCACGGATGCGGTGCATCTCTCTTTGACTGCGGATGATATGTTCATAATAATTGCGCTGCCATAATTTTCTGTTGTACGGGGGCCAATTTTTCTGCCGGACATTCCTGATGTATTCATTTGTCGTCATCGTTTTAAACCAATCGACAATATTGCCCAATGTAGGGGCAACCCTGTGTGGTTGCCCTGATTTTACGTCGGGTGTTTGTCCCGGTTTTACAGGGTGCATATTAATTGCGTCATGGTCATGGATACCAGGGCGGCCACGCAGGGCCGCCCCTACAATCAGGATGATCCCATGGAAATGATTCGGCATTATCACAAATTCATCCAATTCAATGGTGTCGAATTTTATGACAGATTCATGCCACCATCCCTGAATCATGTCTCCCGCCTCATTCAACCGCATTTTACCGTCAATAACATCCCCGAACAGACATGCCCTGTCCTGCGCGCAGATGGTCACAAAATATGCCCCTACCTCTGAAAATCGTACCCCTTCAGGCGGATAGAACGGCGGTGGTGTATGTCAGGATCGCAATTCATATGTGCGGCATCATTTTTTTCGATAATAGACAGAAACTCATCTATTGAAACTTTTTCAGGATTTATAACTTCATAGCCCTCTGCTCAGCATACCCCACAGGCACAGCATCCCACGTTCTGCCTTCCAGTAAACGGCCATTTTGTTTCTTCCCCCTTTTCTTGCCGTCAGCACCCCATCCGCCCCACTGCTTGAAAAAGAAGGCTGCATTCTGTTGTTCACACTGACGTTTCACATTTAACACCCAGTCGAGCCTCATCGGTCTTGCCTTGGGGCCTGATTCTCCACCGACAATAACCCAGTGAATACCGTCAAGATCTATTTCCCCTAAATCCTCCAGCAAAGGTTCTACAGAAACAAAACGGACTGCTGCTGGGACCTGACGAAGCCAGTCAAGACGAGGAAGGCCGTTCTCCCGATTTTCGACTGTCACTCCCATCCATGCGTTACGCGGTGCTGTATATTTACTGAAAAATGATGCCATACGTTCTGCCCGCTTGGTAAGCACCTGAAAGGTATGCTGAGGCGATCTTTCGATTACATCGAAAACTTGCCTGATATAGCGATCCGGGATATCTTTGTGAAACATGTCACTCATGGAATTGACAAAATAAATAGTCGGCTTTGTTCTCTTTAGTGGCTCTTCCAGTCTGTGCGGCAGAAGGGTCAGCTTGAAACCATTTTCGTATCCTGGCACCTTCATAGCTTTCAGCCTCCGGGCCATTACTTCAGCGTAGCAGTGCGCGCAGCCGGGAGATATTTTGCTGCACCCAACAGCAGGATTCCAGGTCTGCTCAGTCCATTCTATTCTAGAAAGTTGAGTCATTTCTTAGTCCTATAGCGTTACAGTAAATCAAGTTGATCATCGCTGTATTTTCTGGCCTCTTTCCAGAATTTCTTCCCTAACGGATTGCGACTGAAAAATGCGAGATGGTACAAAGGGAGGTTCTTATCTGTTGACCTTATATGCACCATATCGGACAGATCATGATAAAAATAGCCCAATGACTTCATCTGACTGCCGAAAAGGTCCGCAAAGAATAAACCAAAACTCTCCCATTTTTTCATGCTTGAACGCCATATATCTCGCCACTGCGTTACGCCTGTAAAATCTTCAATGGCGGTGTGGCCTTCTGCCATATAATATGAAATATTTCGATTAGCGTCCATTCCTGATGGAATAAGTATTAGGAAATCTACGTATTTTTCCGAGAGCTTCTTGATAGTTTGGAAATTAAGGTTTTTTACGTTAAACGGATCGACAAAACAAAAGCTCAGCACTTTGAAGTCCTTACTGTGTTGAGGGATGTTTGAGATGACTTCTTCTATATACTTATTAGTATCAGCTTTGATAAAGCTTACATCTGCCTTGGAGTAATCTCTTGCGACTCTGGTTTGCAGGGCTGCCATTTTTTCTGGATCGTTTTCACAAAAAATATACTTATCAAACTTGTGAGGGATATCCATAGCCAGCAAAGGTGACGCCGGGACAATTATTTTTGTGTTTTCAAATCTGGAACGACCTGCCCCTGCATAAAGGTCTATATATACCCGAGCATTCCACTTGGTCTTCATTGCTGCTGCAAACATTTTGGCATAATTCCAGACAAGACGATATTTATATTCAGCCCATGAACCGACTTCAGGGGTTATAAGTCCGTCATCTTTTAAAATTGTCAATTTTTCAAGTATTGTCATAATTCTTCACAGTTTAACAGAAAATCATGTTAAAACCATCACTTATATTTCCTTACCACTGCTGTCACAACGCCTGCTATCTTGAGCTCGTTCTTCGGCCTGATCGGTCTATAATTTGGGTTGGCAGGGATCAGGGTGACGCTCTCGCCCCTCTTCTTCAGATACTTCATGGTCCATTCGCCGTCAACCTCTGCAATCACGATATCCCCGCTCTTGGGGCCCTGCCCCTTATCCACAATGACCATGTCGCCCGGCAGAATGCCTGCGCCTGACATCGAATCGCCCGAGACCTTCAGCATGAAGGTTGCCGAGGGGTTCTGTATCAGCAGGTCATCAAGGGACAGGTTATCTGCAAGCTCTTCCTCTGCAGGGCTCGGAAAGCCTGCCTCTACGCTGCCGAGCAGCCGTAAGGGAAGGGCTATCGAGCCGGGGATGAGCCTGCCTTTTTCGTCTTTAGAGAGGATATTGTTCTGTTCAAGCCTGATGATAAGCTTATGCACAGCGTTTTTGGACCGCAGCCCGATGAGGCTGCCTATTTCCGAAAAACTGGGCATTCTGCCCTTCTGGTGATAAAAATGGGCAATATCTCTTGCCCTCGATTGGGTCTTCTCCTCCATCCCCTGTTTTGGCATGTTTAATTATAAGGAGAACGATCGTTCACTGTCAAGGCAGTTTCTCTTATGCTATCCTGAGGCATGGAGGAGGCTATTAACCATGATCAATGAAAAGGCGATAAAGGCCTATATCCTGAACCGGTTCAGGGGCATTCTGGATGTCGAGATCAGAAGGCTCGGCTCCGGGGTTCAGGGATCAGGTTTTCTGGTCCGGATGCAGACAGAAGAGGGTTTCAGATCATATGTGGTGAAGTCGCTTCTGGCCGAGGGCTTTGGCCATGACTATCCCTCTGACAGGGCAGCGGTCTTTCTCCAGGACCTCGATGAATACGGCAATCTCCCAAACCATGTCAAGGCAGTTGATGTTCTTTCAGAGATGCCGGACGGCACTGTGAAGTCTGTTGGCGGCGGAAAAGAATACTACCTTATGATGGAGCGGGGCGAAGGCAGGGACTATTTCAAAGACCTTGCCGGCTTTGCAGGCAGGGAGCAGCTTGAAGACAGGGACATTGCAAGGATCAGGGCTATGGCATCGTACCTGGGCAGTATCCATGCAGTGAAGAAAGAGTCAAAAACCCTTTACTGGCGGAAGCTTCGTGATACGGTCGGCCATGGAGAATGCCTCATGGGCGTCTTTGATCTGTACCCTGAGGGCGCCCTGCCGTATGAAGAGATGGCAGATATGGTCAAAAAGTCTGTTGACTGGATCTATAAGCTGAAGCCGCTCCATAACAGGCTCTCACAGGTGCATGGTGATTTTCATCCGGGCAATATCTGGTTTAGAGACGGCAATGATTTTGTTCTACTGGACCGCTCCAGAGGGCCCTGGGGCGAGCCTGCTGATGACCTGACTGCCCTGACGATCAATTACGTCTTCTTTTCTATCAAGAATCATGGTGATGTGAGGGGCGCATATCTTGAAGGCCTGAAGCTCTTTATTTATGAGTATATAACCATTACCGGCGACAGGGATGTCCTCAGGGTTGCAGCGCCCTTTTTTGCCTTCCGCTCTGCGGTTGTGGCAAACCCGCTCTTTTATCCTGATGTAAGCGCAGAGGCGAGAAGGAAGATATTTAATTTTGCGAGGGTCATACTCTCTTCAGAAAGGTTCGAGCCGGAGAAGGTTAACGAATATCTGGCAGGTTAATACCGTTTCTGGGCCGGCATCCTGATATAATTTTCCCAGACCGCAAGGAGTTCTGCTGTTGCCTTTAGGTCCCCTGCGCAGTACCGGGCGATATCCTGGTATTTCCCGGCATTGAATAGATCCTTCACCTCGTACCCGGTGATGCCTTCTGCCTTTGGGCTCTTTATATCAAAGGCCCTGCACCACATATCAAGGCTGAACTTCCTGCGCGAGGCGCCGAAAAAGGTGAGCTGGTCAAAAAGGTCTATATGCGCATCGCCATACCGGTTCGGCATCAGGTCGCGGAGCGGTTTTATCTTATGCACTGCAGAGCGGATCATGATAAAGGGGCAGTCAAAGCCCCTGCCGTTAAAGGTGATGAACTGGCTGTATCCCTTTACCGTCTCCCAGAACCTCTGGATGATCTCCTGTTCTGAGCCGTTTTCATAGGTGATGCCTTCCTCCTCAAAGGGCAGAAGCGGTGATGCACTGTTCTGAAAGCAGACTGACCCCCTGCCTCTGTCAGGGTCGTACATGCCGATTGCTATGATCTCTGCCGTGAGGGGATAAAACGAGAGGCTCTCTTTTACGTCTTTCTTCTCCTGCTCTGTATCTGCCCATCTGAGCATGTACTCCTGCACAGCAGGCTCCAGGGAATCAAAATCTTTTCCCGCGGTCTCTATGTCGAATATGATCCGTGCCATGTTATCGTGATCTGTAATGTGCGATCAATAACGACATCAGAACAGAAGAACCTGTATTCTGCTGATCTCGCATCTCATATTGCCTATTATTGCTTTATGATGCCTTCGGGATTTCCTTAAACACTTTCCAGGTCTTTAGTATGTCCACTGCCCGCTGAAGCTGGATATCGTCCTTTTCGTCCACCTCCATGGGGACGGTCTCCTTTTCTTCATCCCTTGGCTCTGCCTTCTCGTTCTTCAGGTGGCGCTCAAGATCTTTTTCCCTCATTACCGGATGTTCCTTGGCGCCGTTTTTGGATTCAAGCTTCACAATGATGTCAGGGGTGATGCCTGTTCCCTGTATGGACTGGCCTTTTGGCGTATAGTATTTAGCTGTTGTCAGCCTCAGGCCTGAGCCGTCACTGAGCGGGATCACGGTCTGGACAGAGCCCTTGCCGAAGGTTACGGTCCCGATGATCACTGCCCTGTTCCAGTCCTTCAGCGCGCCTGCAACGATCTCAGAGGCGCTTGCGCTTCCCTGGTTCACGAGCACGACCATAGGGAGGGTAAAGTGGCTGTTGCCGTTTGTGAAATACTCGGACTTCTCGCCTGACCGGGTCTTGGTGTAGACCACCAGCCTGCCCTTTTCGAGGAACTGGCTCGCAACATCAATAGAGCTGTTGAGCAGACCGCCCGGATCGTTTCTCAGGTCAAGCACAAGCGATGTTATCTTCTCCTCTTCCAGCTTCTTTATTGCAGCGGCAAGGTCTTCTGAAGTCCTTTCCTGAAACTGATTGATCTTTATATATCCAATGCCTTCTTCGATCAACTTTGATTTGACGCTTTTTACCTTGATGATATCGCGCGTCAGTGTGAAGTCCCTTGATTCTTTCCATCCTTCCCGCATGATGCTGATCTTGACCGTTGTCTTTGGGGTGCCCCTCATCTTGGATACAGCGTCCTGCAGGGTCATGTCATGGGTGGTGACGTCGTTGATCTTGACGATCTTGTCTCCTGCCTTGATGCCTGCCCTGAATGCAGGCGTGTCTTCAATGGGAGAAATGACCGTAAGCATCTTTTCCTTCATGCCGATCTGGATGCCGATGCCGCCGAATTCGCCCTTTGTCTCGACCTGCATATCCTTGTACCCTTCTGCAGTCATAAAGCTTGAGTGTGGGTCAAGCGAGTTGAGCATGCCCCTGATCGCCCCGTACACAAGGTCCTTTGACTTTACGTCCTCGACATAGTGCTTCTTTACCATCGAGAGGACCTCGGTAAAGGTCTTCAGCTCCTCATATCCCTCGCCCTCAGCGCTTACCGCAGTCACAGACAGCCTGCCAATCAGTATGCCTGTGGTTGCTACCGCCAGCACGAGGAAGAAAACAAGAAATGTCTGCTTCTTTATCTTAAACATCCTGGTACGACCTCCTGAGCTATCTCTTCTTCTTTTTCAGCCATTGGGAAGGGTCAAGCGGTTTGCCTTTGTACCTGATCTCAAAGTATAATCCCTGAGAATTGAGGACGCCTGATGTTCCGACCTTTCCGATAACCTGCTTCTCTTTTATTATATCTCCAACCTTCGAAAAAATCTCGGCAAGGTTGCCGTAGAGCGTGTGGTATCCGTCGCCGTGGTTGATGATAATCAGCTGGCCGAACCCCTTGAACCATTCGGCAAAGATCACCTTGCCGCTGTACACGGCCCGTGCATCGCTGAAGGTCTCTGTCTGGATATGTATGCCGTTTCTGAAGACAGGCGTATCGAACTGCGGGTCCTTGTGCGTGCCATAGGGGATCGCAATTGTCCCCTCAGCAGGCCAGAGGAGCCTGCCCTTGATCTGGGTGAAGCCCTTGCCTTCATACTCGTCTTCTTTTGTTGACTCTTTGATTATCTCAAGCATTCTGCGTGATGCCTCATTCAGTTCAGAAATCATCTTCTGCCGCGCTGACTTTTCTTTCCTGACTGTCTGCAGGATGGTCTCTTTTTCTCTTTTCTCTACTGAAAGTTCAGCTTCCTTTGCCCTGACATTTTCCTGGCGCGCCAGGAATTCCCTTCTGAGACCTTCGAGTTTCTTCTGCTCTGTACCCAGTCTCAGGATGTTTTCGCGGTATTTTCCCAGGATATTCTGCTCATAGATGGTGATATGCTCAAGGTATTTCCATGTCCTCATTAGCCCTGAAATGTCTTCTGCGTTCAGCACCTGTGTCAGGACATCTCCTCCATATCCAAGGCGGTTCATGGAACGGAGCTTTCTCTTGATCCAGTTTTTCTGCCGCTCAAGGCTGCGCTTTATCTTTTCCATCTCGACGACAAGGCCGGTGATGGCCGACTCTGTCTGCCTCATATTTGTGCGGTATTTCATGAGGTCTCGTTCTGCTGCGGTCAGTCTCTTATTTACGGTATCAAGCTCATTAAGCACTGACGCCTCGCGCTTTTTGGCAGCGTTCAGTTTCCCTTTTTCTTCATCTATCCGCTCCTGGATCTTCTTGTACTCCTGTTCAGTTGATGCAGCGCCGGAGATCGAAGGACAGAGGAGCGCAAGAATAAGCAGACCGGCAAAGAACATCAGTATTTCATCCTTCCCAGTGCGATCGCAGCGCCGAAGATGCCGAGGAACATGCCGATCATGGGAAGGAAAAGAAATGCGCCGGAGGGCAACAGAAGAGTCTTAAACAGCGGCACAGAGCTGGTAAGCCTCAGGAACAGAAACTGATGGGCAAGAAATATGGCAGCCAGGGTGGTCAGCCCGGCAGTGACGCCGATAGCTGCTCCTTCGATGATAAAGGGTGCGCGTATAAAAGCCTTTGTAGCGCCGAGGAGCTTGAAGGTCTCGATCTCATCAGTTCTGCGGTAAAAAAGAATCTTGACCGTGCTGTAGCAGACAAACACAATTCCTGTGCAGAGGATAACGGCAAGGACAAGGCCGGTTATTTTTATGCCTGCCTTGATATTCTGCAGGGCAGCGAGAAACTTTTCACCATAATCAACCTCTGCGACACCCTCTATCTTTTTCGTCTCTTCAGCAAGCTGTTTGACGGAGTCAGACCCCATGGCATCTTTTCTCAGCTTTACTTCAAGTGCGTCGGGCAGGGGATTGTCGTCAAGCCCCTCAAGCACATACTGGGAGTTCTTTAGCGTGCTTTTTAGATCCCTGAACGCTTCATCCTTTGAAATGAACCTAACTGAAGAGACTGTCTGTTTGGCGCTGACCGTGCTGATTACATGATCTATCCTGTCCTTGCCGATATTGGTCTCAAGATAAACGACCAGGGAGAATTTCTCGGGCAGGTTTCGAGTTGCTGTTTCGACATTGTAAAAGACGAAGAAGCTGATGCTGATGATAAACAGCCCTGCAAAGATCGTGAGCATCGAGAGCAGATTGATCCACTTATCTTTTTTCAGGCTCTGCATTGCAAGCTTAAACGCATAGGATGTCGGCATCAGCATACCTCCCCGCTCACAAGAGAGCCTGCCTCAAGCCTCAGCACCCGCTTGCCCGTGTTCATATAGAGTTCCCGGTTATGCGTTGCGATAAGGATGGTAGTGCCCTTTGCATGAATATCCTTGAACGTCTTCATCACGCCCTCGGCAGTATGAGGGTCAAGGTTTCCGGTCGGCTCATCGGCAAGCAGCACCGTCGGTTCAGCGACGATTGCGCGCGCTATCACGATCCTCTGCTGCTCTCCTCCCGAGAGCCTCCTGGGGTAACTGTCTGCCTTGTGGCGTAGGTTGACTGTCTTGAGCGCTTCATAGACCCTTGTTTTTATCTCCCGTTCGCCAATGCCGCGAATCCTGAGCGCAAGCGCAATGTTTTCGAAGATGTTTCTGTTGTCGAGAAGCCTGAAGTCCTGGAATACAATGCCGATGTTACGGCGCACAAAGGGAATGCTCGACTCCCTTAAGGAGCCTGTCTCCCATCCGGCTATAGAAATGTTGCCATGGTCAGGCTTCTCTGCAAGGTAGATGAGCTTGAGCATGGTCGTCTTGCCGGATCCGCTCGGCCCTGTCAGAAAGACCATCTCCCCTTTTTCGATTGAGCAGGTCACATCCCGCAGGGCTGTCTGGAGTTCATACTCCTTGGTTACGCTTTCAAACTGTATCATAGGGCCTGCATGCTCCATCTATTTATCTTCTTCCTTCATTATATAGTCAAGGAGAATGTCATCGAGGCTTTTTCTTATCTGTTTTTTTTCAGGCTCCGGTTCAGGAGGCTGTTCCTCTGTAGGCGGCACAGACAGCGGCTGAACTGATGCAGACTCTGAAGCGGCCTCAGGCAGATGAGGGTCAGGCACTGCTGCTGCCTCAGCATTATTCTTTTGTGTATGTTTGCCTGCGATCAATTCCCTGATCATGGCCTTGTGCTGCTCCTTCATCAATTCCCTTGCCTGCTCTTTGTAGTCAGGGTCTGCTGCTATGTCGGCGTAACTCACCTTTTTCCTGGCAAGGATGGCGCCCTTGTTGTACAGCAGGGTGATGATATGCGGATTTTTCAGGCCGCTGTCTTCGGTCTGAACATGATAGACAGTTCCCTTGTATGATACGTTGGTGTTATAGCCGACGAGCATATTAGATATTATAATAAAAACAGGGCGTTCGAGCACATTATTTGGCTGCAGCAGATAATTTATTCTGCTTTTTTCTGTCAGCTGCATTCAATGAAATGCATTATCTGACCTTTCTCCGCAATAATATGCCGCCATGATTGCAAAACGGGAAAATATTACAGTATCCTTAATCCATCATGAAAAAGGCCCTGTCATCAGCCATGCTCATCCTGCTTTTACTGCTGCCTGCAGCCGGCTGCAGGCAGAAACAGGAGGCAGCATCACCTGCTGCTGTCAAGGCGGCTGACCATGAGCCTGCATATGGGGATGCGCTTATTGAGGGCACGATCGGGGAGCCGTCGAATCTGATCCCTATGCTTGCAAGCGACTCAGCATCCCATAACGTAGCCGGCCTGATCTTCAGGGGGCTGGTCAAGTATGATACAGACCTCAGCATCACCGGAGACCTTGCCGAATCATGGGATGTTTCAGAGGATGGGCTGGTTATAACGTTTTATCTCCGCAGGGGGGTGAAGTGGACAGACGGCGTCGAGTTCACTGCCGATGACGTTATGTTTGGCTACAGGACGATCATTGACGAGAAGACCCCGTCAGCGTACAAAGAGGACTATCTCCAGGTGAAGAAGGCCGAAGTGCTCGACCGGTATACATTCCGCGTCACATACGGAAAACCGTTTGCCCCTGCGCTCACCTCGTGGGGCAGCCTCGTTGTGATTCCCAGGCATCTGCTTGAAGGCAGGGACATAACCAAAAGCGAACTCGCGCGCGAGCCTGTCGGGCTCGGGCCGTATCGTCTTTCAAAATGGGTATCAGGCCAGGAAGTGAGCCTCATCTCGAACAGGGACTACTTTGAGGGCAGACCCTATATTGACCAGCATATCTATAAGGTGATTCCTGACTCTGCAACCATGTTTCTTGAGTTGAAGACCGGCGGCATAGATATGATGGGGCTTACGCCGATCCAGTATACCAAGCAGACAGACACCGGCGTCTTTAAGCGCGATTTCCAGAAATACCGGTACCCGGCATTTCAGTACACACACCTTGCGTTCAACCAGAAGCATCCATGGTTTAAGGACAGGAGGGTGCGCCAGGCGATCGCCTATGGGGTGGATAAAGACGAGATCGTTGATGTGGTGCTCTTCGGCCTTGGCACTCCTGCAACCGGTCCGTTTGTCCCGAACACATGGCCGTACAACCCGGATGTCAAAAAGTATGAGTATAATCCTGAGAAGGCAAAGGAGTTGCTGAAAGATGCAGGGTGGCAGGATACTGATGGCGACGGCGTTCTTGACAGGGATGGAATGCCGTTTGAGTTTGCGATCCTTACGAATGCAGGCAATACGCTCCGCAAAAACACTGCAACGATCATCCAGTGGCGGCTGAGGCAGATCGGGATCAAGGTCGAGATCAGGACCCTTGAATGGTCCACCTTCATCAACCAGTTCATTGACAAGAGGCGGTTTGCAGCAGTGCTCCTCGGCTGGTCCATCGGCCTTGATGCAGATCAGTATGATATCTGGCATTCGTCAAAGACAAAGGAGAAGGAGCTGAATTTCATAAGCTACAGCAATCCTGAGGTTGATGACCTGCTTGAGAAGGGGAGGCGGACCTTTGATATTGAAGAGCGCAAAAAGGCCTACTTCCGCATACAGGAGATCCTTGCCGAGGAAGTGCCGTACCTGTTTTTGTACGTGCCGGATGCAACGCCTATCGTGCATGGCAGGATAAACGGCATCAGGCCGGCCCCAATCGGCATCAGTTATAACCTCCCGAAATGGTATGTGCCGAAACCGCTGCAGCGGCACACCCTGGCGCACTGATGGCAAGATACCTCGCCAAAAGACTTCTTGAGATGATACCGACCCTGTTTGGTATTACTCTGATCTCATTTTTGATCATCCATCTTGCCCCGGGCAAGCCGACCGATGCGCTCTCAGAGATGAACCCGAAGATGACGCCTGAGGCCCGCGAACGGCTCGAAAAATATTATGGCCTCGACAAGCCGGTCATGGTTCAGTATGGGCTCTGGCTCAAGCGTGTTGTCAGGCTCGACTTTGGCGAGTCCTTTTCGATGGACCGGAGGCCTGTGATGCAGAAGATCTGGGATACAAAGCAGCCGGTCACGGAACGGAGGCTATTTATAACCTTTATGCTGAATCTGATGGCAATGATCATAATCATGCTGATAGCGATACCGATCGGCATCTCCTCGGCAACGCATCAGCATACGCTCTATGACAAGATCACCACAACCATGGTATTTATAGGCTTTGCGATACCGTCGTTCTGGCTGGCGCTCCTGCTTATGATGCTTTTTGGCGTTCACCTTGACTGGCTGCCGATATCAGGTCTCAAATCCATGAACTATGACAGCCTGCCGTTTTGGGGCAAGATGCTCGACCGGGCCCGCCATCTGGTTCTGCCGCTCTTTGTGATCGCATTCGGCGGCCTTGCAGGCGCCTCCCGGTATATGCGCAGCAGCATGCTTGAGGTGATCAGGCAGGATTATGTTACGGTTGCCAGGGCAAAAGGTCTTTCTGAGAGGCAGGTGGTCTACAGGCATGCATTCAGGAACGCACTGCTGCCCCTGATCACGCTGATAGGCCTCTCTGTTCCGGGCCTGATCGGCGGAAGCGTGATCTTTGAAAACATCTTCGGCATTGCAGGCATGGGCCAGCTTTTCTTTAATGGCGTGATGGCGCGCGACTACCCGCTCATCATGGCGATCCTCACAATAGGGGCGTTTCTGACACTGCTTGGCAATCTCCTTGCCGATATCGGATATATGCTTGCAGACCCCAGGATAAGGGCTTAGCCATGAATACTGTTGCCCACAGATGGGTCTTTTGGGGCAGGTTCAGGAAGAACCGGCTTGCGGTTGCAGGCGGTATTATAGTGCTCGGTCTTGTGATTGTTGCGCTCTTTGCGCCTCTCTTTGCGCCGTACCTCCCAAATGATATAGACCGCAGCAATATCCTTATGCCGCCAACCATTGATCATCCCTTAGGCACTGACGATCTCGGAAGGGATGTGCTGAGCAGGATGATATGGGGGGCGCGGATATCGCTTGCAGTCGGCTTTGTGGCAGTAGGTATTGCGACGCTGATCGGCATCTTCTTCGGCGCCATTGCCGGGTACTACGGCGGCTGGATCGAGCGGATCATCATGCGCTTCATAGATATCATGCTGACCATACCGACGTTCTTCCTGATCCTTGCGGTTATCGCCTTTGTCGAGCCGAGCATATGGAACATCATGATCGTGATCGGCCTTACCGGCTGGATGGGTGTAGCCCGCCTTGTGCGCGCAGAGTTCCTCTCTGTGAAGGAACGGGACTATGTTGTTGCTGCCCGCGCCCTGGGCGCAAGCGATCTCCGTATCATCTTCAGGCATATCCTTGTCAACAGCATGGCGCCGGTTCTGGTCTCGGCAGTGTTGGGAGTTGCAGGCGCAGTGCTGGTGGAGTCAGCGCTCAGTTTCCTCGGCATAGGCGTTCAGCCTCCAACGCCGAGCTGGGGCAACATCCTTACCCTCGGCAAAGACAATATCGAGATTGCCTGGTGGCTGTCGGTCTTCCCCGGCCTTGCGATTCTGATTACTGTATTGGGGTACAACCTCCTTGGGGAGGGCATCAGGGACTCGATAGACCCGAGGCTCTGGGAGAGCGGGAGGAAATAGAAATTATGTGTTGTGATCCAATATTCATTGACAACAATCGGGATGTAACTTATACTGGCTGCGACTGGAAGAAACTCCTATCGTGAGGTCCGTTGATTAGCTTGAACCATCTGCACCAAATAGTCTCTTCATCGCGGCAGGAATGGGGCAAACGAGGCTATCCCTGTGATGAATATCCTGCAATTGCAGAAATACTGGAATATCAGATAGAACAGGAAACAAAGACTCCCCGTTATCTCCGTCTTCCCCAGATAGTCGCGCTTGAGACATATTGGCATCTGCGCTTGGTTGAAAAGACACCCCATATCTTTGATCTCTATAAGAAGTTCTTTACCACGAGAAATGATCTTATCAAAGCACTCGGAATCCCCAAGCAAGCGTTTGAAGCTGTTGATTACGAGGTTGATACACTCCTTGAACGAATAAAAATAGATGAAAGATTCGTAAAGGATTTTAGACTTGAATCTGTCCGCGAAACGCTGACACTCGATTATCCGAGTTACATTCTGGCCCTTGCAATGGGCGCAGGCAAAACGATTCTTGTCGGCGCCATAATAGCTACGGAATTTGCTATGGCTATGGAATATCCTCACGGCCCCTTTGTCCAGAACGCGCTTGTTTTTGCACCGGGCAAGACAATTATAGAATCCCTGAGAGAACTCTCTGAGGTGCCCTACGAGAAAATTCTGCCGCCTCGTTTGTATAAGCACTTTGCGGCGACACTGAAGTTGACATTTACACGTGACGGTGAAAAGAATATTCCCGTCATCCGTGGGTCTTCTTTCAATGTTGTTGTTACGAATACGGAAAAGATACGGATTCAGAAAGAGACTATCAGAAAAAGCGACATCGGCAACCTCTTTGCGCCTGGGCAGGAGGATGAAGCTCGAACAGAGATCGCCAACCTTCGCCTGCAGGATATCGCCAGTCTGCCACATCTTGCGGTATTTTCTGATGAGGCCCATCATACTTACGGCCAGTCAATGGGCAGGGAACTGAAAAAAGTCCGCAAAACCGTAGACTATCTTTATCAGAACAGTCCGAACTTGATATGTGTTGTCAATACTACCGGAACCCCCTATTTTGAACGCCAGCCATTGAAGGATGTTGTTGCCTGGTATGGTCTGTCAGAGGGAATTGCGGGCGGTATTTTGAAGGATGTTGCCGGAAACATACGGGCCTACAGCTTTGATAATAATAGCGCTCCGCAGTTCATTTCAGAGGTTATACAAGACTTTTTCAAGGATTATGCAGACGTGAAACTGCCGAATGGAGCCTCCTCCAGGATTGCGATTTACTTTCCACAGAATGACGACCTGTTGGAGCTGCGACCTGTTGTAGAAACAACCCTTGCGGAAATTGGTCAATCTCCTTCTGTAATCTTGCGAAATACTTCAGAATCATCAATGCAGGAAATAGATGATTTCAATAGGTTGAATGATCCCGGGTCAATTCATAGGGTAATATTGCTTGTGAATAAGGGAACAGAAGGCTGGAACTGTCCGAGCCTCTTCGCATGCGCCCTTGCACGAAAGCTTAAAACGTCGAATAATTTTGTCTTGCAGGCTGCCACAAGATGCCTGAGACAGGTGTCCGGCAACAAGACAAGTGCGCGAATCTATCTCTCAATGGACAACAGGAACATTCTTGATCGTCAGCTTCAGGAAACATATGGCGAGACGATAACTGATCTTCAGCATGCCGGCAGGGAAAGAGGCACTGCATTGTTGAAGCTCCGCAAATTCAGCATGCCGCCTCTTATCATGACGCAGACTGTAAGAACCGTTGCCCCCGGTGAAGGGAATGAAAAGGGATTGCGACTTAAGAGGCCTACTGCAAAAAAAAGTGGCTTGACCGGTGTGGTATTTACCCTTGCCCGGGAACAGGCAACCCAAAGTGTTTTGCAGCAATTAGGCGATACCATGCAGATAGACACAACAGAAACCTTGATTGATCTTTATGCTGCTGTCGTCGAACTGTCTCAAATCTACCGGCTTAACGTCTGGTCAATCAGTGATGAATTGATGCGACTATACGGTGTTGATAGCGATATTCCTGTTGTTCATATGCCTGATCTTTGCAGACAGATCGAGGAACAGACACGCTTCTATGAAATAAAAGAAGAAAAGATAGACGTTGCCCTTGCGCTTGTTAAGCCTGAGGGTTTTACAAGAACGACAGACGCTGACGGATCGGAAGTTTATACAGCAGAAATTACATATTTCAAAGACAGGGAAAAGCTGCTCCTTAATCTTGAAGATATGCGCGACAATGAAAATAACTTTGGTTTCCATTATACCCCTTACAGGTTTGACTCCAATCCTGAAAAGTCTTTTTTCTGCGAAATGCTCAGGCATTTGAATCTTCACCCTCATGAAATCGAGGATATCTACTTTACCGGTGCATTGACAGACAGCAACAAGACGGACTTTTTTGTAGAATATAAGGACGAGAAAGGGAAATGGCGACGGTACACGCCTGATTTCATCATCCGCAAGAAGGGCAAAGGCAACGGACAGGGTAAATGCTATATTGTCGAGATCAAAGATGTGAGGTTTCGGGATGATGGATTGGACGGTGAGAAGGGCAGAAAGGCAATGGCCTTGAGGAGGCTGGAAAAGATCAATCCTGAGCTGCTCGAATATGAAATGATATTTACCGATATGGAAACCGTATCATATGACCAGACCAAAGGAGCGCGGCAGTTTGTCGAGGGTTTATAAAGAAGGAGAGGGTTGGAGCATTGGCAATCCGGCTGAGTGAAAATGACATAGTTCGGCTTTTGGCCGAGAGGAAGCCGCTGTCTGGAGACTACTGGGAGCGCATTCAGACGAGGCCTAAGCGGGGGCACAAAGAGCGCGAGCTTGATGTGACAGGAGAGGCAAACTCGGAGTTTCGTCTGATTCTGAGGCAGAGTGAATTTAATCCGCTCGATTTTTCGGTCATTCTGGCTTATCGGCCGCCCAAGTCCAATCAGCTTTTCCGGTTATGCCGCTATAACGGCAAGAGCCATGAACACACAAATACACTGGAGGCAGAGACCTTCTATGATTTTCATATTCATAAGGCAACTGAGCGGTATCAGGACGCCGGGCTTCGGGAGGATTGGTTTGCAGAGCCGACAAACCGATATGCAGATTTTAACGCTGCGCTCGGGTGCGTTCTCAAAGACTGCGGATTTGATATTCCGCTTAATCCTCAAGCGGATATGTTTGATGAAGGAGTATAACAATGTCTATTGATACGATTGAACAAGACTTCAGAAAGACAGTTTGCGAGGGCCTCAAGCTTTCTGCTGAGGGAATGGAGCGCTATCGTGTTTTTACGCCTTTTCTGTTTGAGGACGGCGACCACCTCGCCATTGTGCTGAAGCGCGATCAGGGCCGATGGATTCTGTCGGATGAAGGCCATACGTATATGCATCTGACCTATGACCTTGACGAAAAAGACTTACAGAAAGGCACGAGGCAGAAGATCATAACCACCGCACTTTCTGCCTTCTCAGTGGATGACCGGCATGGTGAATTGATTATCGGCATAAAGGACGAACGTTATGGCGATGCCCTTTATAACTTTGTTCAGGCGCTGCTTAAAATCAGTGATATAACTTTTCTTTCCCGCGAGCGCGTCAGGTCTGCCTTTATGGAGGATTTTCGCGCCTTTATGGAAGAACATGTCCCTGCTGGTCGGCTGACTTTCGATTGGCATGACGCCAAGCATGATCCCGATGGCAAGTATATTGTCGACTGCCGCATAAACGGCATGACTCGGCCGCTTTTGGTTTATGCTCTGCCCGGGGATGATAAAGTCCGTGATGCTACAATCGGCCTGCTTCAATTCGAACGCTGGGGGTTGTCGTCAAGGGCAGTCGGCATTTTCGAGGATCAGGAAGAAGTCAACCGTAAGGTGCTGGCCAGATTCAGCGATATATGTGAAAAGCAGTTTTCGAGCCTTGCTGCAAACAAAGATCGTATTGCGCGTTATCTGGAGGAAGGGCTTAAGGGATAATCCTGAGAGCGAAAGAAACTGAATGGATAAAGATCAAAAAACGAGACCGACAGCAGAAATTAAGATAAAGCCTGCAAAAGGCCGCCCGATGCTTACGTGGGTAGGGAAGAGACCGCTGAAAAGTGTTACAGCATTTCCGGCCCAACATGTGGAGACCTTCTCTGTTTCTCCCTCGCCCCTGGCGGGAGAGGGCGGGGGTGAGGGGTCTGATATCTGGAAGGATTGGCCTGACAGTTACCCCAAAGGCGGGCTTCTCTTTCACGGCGACAACAAGGAAGTCCTCGCACACCTTCTTGCCAATGGTTTTAGAGGAAAGGTCAACCTCATCTACATTGACCCGCCATTTGATTCGGGCGCGGATTATGTGCGCAGAGTCTCGTTGCGGGGAACCAAAAGGACAACTACTATTGATGGAGAGTCTTATACTCTCGGTGAGCAGATTCAATATACTGATATATGGGCAAATGATAATTACTTGCAGTTTATGTATGAGCGTTTTATGCTTCTCAAAGAGTTATTATCAGACGACGGCAGTTTGTATCTACACTGTGATACTCATCGGACACATCATCTGAGATGTGTGCTTGAAGAAATATTTGGGTCTGAGAATCTCAGGAATGAAATTGTCTGGCAACGTTTTAATTTCAGGGCAGACGGCAAGAAATATGGCACTGTCCACGATACTATTTATTTAGTAACAAAATCTAATAATTATCATTTCGTTAAACCTTTTGTGCAACTCAAGCCTTCGTATATCAAGACCCATTTTAGCCCCGACAATAATGGAAGGTTATATAGACTTGATAATCTTACTGCTCCAGCACATGGTAAACAGGGCAAGTCGCTCAATTTTGGCGATAATATAATCGCACCACCAGTCGGAACAATGTGGCGATTTGCTCAAGATGGCATTGATGAATTATGGGTGAAAGGTCTTATTGAAATTCCAGAAGATGGTGTACCACAAGTAAAGCGATACTTGGATGAAATTGAAGGGCAAGCAGTTCATTCGATCTGGACGGATGTTCGATCAATCAATTCACAATCACATGAAAGGGCTGATTATAATACTCAAAAACCAGAAGACATGGTTAATAGAATTGTGGATGCATCATCTAAACCCGGCGATCTTATTCTTGACTGCTTTATCGGCTCCGGTACTACCGCTGCCTCTGCCCAAAAACTTGGCCGCCGCTGGATCGGCTGTGATATTAATAAGGGAGCGATACAGACTACCGCCAAGCGGTTGCAGACAATCATTCAGGAACAGACAGACGAAGATGCCGTAGCCCCCCTCACCCTGCCCCTCTCCCACGATGGGGAGAGGGAATCTGAGAAGATACTGCCCGCGCAATATGCCTTCACCATATGGCGGGTAAACAATTACGATCTTGCAATCCAACATAACGAGGCTGTCAATCTTGCCTGCGAACATATAGGCATTGAACGGACGCGGACGGACATTTTTTTTGAGGGCGTCCTCGGAAAGAAGCTGGTAAAGATCATCCCATTCAATCATCCTCTTTCCCCTCTTGACCTGGAAGAAATCAAGCGCGAACTCGAAGCCAGGCCAGACGAAGACAGAAGCATTGTCTTGGTATGTCTTGGAAAAGAACTTGCCGCAGAAACATGGATTGAGGACTGGAACAGACTCCGCAAAGGGAATAACGCAATAAACAAAATAGAGGTAATCGAACTCCGAACCGACCCGAAATACGGCAAATTCATTGCCCATAATCCGGCAACTGCGAAGGTTTCGATGCAACGGATTAAAGACAGACTCAAAGTGACTGTTGAGGACTTCATCAGCCCGACAATTATTGATCGGCTGGAAATAGATATGCAGGTCTTTAAGGCAAAGATCACCGACTGGCGCAGCATGGTTGACTGCATAATGATTGATTCCGCTTATGACGGCAAGGTCTTCAACGTGGCGCTATCAGATGTTCCCGAGAAGAAGACCGATCTTGTGTCAGGCGCCTACGAGCTTTCAGCGCCGGAAGGCAAGACAACCATTGCCGTGAAGATCATTGACATGCTGGGAGAAGAAGTAATTGTTACGAAGGATCTACAGCCAACTTAACAAGGTCATTAGTCAGGCATATCTGAGACCAATTTCCTGAGGGCCAGACTGGGGAAAAGAGAAAATAACAAGAGGCATTACCGCGGGACGAAACCCTTTGGATAGCCTCTTATCGTGATTCTGAATGCAGTATAACATAGAGTATAATTTTTCAATAGGGGTTATGGACTTTGGACGGACAGGCAGCCTCGAAGCTGGTAAAAGATACCCTCAGTAATAAGTTTGAGGAAGTGGTTCAGGCGATGGATAGGCTCTGATGAATTTATTAACGGTTATGAGCGCTGGTGTCTCTGGCTTGGCGACTGTTCCACTGATGAACTGCGCCAGATGCCGGAAGCCATGAAGAGAGTGCAGGCAGTGAAGTAATTTCGGCTTGAGAGCAAGAGCGCGCCCACGCGCAGGCTCGCGGACACGTTTAAGAGTTTTGCGCCCTGAACGAGAAATAGACGAGGAGATTTACAGGATCTACGGCCTGATCCGGAGGAGATTGCTATTGTGGAGGGGAAATAATGAATAATGGTAAATGCGTAGGGGCACGTTGCAACGTGCCCCTACAATGAAATATAACGCTGAAATACACCACCGCCGGTCAATCCGGTTAAACGATTACGATTATTCGCAGGCAGGGGCCTATTTTTTGACGATATGCACATGGAACAGGGAGCATCTGTTCGGGGAGATTGATTCAGGTAATATGAGTCTGAATGAGTATGGCGAGATCGTTAAACAGGAATGGCTGCGTACGGGCATTATTCGTGCAAATGTCAGGACGGATTATTTTATCATTATGCTGAATCATTTTCATGGGATATTGATGGTCAGCGATGATCGCAGGGGCACGTTGCAACGTGCCCCTACGCCGGAACAATTCGGGAAACCCGTATCAAATTCAATCCCCACAATCGTAAGATTATTCAAATCAACGACAACAAAACAGATCAACCAAACCCGAAATTCACTTGGCCGCGCTGTCTGGCAACGCAATTACTACGAACACATTGTACGCAGCGAGCCGGAATTGAATAAAATTCGTGAATACATTGTCAATAATCCTTTAAACTGGGAGACAGATGAGAATTTCAAGGCTTAATATCTGCCTGGAGGCTGTTTACCTGGGGCATATTCAGAAAGCATGAAAAATCCGCCTGGCCATGTTTAAAGTGATCATAGACACAATAAAGAAGCATGACAGGAAGTTAAAAGTAGCACTCTGCAAAGAAGATGTCAAAATCTGGAAAGGCCTGGGCATGCAGATATATGGGCTCAATTGTAACTGCCTTGGATGAATAACGGCGCCGGATGATAGAAAATTTCCTTAAAGAAGCTGCTGCTGCCACGCCTGATCCTGAGCGGGCGCTGAAGAACCTGTCAACGTTTATTGAAGAGAACCCTGACAGGACTGCTGAGCTTAAGGACCATATCAGGAGCATCTCCCAGCTATTCAGCTGCAGCCAGTTTCTTGCAAACTTCTGCACTGCCCAGCCCGAAGACCTTTTTGCTGCGCTCGACAAAATGGAGAATGCTTTAGAAAGGGAAGATTTGGCCCTTGCGCTGAAGCGGGAGTTTGATGCGGTGGGGGATTGCCCCCAGAGGGCAACACTGCCCTTATATATGAATGCTGTCCGGAGGTTCAGGCTTAGGCAGATCCTGAAGATCACGCTCAGGGATATCCAGAAAAAGGCGGATCTTGTGGATATCATGTCCGAGATGAGCATGCTGGCAGATGTTATTGTCGAAGAGTCGCTTCATATCATCAGGCAGTATGTCAGCAGCATGTACGGGGCCCCTGAGGATGAGCAGTTCTCTGTGATTGCGCTTGGCAAGCTCGGGGCAGAGGAGTTGAACTTCAGCTCGGATGTGGACTTTATGTATGTGTACAATACAGAGCTGGGAGAGACCTCAGGCGTGCACGGCAGCCAGGGCATATGCACAAACCGGATCTCTAATCATGAATACTACTGCAAGCTTGGCGAGGAGCTCTCCAGATTTCTCTCCCAGAATACCGAGGCAGGGTTTGCGTACAGGGTTGATCTGAGGCTGAGGCCTGAGGGCCAGCGCGGGGCTATAGCCCTGACGCTAAGGGGCTATGAGATGTACTATGAATCATGGGGAAGGGCATGGGAGAGGGCCATGCTCCTGCGGGCCAGGCCTGTTGCAGGAGACCGGCAACTCGGCAGAAGGTTTATGGAGATGATCAGGCCCTTTGTGTACAGGAAGTATCTGGATTTCAGTTCCATAGACGAGATCAGCAAGCTAAAGACGCGCATAGATGCAACGTTCAAGAAGAGCGACATCAAGAGGGGCTATGGCGGGATCAGGGAGATAGAGTTTTTTGGCCAGGCGCTTCAGCTTATCTATGCAGGCAGGGAGCCCCTGCTTAGGGAACGGAATCTGCTCAAGATACTGCACCGCCTGTTTCAGAAGGGGCTGATAGGCAGGGATGACTACGGTATACTCTCCGACAATTACCGGTATCTGAGGACCCTTGAGCACAGACTGCAGCAGGTCAATGACCTGCAGACACATTCCCTGCCTGTTGGGCAGGCAGAACTGGAGGCGCTCTCCAGGAAGATGGGCCATGCAACAGCCAGCCAGTTTATGGCAGACCTTGACAGGAGAAGGGCACAGGTGAGGGGCATCTATGATTCTCTCTTTGCAGCCAACAAGGAAGAGCCCTCAACAGGCCATGTACTTTTTAATGAAGAATTATCTGATAAGGATATTAAGGAGTTTCTGGCCGGTTCAGGGCTGAGGGATGCAGACAAGGCCTGGCGCAACATCAGGTCTATCCGGGACAGCATGTTCAACTTCCAGACCCTGCGCAGCAGAAGGCTGCTCTCTGACATACTCCCGAAGTTCGTTGACAGCAGCCTCAGGTCAGGAAGCCCTGACCGGTCGCTCAATCACCTGCAGTCCTTTGCCCAGCTTCTTAGCACAAATGAGTCTTACCTTGAGGTCTTCAGCAAGAACAGGACGCTGATTGATCTTCTTGTGTATGTCTTTTCCGGGAGCAACTATCTGTCAAAGATGCTTATGGCCAGACCTCAATACCTTGAGATGATAGGCTGGCAGGAGACGATGAGAAAGAGCCTCGGCGGACTGAGTACCGAGATCAGGGCTGCGCTGACAGAAGGCGGCTCGATAAGCGATGCTGTCAGGCTGGCAAAGCAGATGGAAGAGATCAGGATAGGCCTGTTTTTCCTCCAAAAAAGGCTGGATGTGATCAAGGCGACCAGGGGACTGAGCAGGACAGCAGAGGCGATCCTCTGCGCATCTTTTGAGCAGATCGGTGGGCAGCAGCAAGACATGGCCATTATAAGCTTCGGCAAGCTCGGCGGCAGGGAGATAGCCTTCGGATCTGATCTTGATCTTATCTTTGTGACAGGCGGAGACGTCCGGTATGAGCAGACAAAGACTGCTGAAAAACTGCTCAGGATGCTTATCTCCTACACACGCGACGGGATTGCATACCGCGTGGATACGAGGCTGCGGCCCGAAGGTTCAAAAGGCCCCCTCGTATCTTCAGTTGAGGCATTCAGGAAATATTATGCGGAATCTGCCGCCTTCTGGGAGTTTCAGGCCCTGCTTAAGGCCAGGCCGGTTGCAGGCGACCGGGATGCGGGATCTGCCTTTATGCAGATGGCGCATGAGGCGCTCATCTCAAATGGGGCAAAGATCGCAGCAGCAGATGTGAGGCAGATGCGCCAGAGAATCATGCTGGAGCGCTCAAAAGAGGCAGAGGGCTATGACATCAAGCTCGGCCCCGGCAGCATCGAAGAGATCGAGTTCATGGTCCAGTTCCTGCAGTTGAAGAACTGCGCCGGGCATAGGCCGCTCCTTGTTCAGAATACTCTTGCCGCAATCCGAAGGCTCGCCTCTGCCGGGATAATAAGCGGGGCCGAAGCCTTGTTGATGAAGAACTCCTATCTATTTTTCCGAACCATTGATTGTATTCTCAGATTACAGGGCGAGGCAGTGCTTAGGAAGGATGAAGAAGGCCTGAGAAGCGCTGCAGATTTTATGAAAATGAAGGATGCCGTTGAACTGCAGCGCCATATCGAAACTGCCCGTACAGAGATAATTAAGCTCTCGGAACGGTATCTCAGGGATGTTTGGGAGATCTAATACGAGATGTCTATTTCACTGCTTCCGATGAGCGGCAGTATCTTTTCGACAGTAAAGGTGACCAGAAACTTTGGTCCTTTCTGCAGGTCTTCCTCAGGGGTCAGATGCCTCCTTGTCATGGCAAGGATCAGTTCCGAGTCAGTCTCTTCCTTTATCTTTTTCAGGTAGAGCCTCAGACCAAAATGTCCCGGCCCATGTTCCATAAAGAGAAAGGTGGCATGGGGATTGGACTGAAGGTTATGGTGCGTCAGGTGATTGCGCATCAGAAAGACGACATAGCCGTCCTCTGTCACATGGGGGATTGAGTATATGGCAGCATCAACCCTGCCCTCCGCATCAGCGGTTGCCAAGACCCCTGTGCCATTTGCGACCTCGAAATATTCCTTAAGCTTCATAAGCCCTCCTCCTGTTTCTGTGGTGTCCTGAGAAGTCTTGACGTGTCGTATTCCTTGTCTTTGAGGAGTGATAGGATATCCTGATCATGCAGCCCACTGAATGCATCGGATATTCATCCCCGCGAAATAGAGCTGTGATGCATTGGTCTCTTCCATTATTGTCTCTCCTGGTCAAGAAAGATGTCTTCATTATCCTAAAAAACGCAGTTAAGTCTGTCATTGCGAGCAAAGCGAAGCAATCTCAAGGAGTTAAGGCGAGATTGCCACGCACCTTTTGGGTGCTCGCAATGACATTGATTTTGCTCGATATATCAGGTCAATTGCG
>CAYUNK010000015.1:0-46368 GCA_964446125.1 uncultured Nitrospiraceae bacterium | reverse complement strand
TCTCATTGTGGGTTGCCGAGGCAATGCCGGATTACAACACCCCGATGAAACCACAAAAGAGGCTTGGCGGCAAACTGGGCCTGCCAAAAACTGCTGTGTTGCCGACTGTAATAATTAAGGAAGAAGACAGGCAGCCATTGAGCCGTTGGCAGAAAGAAAACGATATTCCAATTCACGTTTGGCACGTATTTTTTGACAGGGCTTACGGCCTCTCGTTCAGTGAGGCGGAGCGCTTGATCAGAAAAGGCCTTATTCTGCCTACAGAGCAAGTCTTCCAGGCCCCTGGTGGAGCTACAACAAATAAAACGATCTACAAATACTATTATCATTATGCCTATCCACTAGGCATTGCAACTAATAGGCCGACATTGATACCTGACTGCATTCAGGACAAGAACGGCCATATACTTCCGTATGTAAAATTTGAAGGTGGCTCTCTTGCCCTCACAAAAGAGACTATTGCCATGTTAAAGACCATATAATGGGAAGCACTGTTGGACATCAGATTATGCCCTCTGACTGGACTGAAAGAGAAAAGTTGCGTAACAAGGGTCAATTTTGGACGCCGAGTTGGGTAGCAGAAGCAATGGTTGCATATGCTCCGACGAATGCAAAGTTGGTATTCGACCCCGCCACCGGTCGCGGAGTTTTTCTGAAAGCGTTATTGAAGCTCAACAGACCGCATGTTTCTTTCTATGGAACTGACATTGATGCTAATGTTTTGGCTGATGATATATACAACAATAACAGGTGTATTGTGGAAGAAAGAGACTTTCTCAAGAATCCACCGCAATGTAAGTTCAACTTCATAGTTGCCAATCCACCTTATATACGACATCATCGAATTGACATAAGCACAAAAACGTTCCTCAAACAGCGTGCTGCTGGCATAGCAGGATTTAATGTTGACGGAAGGGCCGGCTATCATATTTATTTTCTCATTCAGGCGCTAGACCGTTTGGCGCAGAATGGCAGACTTGCCTTCATCATGCCTGCGGATACTTGTGAGGGAACGTTTGCAAGGAAATTATGGAAATGGATTTCAGATAGATTTTGTATTGATGCAGTAATAACATTTGCCGAAGCTGCCACACCTTTTCCGAACGTTGATACCAATGCAATCATCTTTCTGATCAGGAATGCCAAACCTGCGCAGGAACTATTTTGGCTCAAGGTGATAAGGGCGCACTCCACAGATCTGACAGAATTCATAGCATCTAACTTTAAAGAGCAGGAGTATCAAGACCTGGAAATCACCAATAGAGATCTTAAAGAAGCAATTGCAACAGGGCTATCCAGACCTGCACAGGCGCATAATAGATTCAACTTTCATCTATATGACTTTGCCAGGGTAATGCGGGGGATAGCTACCGGATCTAATGAGTTTTTCTTATTAACGGCGCAACAGGCAAAAGCCCTTCGCCTACCTCACGATTTTCTCAAGAGGGCGATAGGTCGAACGAGAGATGTAACAACCAATACCTTGAGCGACGGGGACATCGCTGCATTAGAGAAGAAATCACGACCTACTTATCTGCTCGCAATCAATGGCACAGATAATCTTCCACGGGCAGTTGCCGACTATTTGAAAATCGGCGAAAGCATGGGCTTGCCCAAACGGGCCTTAATCAAACAAAGAAGGCCTTGGTATAAAATGGAGAAGCGAGAGGTTCCTCCGCTTCTATTTGCGTATCTCGGCAGGAGAAGCACAAGATTTATAAGGAATGAAGCTGGTGTTTTGCCGCTGACAGGGTTTCTTTGTGTCTATCCAATCCATACAGACAAGGCATATATTGACAATCTCTGGCATGCTCTTAATCATCCGCACACTCTGCAAAATCTACAGCTTGTAGGAAAAAGTTATGGCGCAGGTGCAATTAAGGTGGAACCCGGCAATCTTCAGTCATTACCGATACCAGATCACATCGTAGAACTATTTGATCTTAAACGCCCCTATGTAACGGCAGCCGGCCAACTGGATCTTTTGCGTGAGCCAAGTCAGAAATACGATGCATCTATCAAGCTAAAAAGGCGAAGGAGAAACAGTAACAATAGTAATCAATAGGGGGTAGCCATTGACGGACTGCCAGGATACAGAAATTACAAATGATAAAATATATCGTGGCTAACTACAGGAGGCAATGAACCTGGAGAACTTAAAACAGGAAGCGCTCAGGGTTATTGCAAAATTGCCTGAATCAGCAAACATCGATGACATAATGTATGAACTCTACGTTGTTGACAAGGTCAAGAAGGGCAGAGAAGCGGCAGAGCGCGGGGAATCTAACGACATTGAAGACCTCAAGAGAGAAATGCAGACGTGGTAAGGTGGACAAAGCCTGCAAAACTTGATCTAAGAAATATACACAATTACAAGGACTTATTGAATGATGACCGCAATAAAGAAGATTGAAATAACTTTATGAAAACAAGATCAAACATAATCATCGGCGATAGCCGGAGGATGAGCGAGCTGAAAAACGGGAGCGTGCATCTCGCCATTACCTCGCCGCCATACTGGCAGTTAAAGGACTACGGCAGCAATGACCAGATCGGGTACAGGAAATGAAACATTACAGCAAATTCAAAGAAAAAATATATTTCATCGCAGAAGAGGAGAGCATTTATAACGCTCGCACTGAGGGCGAGGTGCTGGAATACGGAAAGGTGCGCCCTAAACTCATCGACCTTTTTGCTGGCGCGGGAGGTATGTCCCTTGGCTTCACTCAATTAACCGGGCACATATTTCAACCCGTCTGGGCGAACGACTTCAATGAGCATGCTGCAAAGACCTACAATGCTAATTTTCAGCATCGGTGTGTTGTCGGCAATATAGAAACAATTCTCGATGATCCACATACAAAGATTCCCAGAGCAGACGTTGTCATCGGAGGGCCACCTTGCCAAGGGTTTAGCCTTCTAAATAAAAATCGTAACGGAGATCATAGGAAGGAACTGTGGCGACCATACATGGAAGTAGTTGAGCGGTCCGGCGCTTCGATTTTCGTCATGGAAAACGTGCCCGAACTGCTCAACACGTTCGAGCATGCTGAGATAGTCGGCTTTGCCGAGGCCATGGGGTTCACCGTCCGTTGGGCGAAGCTCTGTGCTGCAGATTACGGCGTACCTCAAACCCGCAGGCGTGCTTTTATAATCGGATGTAAATTTGCCGATCCAGGTGAAGTTTTTCCTCCGAAAAAATCGCACTGTAATCCTGATAGAAGAATAAAAGCCTTGTCCTCAGATTTTGATGAGTATATTGCCGACCCTGCTCCCTGGAGAACTGTTGAAGATGCTATAGAAGATCTACCACCGCCTGTCGGCACCGAAATTCGAGACATGCCGCCGCCTCTGGACCTTCATTTTGGCCGTAATCCTACTCCAAAAAGCTTGGCCAGATATAAGGCGATTCCTAAAGAAGGTATGAACAGATTTGATCTTCAAAAAAGAGCCCTGAAACTGACGCCTGACTGCTGGATTCGCAAAACCTCCGGCGGCACCGATTTGTTCGGCAGGCTCTGGTGGAACAGACCCGCTTTTACTATCAGGACTGAGTTTTTCAAGCCCGAAAAAGGACGGTATCTGCACCCTGTGGAGCATAGGCCGATTACTCACCGCGAGGCAGCACGGCTGCAATCGTTCCAGGACGATTTCAAATTCATCGGCTCTAAAATAGAAATTGCCAAACAGATAGGCAATGCAGTGCCTCCTCTGTTGGCTGCGCGAATTGCGGATTGTGTCTATGCTTTAATGATATCCAAAGGGTTAAACGAATGCCGGACGTCTTCAGCAAGAAAAAAAGAAGCTGGATTATGTCTCGAATTTCGGGCAGCAACACCAAGCCTGAAATAATCGTACGCAAGATAATCCATGCTATGGGGTTCCGTTACAGATTGCA
The DNA here is from genome assembly GCA_964446125.1 of uncultured Nitrospiraceae bacterium. GTDB lineage: Bacteria > Nitrospirota > Thermodesulfovibrionia > Thermodesulfovibrionales > UBA6898 > UBA6898. The sequence goes on along the minus strand of CAYUNK010000015.1, from coordinate 42,470 downwards.
TGTCCGTAATTTGCCCGGCACGCCCGATATCGTATTGCCGAGACACAAGATGATTGTATTCGTTCATGGCTGTTTTTGGCATGGGCATAAGGGCTGCAAACGTTCTCAACGACCCGATACAAACAGTGAATTTTGGAACAATAAAATAGATCAAAATATGATAAGAGACAGAAAGACAATAGAAATGCTGCGGAGACTCGGATGGTCACCGCTGATCGTCTGGGAGTGCAATACTCGTAACCATAATTCCTTAAAACGGAGACTTTCTAAATTTCTCATTAGGGAGGGCAATTATTAGATGGGGTCAAAGGATAAAATCCGGTCTTTTCTCGAATCAAAAGTCGGCAAGATTATAACCACACAACAAATAAGAAAGGTAGCAGGCGTAAGCGAATATGCACGCCGCCTTCGAGAACTGCGAGACGAAGAAGGCATGCAGATCAAGTCTCATATCGACAGGCACGACCTCAAGCCAGGCCAATATATTCTTGAAAACCTGGAACGTCTCCCGTCATTAGGCAGAGGCATTTCACCACAGTTGAGAAATGAAATACTTGAGCGCAATGGCTTTACATGTCAACAATGTGGTGCAGGCCCAGGTGATCCCGATCCATTCAATACAAGCCGTAAGATTCGGCTTAATATCGATCATTTAGTTCCTATTAGTCAGGGAGGCACAAATGATAGAGGCAACTTAAGAGTTCTTTGCTCAGCATGTAATTTAGGGAGAAAAAATATTCAGCCTCTCGGCGAATCGGCACTGAACATCTTAGCGCGTATTAGAAGGCTACCAAGAGCAGCGCAAAAAGAAATTTTCGATGCATTGAAGAAAACTTTTGAAAAAAAATATCTGATGTTAAAAGGGCAAGATAAGGTCAGTAGCTGAGCCAACATTATATGAAACCAAAACATACCATAATTATCGGCGATAGCCGGAGGATGAGCGAGCTGAAAGACGGGAGCGTGCATCTCGCCGTGCCATGCCGCCTTACCGACAGTTGAAAGACTACGGCAGCAATGACCAGATCGGGTTCAACGACTCCTATGAGGAATATATCAACAACCTCAACCTCGTCTGGAGCGAGTGCTACCGCGTCTTGCATAACGGTTGCCGCCTCTGCGTCAACATCGGCGACCAGTTCGCCAGGTCGGTCTATTACGGCAGGTACAAGATCATCCCGATAAGGGAAGAGATCATCCGTTTCTGCGAGACCATCGGCTTTGACTACATGGGCGCGATCATATGGCAGAAGGTGACGACCTGCAACACAACCGGCGGGGCTACGATCATGGGCTCCTTCCCATATCCCCGCAACGGCATAATAAAGCTCGACTATGAATTCATCCTTATCTTCAAAAAGCTTGGCGCCCAGCCCAAAGTCAGCCGCGAGATCAAGGAAGCCTCGAAACTAACGACCGAAGAATGGAATGAATATTTCTATGGCCACTGGAATTTTGCAGGCGAGCGGCAGGACAAGCATCTTGCCATGTTCCCTGAAGAACTGCCAAAGAGACTGATAAGGATGTTCAGTTTTGTCGGAGATACTGTGCTTGACCCATTCCTTGGCAGCGGCACAACCAGTCTTGCTGCCAAGAATCTCGATAGAAACTCCATCGGCTACGAAATCAATAAGGAATTTCTCCCAATCCTCAAAGACAAGATCAACAGCCCCGATATTGAGGTAGTATCTCAGAATAATATTGCCGGCAACTTTAAAGAGAATATCAGCAATCTGCCGTATATATTCAATGACCCGGTGAAGTTCGACAAGAAGACAGACCCGAAGAAGCTGAAGTTCGGCTCGCGTATTGACCCTACAGATCAAAAGCGCGAGACATATCATACGGTAAAAGAAGTCCTGTCTCCCGATGTAATACTGCTCGATAATGACCTCAAGGTCAGACTGCTTGGCATTAAGGAAAATAAGGCGGTAAATGGCGAGGCAATTAAGTTTCTGGCCGATAAGTTCAGGGGTGAAAAGGTCTTTCTGAAATACGACAGCATCAAACACGACAAAGAGGGCAATCTGTTCTGCTATGTCTATCTCAAAAACAAGACCTTTATTAACGCGCATCTGATCAAGAATCATCTCGCTGAAGCAGACTCCTCACTCGATTATCGCTATAAGACAAAATTTAAGGAGTTTTTGGAAATAACATGAATCTTCTTAACAGACTCGAACGTAAATTCGGCAGGTATGCGATCAGGCAGCTGATCGTCTATATTGTCGGCATAAATGCGCTTATCTATATCCTGAGGATCGGCATGCCGCAGAGCGATGCTGTAAGCATGCTCGTGCTCGACCCGTATCTGGTAATACAGGGTGAAGTCTGGCGGCTGATAACCTGGGTCTTCATCCCGCCCTCTGCCTCTCTGCTCTGGATCTTCTTTATCCTCTATTTCTACTATATGATCGGCGCAGGGCTCGAACAGGAATGGGGAAGCTTCAGGTTCAACCTCTACTATTTCACAGGCATGGCAGCAACAGCCCTTGCCGCCTTTATCACCGGACAGGGCACAACAGCCCTGTACCTTAACCTGTCGCTCTTTCTGGCCTTTGCCTATATCTATCCTGATTTCCAGATCATGCTCTTTTTCATCATTCCTGTAAAGGTCAGATACCTCGCATGGCTTAACTGGGCCTTTATCGCATTTACTGTCCTTACGGCTCCGCTTGCGCTAAAAATTGCGGCGATTGTCTCAGTCTCGAACTATCTTTTATTCTTCGGCCGCGATATCATCAATACCGCAAAACACCGGGGCTCTTCATATCACAGGAGAAGGGAGTTTGTAGCCTCGTTTTTTGAGCCTGAAAAAAAGGGTTATATCCACAAATGCAGAATCTGCGGCATGACCGAAACAGACGATATTGCGATGGAGTTCAGATACTGCTCTTCCTGCGAGGGCAGCCACGAGTACTGCATGAAACATCTTAAGGACCACGAACATGTCAGGGAAGGCTGAAAGCAGAAGACATCCGATATGAGCTATAAACATTTCATCAACCACCAGTGTGAGTTTCTGCCCTGCCACAGGCTGGATAACTGGAAGTCCTGCCTCTTCTGCTACTGCCCGCTCTTTCTGCTTGACTGTTCCGGCAGTTTCAGCATCCTGCCCTCCGGATTTAAAGACTGCTCCGAATGCGTGATCCCTCATACAGAAGACGGCTGGGCCGTGATCCAGGAGGAGCTTCAGAGACAGCTGTACCATCAGGACAGCCGGTACAAGTTGCCTTGCTGATCGGTCTGTCAGCTTTCGAAAAACGCCGGGCCGCCTCAGGCAGACAACCCGCCCTGTAGCGTATAATATCTTCCATGCAGGATATCCTTTTCCCCTTTGTCCTTATAATCCTTGCAGGTATGGCCTGCAGGAGGTTCCGTATAGGAGGCATTGATGCTGATTCGCTCAGGCAGGGCATCAATGTTATGGTGCTGAACATATTCCTGCCGGCCCTCTGCATAAAGACGCTCTACACCTCGAGCATAGATATCGAGGCGCTGCTGATCCCGGCCACTGCAGCAGTCACGACTTTCTCTGCATTGGCGATCGGGATTGCTGTCTATAGCCTGCTTGGCAGGATGATGCATTTCACGCCCCAGGAAAAGGGGGTGCTTATCATCTCTGCTGCCTTTGGCAATGTAACGTATCTCGGCCTTCCTGTGCTGACCGGACTGTACGGGCCCGGTGCGGCAAAATACGCCCTCTTCTATGATCTGCTTGCAACCACTCCAATCCTCTGGCTTGCAGGCGCATCAGTGGCGGCGCATTACGGCGAGAACCGGAAGATGAATCTCAGGGAGTCGGTCAGGGCGATCATCACACTGCCTCCGATTTGGGGCATCGCCTGCGGCATTGCGCTGAACCTGTCCGCCATTTCGCTGCCTGCTTCATTGCTCAGGACGCTTGAAATGCTCGGCAGCCTCGTGGTTCCGCTCATGATATTCAGCATAGGCCTTGCCCTTACCCTTCCGAAGGTAAGCCACGCTTATGCAATCATCCCGGCGGTTATCATAAAGATGGCGGTCTCTCCGCTGATCTCTTTTACAGCCGGCCAGTCGCTCGGCCTGCAGGGTCAGGCCCTTTCTTCTGTCCTGATAGAGGGCGCCATGCCGACCATGGTCCTGTCCCTGCTGATCGCTGCACGGTTCAGGCTTGATGTTTCCCTGTCTGCCTTTATCATTCTGGTGACAACGATTCTCTCCTTCTTTACCCTGCCTGTTGCAGTGCATATCATTGGCCTGCAGGCAAGGTAGCAGCAGATGTGCATGACAAGAAACTGCCGGGCAGCAGGGGTATTGCCTGCGACTTAGAAGTTATCTGTGCTGGGGCGCAAAAATTATTGGACTGCGTTTATACTATAGCCAAAAAGAGGAAGACCGCCAATGCACTGGAAAAAGATTATGAGTCATATACTGCCCCGCATGACAGCCGTCATCTGCATATGCCTTATGCTTGCTGCATGCGCTCCGAAGGAGGTTCAGCCTCAGCAGAAACCTGCCAAGATAGCCCTGGTTTTGGGAGCTGGCGCCTCTCGCGGCTTTGCCCATATCGGCGTCCTCAAGATCCTTGAGGCCAACAAGATCCCGATCCATATGATTGTAGGCACAAGCGCAGGCAGCTTTGTCGGCAGCCTCTATGCATACGGCTATAACTCATTTCAGCTCCAGAAGATATCCCATACACTTGAGAAAAACGAGCTTATTGATCTCACAGTGCCGGACAACGGCTTTATCAAGGGAGACAAGCTCGAGGCATATATCAATACTATGGTAAAAAACCTGCCGCTCGAAAAGATGAGGATACCATTTTATGCTGTTACTGCAGATATACAGAACGGGCGGGAAGCGGTCTTTTCAAAAGGCAATACCGGCACAGCAGTAAGGGCAAGCTGTTCAATACCCGGCATATTCAGGCCGGTAAAGATAGACGGCAGGATGTACGTTGATGGCGGCGTGGTAAGCCCTATTGCTGTGGATGCTGCACAGAGGCTCGGGGCAGATGCAGTGATTGCTGTTGACATCTCTTCTGATATTGATGCGAGGCAGCCCGAGGGCACTATCGAGATGATTCTTCAGTCTGTAGGCATCATGCATTCCAGGATAGCATCAGTGCAGCTTGAAAAGGCGGATGTGGTGATCAGGCCTAAGGTGGGAAATATCGGCTCAGCCGACTTTAACAAGCGCCTTGACGCTATCATGGAGGGAGAAAAGGCTGCGATTGCGGCCTTGCCAGGAATTCAGGAACTGCTGACCGGACTGAGGGCCTCTGGCAGACTCGACTGAACCATGAAGGCGGATAAGAGATATATTCATGGCATCTTGATAGGCATTGCCTTCACCTGCCTCTTTATCCTGCTTTATCTGCTGAATGTCCCTTTTCTCGAGATGCTTGAGTCAAAGCTCTATGACTATCGGTTCAAGATCAGGGGTGCAATCGCGCCTCCTGAGGAGGTCGTAATCGCTGCCATAGATGAAAAGAGCATCGAACAGTTGGGACGTTGGCCCTGGCCCCGAAACAAAATGGCAGAGCTTGTTGAGAAGCTTTCTGAGGCAGGGGCCGAGGTTATTTTCCTCGATATCATCTACAGTGAAAAAGAGGTCCATGACAATAAACTTGCCCTTGCAATAGACAATGCCGGAAACGTAATTCTGCCGATAGTCTTTGACTGCGGGCAACAGGGCAACTGGCAGAATACAGGACTGCCTGATATTTTCGGCTTTCATTCCGTCATCAATCCTGAGCGCTTCAGCAGCTATGCCCCTATCGAAGGAAAGGGAATTCTCTGCCCTGTTGCAGGATTAATGAATTCAGCAATGGGACTCAGCCATATCAATATGTTTCCCGATGCTGACGGAACCATACGGTGGGAGTCTCTGGCAATCTACTATAACAATGTATTTTATCCTTCGGCTGCGCTGAATGCTGCAGCATATTATCTCGGGGTGCCGCGTGAAGCAATGGCCCTTAAGGCAACCGAAGGTGTACAACTCGGCAAACGTTTTGTACAAACTGACCAGTGGGGCAGGATACTGATCAACTACTATGGCCCTGGGCAGACCTTTAAACACTATTCGATCAGCGATATACTCCAAAATAAAGTGGCCAGGCGCGAGCTTGAGGGCAGGATAGTGCTGGTGGGCCCAACTGCAGTCGGCATCTATGACCTCAGGGTGACGCCTTTTTCTGCTGCCATGCCGGGCGTCGAAAAACATGCCAATGTCATTGCCTCACTGCTTGAAGACAGGATCTTGACAAAAGCGCATCGCATTGCTGATATCTCCTTCCTTATCCTGACAGGAGTCGTTTTTTCGCTCATAGTAGTCAGGCTGAGCGCAAAATGGGCGGCAGTATTTACCCTCTTTTTTCTGTCTCTTCTGCTCGGCGCCGGATACCTGCTCTTTGTCCATAAAGCCGTTTGGCTCACCATCCTGCATCCTTTTTCGAATATCCTTTTTATATTTATAGGGGTGACTGCATACCACTATTCGAGGGAGGAGCGCTATGCGCGGAGAATCAGGGAGATGTTCTCCAATTATGTTACTGATCAGATCATACAGGAGTTTATAGACAACCCCGAGACTGCAAAGATCGGCGGAGAGCGCAGGGAATTAACCATACTCTTTTCAGATGTCCGGGGCTTCACATCATTTTCCGAAAAGTATTCCCCGGAGGAGGTTGTTGCCATACTCAACGAATATCTCGGAGAGATGACGGATGTGATCATGAAATGGAAAGGCACGCCCGACAAATTCATAGGAGATGCGATATTGGCCTTCTGGGGCGCTCCAGTGAGGCAGGAGGACCATGCTGAGCTTGCTGTCCAGTGTGCGCTTGATATGGTTGGCCGCCTTGACTGTTTGAGAGACAAGTGGGCTGCAGAAGGCAAGCCTCTGCTTGACTGCGGCATAGGCATAAATACCGGTGAAGTTATTGTGGGCAACATAGGGGCTGAAGGCAAAAAAATGGACTATACGATTATCGGGGATCATGTAAATCTCTGTTCCCGCATAGAGGGCCTCACAAGAAAATACGGGGTGCGCATACTTATAACCGAGCATACACTTGCAAAGATCAGGGCAGCGGTTGAGGCTGCAGAGATAGGCCATATACAAGTGCGCGGTCTGGATCATGTTGTTGTAAAGGGCAAGGAGCTGCCTGTAAAGATATATGAGCTGGCCTCGGGCGACGTCAATACTGCCTCTTGCGTAACAGAGGTTTCCTGTGATCAGATCACCATACTGAAAGAAAAATAGAAGAGGAAGAACATGGGCAGAGATCTGCTGATTCCTGCATAATCAGTTGAGACAGGCCACAAGGATTATTCATTGTGGCCTGTCTATGTTGCCGTCAATATTACAGTCAGGAAAACGGCTACTTTGCCACACCTGCAGCAGTGCCTGTTATGCTTCCGACACTGATTCCTGCCCCTGTTCCTGCTGCTGCACCCTGAAAAGAAGTCGAGCCATTGAATCCGCCTGTGCCATTGATGACTGATGCAACCCAGTTGCCGCCGGCAGTGTTCCATTCCTGAAAGGCGAAGTCCGCGGTCAATCCATTGCCACTCAGTCCAATGAGCGTTGACAAGACAGGAGGAGTCGAATAGTCCCCTGTCACATTTCCTGATGCCCATATGGTCGGCTTTTGGCCCGAATTGGGCGCAAAGAATATCGCATCGGTCATCCTTAAGTCTGTAAAGCCGTTGCCTGAGCCGGTAAGCGTTGCCCTGCCTATCTCCACAACAGGCACGTTCAGATCCTTAAGCGCCTTCTGGTTTGCCGTCAGTCCAGAGCCTGAGGTGTTGCATGAGCCCCCTCCTGAACATGCCATATCGAGGAATTTCAATGTGTCCATCCAGATCCCCTTTTGAACTGCCTGCCATGTTGTGTCAACCGGGTTGAATGTGCCGAGAGTCTCGCCAATGATTATCCATGGATTACCGACTGTGATATTATTTCCCGCTGTCACTATATTCTGATGCCCTGCGAAATAACCTGCGGTAAATCCGTCGAGCCTGCCGCCGGACCAACGTGAGCCGGTTGTCAGAGTGCCTGAAGAAGATCCTTCCAGCAAGACCTGCCAGTTATCTGAAGGATTTGAATATCCGCCGGATAGTTCTGATGTGAATATTCCCCAGTCCTCGCCCGAGATTAAATTGAAGGTCATCTCCAGGGTTTCTCCGGTTATGGAACCGGCTGTATCAAAATTACCGGCCACATCTGTATTATTTTGATAACCTACATAGCCTATATTATTAACAAGCGTAGAAGCCATCGCGCCTGACGTCATCTGAACAGGGAATATGCTGCCTTCCATCTCGAGCATATTAATGTCCGGATATGCATTACCCGAAAGGCTGCCCTTCAGGATGCCTGCGCTGCCTGAGGGGGCTATATACAGGGCATAGAGTATTGCGTCCATTTCATTATTTAATTCTCTTCTATCAAGATAACCCGCATATTCTCCGCCGTCATAGGTTGTGAAGGTATTGTCAATATAATTATAGCTGTAAACAGGCGCGTTCAATATTCGGGACTGGCCAGGAACAGGGGCATGGTCTGAATAGCTACCGATCATTGTGATTCTGCCTGGGGCGTCGGATGTTGCTGTCCAGAGCGAATCAACTCCCCCGAGATATGCTTGGCCATAAGGGGACCATGGATAATAGCTGCTCCAGTAGTAGTTTCCATACCAGTAGTAGTTTCCATAATTGTAGTAGTTTCCATAATTGTAGTCAAACCCGGTATGTACCGGGCTGACATGGCTGAGCGGCTCTCCCTGAAAAACCCCGAGGTTTACGGCCTGCCAGGTATATTCATTCTCTTCTCCAGGTGCGGCATATCCGCCGAGAAGGCGTCCGTCGAAGGTTCCGAGCTTTGTCGTTGTCATGAACTGGCCGTTGACATTTCCTGTAACTGTATTATTTTCCCATGTGCCGTCTGTCACCTTCATTATCCAGTAACCCCAGTCGTCTGCAAAATACGAAAATGTGTTTTGCCAGTATGCGCCAATAGTTTCATACCCGCCGATAAGAGCGCCCCAGCCGGTGTTTAGAGGTGGGGCAAAATCGCCATAGAACTCCTGTGAATATATTCCCCACATCTGGGCCTCAAAGGTTGAGTTGTTTATTATTGAGTATGAATAAAAGCTCCAGTCATATCCGGTGATGACCCCGCCGGAACCGTTGAATGCACCTGAAAAGTCTCCTCTGCCGCCACTTCTTTGATCTGATATGGAATATGCCAGATCAGCGGCAGGAATATTGACTGCCGGATTCATTTCGATCAATGACAGAATACCGTCCATCTCAAACATGCGGATATCAGGATATGAGTTCCCTGTCAGGCTTCCCCTGAGTATGCCTGCACTGCCTGATGGGTCAATATAAAGGGCAACGAGCATGGCGTCCATACTGTTACTGATGCCTGAAACTGCAATAATTCCGGAGTATGCCCCGCCATCGTATGTAGTGGCTGAATTGTTGTCGTCGTTATAGCTTACGATGTATGAAGACCTAATTGCATCCGGATTGATTCCTAAATCATAGGCTCCTAAAATGGTTGCATCTGCCGGGTCAGCGCCCCATAATGAATCAGTCCCGCCAAGAAAAGCAGTCATCCCGCCAAGGCTGTTGAGAGCATAGCCTGCGCTATTGCTCAAGAAATTCAGGGAACTCCCGAAGGAGAGATCAGCGCCTGTCCAGATGCCTGCGCTTACCGCCTGCCAGTCGCCATCAGTATATGTGCCGAGAACCTGGCCCGAGAATGTCCCCATGCTTTTCCCGTCGAGGAACCTGCCGGTGACACTGCCTGAAAGCCTGTTGCCCGCCCACGAATCACCGTAGATATCGGCAATCGTATACCCATCAGGCTCCCAGCATCCTTCATTGCAGGAATCATAATATTCTGCCGATCCCAACTGCGCAGTCCAGCCGGACGACGGTGCGTTGGTATACGTCCCGCCAAGCCCTGATCTCCATATGCCCCAGGATTGATCCTGCAGGGATGCGCCATCAATGCTGAAGCTGCCTGCTATGTCGCCTGCAACAAGGCCTCTATCGTCATTATCGTCACTGCCGTCCAGGACATCACTTCCGTCATACAACAGGTCCGGTGATATTGTGGTCTGGCCCATGGGATGCACTGTCCATGCGCCGTCCGCCTCCCACATGGAGAGGTCAGGATAGAACGTGCCTGCAATCCTGTCGGCAAGGATATACCCTGTTTCATAAAGGCCGCCTGCTGCAGGACCTTTTATGTACAGGGCGATTCCTAACCCTTCAAGAGTATTGTTTAGGCTGATGCCGCCCATTCCTCCCATAAACCCGGCATCAGCAACGCTCCATCCGGCAAGCACAGGCCTCTGACAGCCGACATTGTAATCGCAAGGGTCGTTCAGCGGATCACTGAGGATATGGTCGTAGCCCTGCAGTATATCAATAAACCAGAGTTGCCTGTCGTTGGGGTTGTCATACACGCCGAGCATCGAAAAAGGCGCGCCTGCCCATAAATCTGTTGTACCGCCCATCAGACCGGTAAGACCTGTTATAAAGCTGTCCAACATTATTTCAGGGCCATATGTACCGTCAGGATCCCAAAATAAGAAGCCGTTATTTTCAAATATGCCGACTCCTGCTCCAAAGGCAAGCGGGGTTTCTGTTGAAAGACCGCCACCTGTGGCCTGCCAGGTATTGGAGCCATAGGCCCCTGTCAGACGGCCAGCCCCTGATCCCATATCAGCATAATCGCCGGCACGTATATGGATCTCCCGGACGCCTATTTCAGCAGAGAAAGTAGTGTCAGGATTCCATGCGCCTCCCTGTATATGAATCAGAGTATATCCACTTCTTACAGGATCACAATACCCATCGCAATCATCAGATCCGATTACGCCGGCCGTGGCCTTCCATGGACCTGTCTTGACAGTATCATAAGTCCCGCTTGCCCCGATTCTGAATATGGCCCATGGCAGCGGGTCTCCTTCAGGCGCATCAAGCAGGCTGATAGATTCAGCCGCTGCATTCCCTGTTATGTCGCCCGTAAACGCAAGAACTGGGGATGTATCGTAATCGAGAAAATCAGGGGCCAAGGTCAGAAGCTCTGCAGGGGTGATGGTTGTGGTTCCCGGCATGGCATATGCGGTGCGCGATCCTGAGAACTCCCACATGTTATTAGAGTATGCAAAGCCCGTAATATCTTCATTGACAGCTACTCCTGTTCCGCCCGAATTGTTCACATACAAGGAAATAGACGAACCTTTTAGCGCTCCGCTGTCGAGGACAACACCACCGGCAAAACCTATGAAAGCACTGCCATTAGTGGTCGTGCCGGCCCTGTCAACTGCCCAGGTTGAATGAGATGTATCATCAGGATTTTCGAAAGTTCCGAGAGCCACAATAGAGGAATTGTCTATTCTTCCTGAAAGCCCGGTGATATTGGTAGTCTCGTCAAATATCAGCCCGTTGGGCGAAGGCAACAGTAGACCGCCATTAATAGTGCCGCTCGAAATCAGCGGCGTCTCAATATAGTTCGACCCTATGTCAGTGGTATTCCAGGCGCCTCCTGATGAAGAACCGGTCACAATGCCGGTGCCTGTGCCCAGTGTGGAGTCTGTCAGAAAAGTCAGAGTTGAAGTCCCGGCCATAGCGCTGCCGGAAAATGTTCCACCGGCCTTATCCAGCCAGTAACCGACAGGGTTTTCAGAGCTGTCATATCCTGGGCCGCCGGACACTGTCTGCCACGTAGAGCCGTGACTGCCGGTATACGTACCGGTTGAGTTTATCTGCCAGCCTCCCCAGGCCTGATTAAGGACAGCTGCAATGTCTCCTGTGGCAGTGCCTGTCAGAATGCTTCCTGTTCCGCTTGCATTCCCTTCAAGAATATACCGGCTGAGGTCAAAGGAGAATGAACCTGGCGGCGACACATTGCCTGCCGCGTCCTGTGCCCGAATATATATTGTATGTGTGCCCTCTGAAATTCCTGGGATGGTCAGAGGTGCGCCCGAGGCACTGCTCCATGCCCCGCTGTCAACTCTGTAGGAATAGTTAACTGCATTGGTGTCTGTGCCTGTTGCGTTTACATTGATAGTTGTCAGGGCAGCGCCGGCCTCTGGTGCAGCAGCGCTCGGTAACGCACTGGTAAGAACAGGCGCGGTATAGTCTGTGGTCCAGTTGTACGTCGCAGATGAACTGTTGCCTGCCCCGTCTGTGCCTGTTACAACAAAGGCATGAGGCCCCTCTGTCAGTCCGCTCAGACTTGCGCTGCCTACAGGGCTGCCGTCAAGCGTGTATGTGTAAGTTATCGCATTGGCATCGCTTCCGCTATAGCCGATGATGGCAGAACTTGAATTGGTCAGAGATGAAGGCCCGGTAAGGCCGGATATTAAAGGCGCGGTATAGTCTGTGGTCCAGTTGTACGTGGCTGTCGAGGAATTTCCTGCACTGTCTGTTGCCATTATCTGAAGCGTGTGCGAGCCTTCTGATAACGGATTAAATGCCAGTGGAAGCGTAGTTGCAGGGCCGCCAGGAATTGTTACCCATCCAGTATTGTCCAGATTAACCTGAAAGACCGAGGGCTTATTGACCGTATATTCGAAATTGGCGCCACTATTGTTTGTCAATAGTTGAGGCGCTGAGACTGCAGAAAGCACAGGCGCTGTAGTGTCTCCTGACGGAGAAAGCGGCGGTGGCGGGGGTGGCGGCGGCGGTGGCGGCGGCGCAGGAGTATCTACCATATAGGCCAAGACACCTCCGGTTGTGCTGCCTGTTGTATCGCCTGTTGTTTCTGTGCCTGTTGCAGCCTCCCGATATCTCCGGATTTCTTCCGGAGTGGACTCAACAGGAGTTGCAGGCGGCTCCTGACCTGATACAGTAGTCGAATAACCGGCAGGCACTGTTACGACCACACTGGGGAATGCAGGGTTAATGACATAAACAGTCCCTGTCATAACCAGTATGCCGGTGACAGTTCCGTCGAAATATACGATATACTGCGTGCCCCTTACTCCTGCTATGGCGTTAGGAGTATGGATCTCAAAGCGCTGTGCGCCGGCGGGTATCTGTTTTTCGAGTCTGGTGACTGATGCCTCAACCTTTCCCCTGGGCAGGGTTATGACCCTCCTGCCCAGCGGATCATCAGCAACATATTCGCTGATATCTACCCTGCTTCTCTGCGAAATATTCAGTATGTTGCCGTCTTCAAACGTTATTGTTGCCCTGGCATCGCTCCTGGTCCTGATGACATCCTTAAGAAACAGACTGTCGCTTACCCTGGCCGGCAGGGCAGGCAGGGAACCACCTCTCAGAATATCTACCTGGCCCTCAACAGAGGTTATCTTGCCTATCTGTTTTGCAGCCTGCGCAACAGCAGGATACAAAAAACAGAAGCTGAAGACAAATGCAAGTAAAGACATGCGCAACCAGGCATTAAAATGAGGTGATGCTTTTCTGTATGATATCGTTGGCTTTATCATATATGCCCCCCTAAAATGCATATTGAATTCCGGCAGAATATACGTTTCTTCTGTAATCATATAAAGATATGTTTGAATTGTCTCTTGTATGGGCGTACTGGAGGTAAAGTTTCAGGCCCTGCATAGCCTCCCATGTTATGTTTGCCGAGCCATGATATGTCCTGTCACGCCTCTTTTTATCAAAAACAGAGTGGACCTTACGGTAATCCTGCAGGAATGCCTCTGCGGAAAAGAGGAGATTCACAGTCCTGCAGGCAGGCAGAAGAAGCGCTGCATTAAATCTGTGTCCGTAATTTTTCCAGTTATTGCCCTCGGCAACATCACTCGAAAATTCATACCCGAGATTAAAGACTCCCTTCCCCTGACGAAACGGCCTTACCAGCCCTGCAGAGACACTGTAGATTGAACTGTCCCTGTTTTCATTTATATCAAGAGCGCTCTGGAGCATCTCCCTCCTTGCATATCCCAACGAAAACTGCCCTATCAGGCTCGGTGTTATGATCCTGTTCAGGGCAGGCTTAAAAGAGGCCAGACTCATATACTCTTTTTGATCAAGCCATATATGATTGTAACTGACAGGAAGAGACAGTGCTCCGGACTCAAAATTATATGCAGGAATCAGTGATATCGAAGGAGAAATTACATTAAGGGTATTGATCCTAACATAGGTATTTGCATGAATATTAATCTGGCCGTTAAAAGACCAGGGGGCAGGCAGCAGAGGCGCATAATCCACCCTCAGGGTTGCAAGAAGGCTGCTGTCCTTCTCTCCTGTTATATTGACCGCTGCGCTGTCTGTCGGCTTGAGCATTGCATTGTCGTCATACTGATATGCAAGGCCTGCAGTAAATCTCCATTTTCTGTATTGTTCAAGATTCTTCGTGAGCGCGTTTTCATATTCCTTTGCAAATGAGGCGATTTCAGAGACCGGGTTAATGCCGAGGACTGTTTTGAGATTTTCCTTTGCCCTTTCAAAACGCCTCTCCTTTGCATTGATCATGGCCATCTGCAGGGTCGCTGCCTGGGCCAGAGACCTGTCAATATCCTGGGCCTTTTGAAAAGCGGCCATGGCCTCACCATTGCGGCCTTCCTTTGAAAGCACAAGGCCTTTCAGAAAGGCGATCTGGGCCGGTTTTATCTCCCTCTTTTCAGCCTTATCTATCCAGTCCTTTGCCTCCTTCAGCCTGTCCTGATTGTATAGCACCTCTATAAGCTCAGTATAGGCATCATACACTGACGGGACAAGCCTGATGGCATCCTGATAGTTTTCTGCAGCCCCGGCAAAGTTGCCGCTCTTCTTGTAGGCAAGGCCCAGATAAAAGGCAGCCACGGATGACTCAGGCTGTTCCTGTCTTGCCTTTTGAAACAAGGCAAAGGCTTCCTCATAATTTTCGGCCTTGTATTGGGAGATGCCCTGCTCCAGTGTATTGCCAAAAGCCTGAGTTGTTGTGGAAATCAGAATGATAATGATAAGACAAACAATACAGATCAGCGAGGTTCTTTTACTGCCCATTACCGTATTTCCCCCTTCAGCAAGAATGTCATCTCAACAAAACTGCCATAACCCCCATCCGTATATAGATATCCCGGAGATATGGCAGCCTTTGTCTATGTGCAGCACTCATATTTCAGATTGAGTATAGTATAGTAATTAATAAATGAATCGTTTTATTGATCCTTTTGACTTGACCGGAAAATTTGTATAATGTAACACATTCAGATGATATTTGCGCATAATTATTTTGCTTCTTTCCGGGTATTGCGGGGTATATGCATGGTTCTTGAATCATTAAGGCGGCAGCCTTCTGAACATGGCGACTCAGTAAAGATTGACCTCATGCAGGGCAGCAAACTGTCTTTCCTGTTGAAAGACTTGTATTAACGATTTGTAAACTTCTTCACCCATTAACTATGGGTCAGGATTATATGGGAGGCTGATATGAACAAGATAGCGCTGGTCATAGCATTGTTGGTGCTTTTTGCAGCAGTATCAGTGGCGGCTAACCCTGATGATGACAAGAATTTCAGGGCAGGCCTCAAGGCGTACAACAGCAGAGATTATAGGGCCGCAGTCAGGCATTTCAAGGAATATATCAGCAGGAAACCTGATCCTACTGCATATTATCTGATCGGGTATTCACTGTATAAGCTCGGCAAATTTGGTGAGGCTGATGACTATTTCAGAGATGCATTTCTTATTGATCCGGAGTATTCGCTTGAAAAGGCCGGCCTGATAAATAGAGGCTCAGGTGAAGATGGGCAAAAAACCCCGGCCTCTTCAATGCGGCAGTAAACAGTCAGAGGCTCCCAAGAGGCAATGAAGCAGGCGCCGTGGCGGGATTAATGAGACCGGCCAGTCAAGGAGTCGGCAGAAGCATTGCAATACTTCTTCAGTCTGAAGACCGGCCATAGTACAGGCCCACAATACTGCGTCATAGGGGCTGCATTGAATCTCTGCCGGCCTTTATTTCGGGATGATCTAAATCATAGCAACCCTCATCAGTCTGCCATATACTTAAGTCAGAAGCCAGGCTTATCAAATGGCAGATGACAGCATAAAGGAGGCAACAAAATGAAAGAAGGATCGTGCGGATGCCCAGGCATGAAGCCGGTAGACTTTGCAGAAAAGCAGGAAGCGACTGCGATAAAAGGGGATGAGTGCCCTGAGCTTCAGAACTGGCCGATACAACTCAAGCTGATAGGAACAGGGGCTCCTTATCTCAATGATGCAGATATTCTGCTTGCTGCCGACTGCACAGCATTCTCTGCAGTCGGATTCCATAGCAGATTTATCAAAGGGAAAAAGGTGATCATCGGATGCCCAAAGCTCGATAACGCCCAGGAGTATTTTCAGACCCTGACCGAGATGTTCAAACAGTTCTCGATCAGGAGCGTAAGCGTTGTTCGTATGGAGGTGCCCTGCTGTGGAGGCCTTGCCTATATCACCCAGCAGGCTATCAGGAATTCAGGAAAAGATATTCCGTACAGCGAAACTATTATCGGCATAAAAGGAGATATCAAACAGGAAGGCATGGCGCCGATGATTCCGAAGCTCCAGCCTGCCTGAGACA
This sequence comes from uncultured Nitrospiraceae bacterium, assembly GCA_964446125.1. Lineage (GTDB taxonomy): Bacteria > Nitrospirota > Thermodesulfovibrionia > Thermodesulfovibrionales > UBA6898 > UBA6898. The sequence continues at coordinate 25,931 of CAYUNK010000015.1, read as the reverse complement.
AATCCCTGCCTCGCAGAAGACTTAACGGTTCAGGGTATAAACCCTGAACCGTTGCTATGCTATTCGCGCTATGATGCTGCCCGGAAGTCTCTCAAGCAGTTCATCAACGGCTCTTTCAAGGTCAGCCTCCACCTTTGACTCTGCAGTCAGAATAATCTGATATTCTTCATTGCCGAGTATGGGATAGGAGCCGAACGTAACACATCTGTTTCCCTGTACTACAGTGTTCAGTATGCCCGCAATATCTGACTCATTGGCCCTGAGATAGATCCGCCTGACAAAGAAAGCCGTTGTCCTGAACCGTTCCCTGACGAGCATGAACTTATCCTGCAGATAGCGGGGAATTCCCGGGAAGATATGGATGTTTTTATAGACCACAAGAGGAAACTTTCCTGTCTCAAACTCAACAACCTCAGCGCCTTCAGGCACTTCTGCCATTTTCATTATCGCTTCATTTGCCGCATCGCCATACCGTTTCTTAAAGGTCTCTTCAAGCACTGGATGCCGCACCAGCTCAACACCAAAGCCTTCTGCAATGCCTGCCATGGTGATATCATCATGGGTAGGCCCAACCCCGCCTGTGGTGAAGACAAAATCAAAGGCATCTGAAAATAGCGCCGCTTCCCTGCTGATCAATGCAGGATCGTCGGGGATTACGGATATGCGGAGCAGGCTTACCCCAAGGGCATGCAGTTCTGCCGCGAGGAAAAAGGAGTTCTGGTCCTGAATCTTGCCGGACAGGATCTCATTGCCTATGATGATCAGTCCGGCAGTCTTGATGGATGGCTGATCGCAGTCGTGCATAGGAATAATGTAGCAGAAAATTACCCGGAATGCCCACGATTTTCGGACTTGACCGAGAGCCTATTCGGTCGGCTGATGCTCCTCGTTCTTCTCAGGGGGCTGGATGATAAAGCTCATCCATATCAGGTTAAAGACATCGCCATAATCCTTCAGATAGTCCGGCATGCCGCCGCCGGGGTTCACATTTCTGATGTAGCGTTTGAACTGCCTTTCGATATTGGAAAGGACTTTTGCCTTCTGGGCCGGGTTATATGGATAGACGCAGGAGCTCAATACATCACATTCATCGAGTTTTAGCAGACGTGTTGCGAAGAGATCGCCCTGTTTGAGGTTTTGTGTAAGATAGTCTTCCTTCAATTCAGCTTCACGGTCAAGAAGGATATCCTTGACAAGAACGCTCCTGTCCTTCTCCACAGAGATCACCTCATAGAGGCTCATGTAAGAGCCTTTTGCCCTTCTGAGAAGTGCGGTCATATCTTCATCAAGATCCCCGGATTCCTTTATGAACAGGTCTATATATGTGTCGCCCTCTTCATTTGCCTTATGGTCATATACCATCCAGTCCTCAAAATTGTGAAAACCGAGGGTAAGCGCACTGCCTGTCAGAAACTCGTCAGGGGTTTCCCCATCCCAGAAATAGGAGTATGCCTTGTCTATGCCTTCAGCATGGTTAACCCTGACATACTCAATAATTTTTTGAAAAAGCTCTTTTGCCTGTGCAGCTTCTTTTCCCATGCCAATTCCTTTAAAGTGAGGTTACCAGTGCCTGACCGGCCCGACATCAATATGAACGAAATCACTGTATTTGCCTACGCCTCCGGCATAGAACGATCTTGCTATTCCCGACAGTCTGCTTTTGCTCATCCCGCTGACCGAAAAATCTATTGCCATCCCCTGCATATGGTAGCTGTTGCGCGCCACCTTTCTGCTCCTGGCCCTCAGGTAATCATTATATTCAGGCGACCGGTAGCCGGAAATGATCTCTATGCGACGGTCCTTGTGAGTCAGCGCTGTTATATCGCAGAGCAGGTCAAGAACTTCAGTGCTGATCGGCTTCACCCTGCCGGTATGGTGGCATCGCATAAGGTGGTAGATCTTGTTTAGAGCCTCATAGTCATATGTGCCATCTGAAAAGTACGTGACATCGAGACCCTCGTCTGTATGAATATTATAAAGACTTAAAGATCTCTCCGGCCTCACACTCCCCAATGCCTCTGCATATGGGGTAATTACGGCAAATGCTGCCAGGCCCTGTATAAATGCCCTTCTTGATATCATAGAGTTACATCTTCTGCAATGCCGGAACGTTCATTCAATACCTTTTCCACTTTTATCCAGTCTGCCTTATGCGCTGCGTTGATTTTTTCGAGCTGGGCCCTTGCCTCTTCCTTCATATCTTTTATCCTGCTGTAAACATCCCTGTGCGCTTCGAGGAAGACCCGATCTTTGTCAGATATGGCAGCCTTTACAGGCTTATATAATAACTCACCCGGCGTATTCAGCTCAACTTCTTCGAAGAACTGGGGCATGTCGTGCGGAAGCACACGTATACAGCCATGACTTCTGTACTGGTTTACTGACGACGGGTTGATTGTTTCATGAATCAGGATGCCGGGCAGAGACGTTCTTAGTGCGTACCTGCCTAATGGATTATTCGGCCCAGGAGGCACTGAGGTGACCACCTCTTTTCCTTCAAGTGCCATCTCCTCCTGTATCGAGGGAGGGACAAACCATGTCGGGTTCTTCTTCTTTTCGACCACAGTGAACCTTCCTGTAGGTGTCTTCCAGCTCGATGCTGTTTTGGAGCGAAGAAGGCCCAGTCCAACAGAAAAAGATTTTGCCAGCCGGCTGTCTCTGAAATAATAGAGGGTCCTGTCCGGAATGTTAATGATAATACCGCTGTCTATCGTTACGGGCACAATCCTGCGCGTGTTGATCTTCAGTTGCCGGCCCGGCTTAAGACTCTTTTTTGTGTCGAGACTATTATCCTTTGCGATCTTCCACCAGTTGACGCCGGTGCGGGCGCCGATAAGCATGAGAGTGTCGCCTCTCTGAACGGTATAGAGGATGTCGCCGCCGATAATGCTGCCGGCAGATGAAACAGCAGGCAGAAGCAGCAGCCAAAACCATAGGGCCAAAATCTGAAAAGAGAGGGAAGGCATATTTTCTAATGGACTGTGCCTTCTCCGCTTATGTGAAGCGGACTGATAGGTGATTTCTCAATATCTTCGAGCATCTCTGCCACTGCCTTATCTATCCGCTCCTCCGGAAGATTTAATTTCCTGCTGATCTCGGCAAGAGGAGTTTTTTTCATGAAATGCTCTTCAGCAAGAATAACCTTCAGCACATCATCCAGTACCGACTGCCTCCTCGCTTCATCTTCGATCGTGATGGCCGCGCTTGCGCCCGTAAAATCAAAACCTTTTGCAAGACCTACCTTTATCGTTGCCAATGCCTGCATATAAATCCTGTCCTCTTCTGACAGAAAGGCATCATCCGGCAGATCATCTGACCATTTTTCAGCCATACTTCCTCCTTGGTTGTGATGTAGACAGTTTACCATAGCCACAACCAATTCATTGGCTGTAGGGCAACCGTGCTCCTGGGCCAGGCAATATTGACATCAATAGGGGAGAGCCTATAAATTACCTTAGACCACTTTCAGGAGGCTGCCTTGGCTGATAAAATACGCGTAAAGAACCCGATTGTCGAGATGGATGGCGATGAGATGACAAGGATCATCTGGCAGTTCATCAAAGACAAGCTCATCAGCCCTTTTATTGATGTAGAGCTGAAATATTATGATCTCGGAATCAAACATAGGGATGAGACTGACGATGCTGTGACAACTGATGCGGCCAATGCGATCAAAAAATACGGCGTTGGCGTAAAATGCGCCACGATAACGCCAAATGCTGCCCGGGTCAGGGAATACAGCCTGAAGAAGCAGTGGCCAAGCCCCAATGCCACGATCCGCTCGATCCTGGACGGCACGGTCTTCAGAAAACCTATCATTGTGAAGAATATCCCTCCGATTGTCGGCTCATGGAAAAAGCCAATCATCATAGGCAGACATGCGTATGGGGATATCTATAAAAGCACCGAGTTCGTAGTCGAGGGCTCCGGCAGCGCAGAGCTGGTATTTACGCCTTCAGGCGGCGGGCAGAAGCAGGCTCTAAAGATCCATGACTTTACAGGCGCCGGCGTAATCATGGGCACACATAATACAGAACCGTCAATAAGGAGCTTTGCACAGGCATGTATTCAGTATGCCCTGAGCGAGAAGGTGGATATCTGGTTTGGCGCAAAAGATACCATATCTAAACAGTATCACGGTTTTTTCAGGGATATCTTTGCTGAAGAGGTCGAAAAGGTGAAGGATTCACTGCAGCAGGCCGGCATCTCATATCGGTACATGCTGATTGATGACGCTGTTGCCCAGGTGATGAAGTCAGATGGCGGAATGCTCTGGGCATGTATGAACTATGACGGCGATGTCATGTCAGACATGATTGCATCTGGCTTTGGCAGCCTCGGCCTTATGACATCTGTCCTTGTATCGCCTGAGGGCATGTTTGAGTTTGAGGCAGCCCACGGCACAGTCACGCGCCATTATTATGAGCATGCAAAGGGCAATCCGACCTCAACCAACTCTGTTGCATCCATCTTTGCCTGGACCGGCGCACTCGCAAAAAGGGGAGAGCTCGATAATACGCCAGAGGTGGTGAACTTTGCCCGGACCCTGGAGCAGACAGTGATTGCGACGATCGAAGGCGGCATTATGACCAAAGACCTTATATCCATTGCCCAGCCGAAAGTGACAAAGCATGCGCTTACCGAAGAGTTTATTGATGCGGTTGTTGACCGTCTGAGGCCGCAGCTGCGGTTATAGGATACCGGTCTGCCCGACCATGACGATATTTGTTAAGACAGCAGGTCTGCTGGTGCTCTCCAATATTTTCATGACCTTTGCCTGGTACGGCCATCTGAAGAATCTCAATAACAGGGCCTGGTATATCGCAGCGCTTGCAAGCTGGTCCATTGCCTTGTTTGAATACCTGCTTCAGGTTCCGGCCAACCGGATCGGCGCAACTTCCATGAGCCTGCCCCAGTTGAAGATACTTCAGGAAGTGATAACCCTTTCGGTCTTTGTGCCGTTTGTGGTGCTGTACATGGACCAGCCGCTCAAGCTCGACTACCTCTGGGCAGGCATCTGCCTCATGGGCGCGGTCTATTTCATATTCAGGACATAGACGAGATAATGAAGATATCACAGATAGTGACATCTTCTTATTACACCGGCAGATGAAATAATGAAAGTTTCACCAGGTGGCATTATGGAGGGGAGATGAAAGAACTTATTCCTGTTGAGATAATCGAGAGGAAAATCTATCTGATCCGGGGACATAAGGTTATGCTGGATAGGGATCTGGCCGAGCTTTACGAAGTAGAGACGCGGGCCCTGAATCAGGCGGTCAAAAGGAATCTCAATCGTTTCCCCGAGGATTTTATGTTCCAATTAACTCAAGCTGAACTGGAACATTGGAAATCACAAATTGTGATATCCAATAAAGACAAAATGGGTTTACGAAAAGCCCCCTATGCCTTTACCGAAAACGGCGTTGCAATGTTATCAAGCGTGCTTGGCAGCGAAAGGGCTGTCGAAGTCAATATCCAGATTATGAGGACTTTTACACGGCTCCGCAAGTTGCTTCTTACGCATAAAGATCTGCAGCGAAAAATCACCGACATGGAAAAGAAATATGACTCACAGTTCAAGGTTGTATTTGATGCGATAAGGCAGTTAATGACGCCTTCTGTGCCTAAGAAGGGCAAGATTGGATTCAGGCGGGAGAAGGATAAGTAACTGACCGTATTTCAGCGACAGCCCTCTTGGAAATCCTGGCAAAATTCAGGCCGCTTCTGTAATGACGATTGCATACTGTCCTGCATTCAGACTACCGGCTCTATAGGGAGTTATTCCCATGTTGTCTTGCCGAATATTCTGAATTCTGATATTCTATATTCAGAAAATGTATGAAAAGGAGATTTGCATTGGATGCCATGAAAACAGCTGTTGCAGAGATAAAGAGTCGCGGTCAGTTGACCATACCCAAGAAAATCCGGGAATCAAGTCATCTTGAAGAAGGACAGGTGGTCTCTATCATACCTGTGGGAGACTCTGTCATCATCACCCCCAAAAGGCTTGAGCTTGATGAAGCCAGAAGGCAGATCAGAAAAATCATGAAAGCCTCGGGGCTTTCAGAAAAAGAATTGCTCAAGGGGCTTGGGGAGGAGAGGGATCTGCTTTACAGGGAAATCTATGCCAAAAAGAAGCACTAGGATCTTCCTTGATTCGAACGTCATCCTGTCAGGTCTTTTCTCAGATAAGGGAGCTCCGCGCATCATTCTGGACCTTTTATCTCTTGGGCTTCCGCAGCTTGAGGCAGCCACAGGTCAATATAATATAATCGAAATTGAACGTAACCTGATAAAAAAGATGCCTGAGGCGCTTCCGGTTTACAAGAAATATATCCCCCTACTGAACCTTGACATAATACCCTTTCCCTCATTCAAAGAGATGGCAAAATTAAGTGGGGTTACGTCTCAAAAGGACATCCCTGTCCTTGCTTCAGCCGTCAATGACAAGGTGGATTATCTTGTAACAGGGGACAAAGATTTTAGTAATTTAACAGGGCAATACTCTTTTAAAATCCTGAGCCCTTCTGAATTTCTTGCTGACATCCTTCCCGAGATTCTCAAGGCTTTGGAGTCTGACAGCTAATAGAGCCCCATTGCCCTGCGCACAAGCTGCATCGTCTCCTGAGCCACCTTCCTGGCCTTTTCGTTCCCCTTTTCTGCTATTGCATGCAGTTGGTCCGGATTATTCAGCAGGGCATCCCTTTTTGCCCAGATCGGCTCAAGAACTGAAAAGACGTTCCTGATCAGCACCTTCTTGCAGTCTATGCAGCCTATGCCTGCAGTCCTGCAGCCCTCGGCAACCTCTGCCTGCTCTTCTTTTGTCGAGAAAACCTTGTGAAGCTGAAAGACAGGTGAATTCTCAGGATCTCCCTTGTCAGTCCGTTTTACGCGGGCAGGGTCGGTCGTCATGGCCCTGATCTTCTGTTCCACGTCCTTGGCGCTGTCAGAGAGATAGACGGCATTGCCGTAGCTCTTTGACATCTTTCTGCCGTCAACACCCGGCACCTTGGGGAAAGAGGTTAATAATGCATCAGGCTCAGGAAATACGTCACCATACAGGTTATTGAACCTTCTGGCAATCTCACGCGATATCTCAAGGTGGGGCACCTGGTCTATGCCTACAGGGACATGCTTTGCCCTGTACATGATGATATCTGCTGTCTGCAGAAGGGGATATCCCAGAAAGCCGTAAGTAGACAGATCGCGCTCGCTCAATTCCTGCTGTTTTTCCTTGTACGTAGGCACACGCTCGAGCCAGCCAAGGGGGGTAATCATCGAAAGCAGCAGATGAAGTTCAGCATGCTCCAGTATTTTGGACTGAATGAATATGGTGCATTTATCAGGATCAAGTCCTGCAGCAAGAAAATTGACCAGCAGGTCTGTGACAGAATCATGAAGCACAGAAGGGTTGGTGTATCCCGTGGTGAGCGCATGCCAGTCTGCAACAAAGTAGTAGCAATCGTATCTGTCCTGCAGGTTCACCCAGTTCTGGAGCGCACCCACATAATTGCCCAGATGCACCTTGCCGCTTGACTGCATTCCGCTTAAGACTCTCTCCACAATAAACCTCCGCCTGATCTAAATGTATTTCTGATAACTGTACGATGCGCTATCCCGCACTTGCAACTCTCGATATCAACTCAAGGTTGCTGATAATGACCTGCGGCTCACCTGAGCTGTCTTTCATTATCCCGCCGCCGCTGTCCAGGGCAATAAGAAGGTCATTGGCCTTCAGAGATGAACCGTCAAAGCCATGCATCTGCAATTTTGCCCTGACCGAATCCTGATATATATTGCACTGGGATCTATTGATAATCCCTTTTTCAACCGCCTTTGAAAGGTCTACCGGCGTATAGAGGGCGTCGCGGTTTTCTGCGACCCACTGATCCGGGCCATTGTAATAGCCGCGAATGGTGATATAGTTATGGTCTTCCCGGAGGACAGGATTTCCCTCAGGATCGAGCAGGTCTTTGTGGGATACATATTTTCCTGCATCCGCAGAGGCCTCCAGCTTTCTGCTTCCTGTCATATAAATGGCCCTGACATAGACCGTCGGGATGCCGAGACGATTCAGTTCATGGGCAATCGCAAATTCTTCAAACGGGCTGTTTATGGACTTCTGACCATGTTTCTGATTGCCGGATGCCTCTGCTTCGCATACAGGCATCTCGCCAACCCGTGAGGTTTCCCATACAAGATGAATATTATCCTTTGTTATGGTATAGAAGATCTCCCTGCCTTCAGAGAGCCTTATCGAAGGCGTCTTTCTCCACCGTTCGGGAAGGAAATAGTCAAACAGATCTGGATTGCGTCCTACAACCCAGAGACGCCCGCCTGTGCTTTCTGCATGGCCGTATACGTAAGGAACTCCAAGGATCTCTGCAGAGGCAAGATGACCCGGCAGCGAGGCCGGCTCAAAGCGGCGGTTCTGGTCATCAAGATAGGAACGTCTTCTTGAGGCCCTGACCTCCTCCTCATGCTCAGGGGTACGAAGGAGCAGCTTATAGTCAATAAGCGAAAATCTGCTTTCTCTGATCAGCTTATACAGATAATCTGTCTGATCCTGTATGGAATTCTTCCTGTTGCCAAGGCCGAAATCACTGATTACTCTCACATCCGTATCACTGATGATGACATGCTCGGGACTCATGTCAGCCACAAGATATCCCTTCCTGGCAAGCGCCTCATGAGCCGCAGAGGTCAGAGTCTTAAGATGCCTGATCATCTCATCAGTATTGATATCAATAAAGGCAAAGACCTCCCTGAGATTCAGGCCTTCAATCCATTTATAGATAAGTTTATACTGTTTCAGAATATCGAGATCAATGCCCGGATGTTTGGCCCGGATGCGGCTGATCCTGGCGCGTGATCTCCCGCCCTGCCATGCCTGCATTATATCCGGAGGCACGTATATTGCCATGGGAAGCTGTGTTCCGATCTTCATCTCATCGGGCCTGTACAGGCCGTCCATAAGCTCCATGACAAGGGCAAATTCCTCCCAGGGGCTGTTGAACTCAGCCTCGCAGAACTCCTCTATGGCATGGCCGTCAAGCGGCATATCCTCTCCAACGCGGCTGTTTTTTACAACCAGGTCGAGACTTGCTCCGTCCACCGTCTTTGTCGGAACCCTGAAGCCTGAACTGGTTCCCTGAAGCCTCTGTTTGTGTTTATTAAACCAGTCTGTCTCATACCAGTTTTCGATCTCAAAATGGCTGTGCTGCCTTTCTGCAAAGCGCGTAAGATAAAGATCGCCATTGTCTGAGGTCTTCTTATGGACATACACAACGCCAAGGACATTGACCAGATTTTCGCCTGCTGTTGTGATATCAACAGGCATCACAACGCTGCCGGCCTTACCGTATGGCCCTGATTCGAGACGCCCCCTCAGTTCCTCAACCTGAACTCTAAGCCCGGCAGGCAGACGGTCTCCGAAGGTCGCAAAGTGGGCCTCTATATCAGGGATCTCGGCCTTCCACTCCTCCGGATTGACCTTCATCAGCTCTTTTATGTTTTCAGCAGGCAGGGAGAGGTCTGAAAGATCAAGATCACCTGCCTTTGGCAGCAGACCTATAGGAGATACGTCTGCTTCAACCCTGCCGTCAACGCGCTCACAGATCCATTTGAGCGCCCTGATATTTTCGCTGAATCCCGGCCAGAGGAACTTGCCGTCTTCACTTTTCCTGAACCAGTTTACATAGAATATCTTCGGCGCCCTGCTGCCGAGTCTTTCGCCCATGCTGATCCAGTGCCCAAAATAGTCGCCCATGTTATAGCCGCAGAAGGGCTTCATCGCAAAGGGGTCTCTTCTGAGATTGCCGACCGCGCCTATGTTGGCGGCAGTTGTCTCTGATGCTGCAGTAGCCCCAAGAAAGACGCCATGATCCCAGGAGAAGGACTCGCATACAAGAGGCACAACGCCGGTTCTGCGGCCGCCGAATATGAAGATATCTATCGGCACGCCTGCCGGGTCCTGCCAGTCCTTGCATATGACAGGACATTGTGACGCAGGAGCAGTGAAGCGTGCATTTGGATGTGCAGCGTCAGACCTGCTCTCAGGCGTCCAGTCCCTGCCCTTCCAGTCAATAAGATGCGGCGGCGGTTCATCTGTCAGGCCCTCCCACCAGACATCGCCGTCATCTGTCAGTGCGCAGTTTGTGAAGATCACATTTTCCCTGATGGTGTCCATTGCTACAGGGTTTGTGTCATAGGATGTTCCGGGGGCCACACCGAAGAAGCCGTTTTCAGGGTTGATGGCATGCAGTCTGCCGTCAGGGCCGATCTTCATCCATGCAATATCATCTCCGATACATTCGCATTTCCAGCCTTCGAGGGAAGGCTGCATCATCGCCAGATTGGTCTTGCCGCATGCAGAAGGAAATGCTGCGGCAATATGATACTGTTTGGACTCAGGGCTTGTGAGCCTAAGGATAAGCATATGCTCGGCAAGCCATCCCTCCCTTCTGGCCATGGCAGAGGCTATGCGCAGGGCCAGGCATTTTTTGCCTAACAGGGCATTGCCGCCGTAGCCTGAGCCATAAGACCAGATCAGGTTTTCCTCAGGAAAGTGGCTGATATATTTTCTCTCAATCGGGGCGCAGGGCCACGTCTCATCCTTCTGCCCCGGTTCAAGCGGCGCCCCGAGCGAATGGAGGCAGGGAATAAACTCACCATCAGCGCCTAACAGTTCCAGAACCTCTGAACTCACCCTGGTCATGATATGCATATTTGCCACAACATAGGTGCTGTCGCTGATCTCGACGCCTATCTTTGAGATAGGCGAGCCGATCGGCCCCATCGAAAAAGGGATCACATACATGGTACGGCCTTTCATGCAGCCCTTATAGAGCGTTTTCATTACCTCCTTCAGTTCTGCAGGAGGCAGCCAGTTGTTTGTTGGGCCTGCCTCGTCCTGTGAAGAGGTGGAGATATAGGTGCGGTCTTCAACACGGGCCACATCGCTTGGATCAGATCTGAACAGATAGCAGTTATCACGCTTCTTTAATGGGATGGCGCTTCCGCTCTGCAGAAGTTTCTGAAGCATGCTTTCATATTCATGCCTTGAGCCGTCACAGATATAGACAGAGTCAGGCCGGCAGATTGCCGCCACCTCAGCAATCCATTCATAGAGTCTCCTGTGTTTGATCTCTCTGTTCATTGGCAGCCTCTTATTTCTTTATCAATACATTCCGAATAGTTTCAGGAAAAAAGAGATGAGCGGCATGATGAACAGGTTTGCAATTCCGGTATAGATAAGCACCAGGACAATGATAAACCCGAACGGCTCGATTTTGTCGAAGAATAATGCCTGACGCGGTGGCAGCAGGCCTGTCAGCACCCTGCCGCCGTCAAGCGGAGGGATCGGGATCATATTGAAGGACGCAAGCACGATATTCATGAGCACGCTTGCAGAGAATATCATGAGCAGCGGCTTAAGCAGAGTCTCCCTGGCAAGATCAGGGAAAAGACCTGAAAGCGGCCCAAGTACAAGCCTCAGAATGATAACGCTTGCAAGGGCCAACAGGATGTTGGTTGCCGGCCCGGCAGCAGCAGAAATTGCCATGCCCTTTCGCGGGTTCTTGAAGTTCATGGGGTTGATCGGAACCGGCTTTGCATAACCGAACATAAAACGGCCGTCTGTCAGGACAAAGAGCATGATCGGCATAATAATAGTGCCAAAAAGGTCAATATGGGCAAGGGGGTTTAACGTCAGCCTCCCGAGCATCTTTGCAGTCGGGTCGCCAAGCCTGAAGGCAACATAGCCGTGCGCCACCTCATGAAAAGTGATCGCAACAAGTATTGCCGGAGCAGAGATGAGAAGCCGCTGTAATGTTTCTGTTTCCAAGGTTCTCCAGTCCGTTATTTCATTGAATATATGCGCTGCAACAGGCGCCGAAAAGTCATATAGTATTATGGATTAACAGGATTTTAGTCAAACAGTAAAGGCATTATGGCCATATCTCTTGACAAAGATAAATAGGTTTTTGTAATTTACTAAAGCATCTCTGCAAGCAACAAAAAAAAACAACCCCGCGTGATAGGCATAACCTTCCGCGAATAAAAAAACCTAAGGCTTAACCCCGGATGAGGAGTAATGTATGGGAAACATCTCAATTTCTGAACTCAAGGACAAAACCATTGATGAGCTTACTACTGTAGCCAAGGGGCTTAAGGTAGAGGGCGCATCAGGACTGAGAAAGCAGGATCTGATCTTTGCTATTTTACAGGCGCAGACAGAAAAGACCGGCAATGTCTTTTCCGCCGGAGTCCTCGAAATACTGCCTGACGGCTTCGGATTCCTCAGGTCTCCTGACTACAGTTACCTGCCGGGACCTGATGATATCTATGTTTCTCCTTCCCAGATCCGTAGATTTAATCTAAGAACCGGAGACCTGATCTCGGGCCAGATTCGGCCCCCCAAGGAATCTGAAAGATACTTTGCCCTTCTGAAAGTGGAGGCAATAAACCACGGCTCTCCGGAGGAAAATGTAAACCGTCCTCTTTTTGACAACCTGATCCCTTATTACCCTACAGAACGCATACGTCTTGAGTACGACTCTACAGACTACTCAACCCGCGTTATGGATCTTATTACTCCTACAGGCATGGGCCAAAGGGGCATGATCGTTGCTGCGCCCAGAACAGGCAAGACTGTGCTGCTTCAGTCCATAGCAAAGGCGATAAAGAAAAACCACAGGGACATCCATCTCATAATCCTTCTGATTGATGAGCGGCCAGAGGAAGTGACCGACTGGAAGCGGCAGGTCTCTACTGCAGAGATCATCAGCTCGACCTTTGACGAGCCGCCCCACAGGCATGTGCAGGTCTCTGAGATGGTTATAGAGAGGGCAAAGCGCCTTGTTGAGAGCAAGAGGAATGTGGTGATACTTCTTGACAGCATCACCAGGCTTGCGAGGGCCTATAATGCGATTATGCCTACAAGCGGCAAGGTGCTGTCCGGCGGTCTTGACTCAAATGCGCTTCAGAGGCCAAAGCGGTTCTTTGGCGCTGCGAGAAATATCGAAAACGGCGGCAGCCTCACGATCATCGCAACCGCGCTTATTGATACAGGCAGCAGGATGGATGACGTCATCTTCGAGGAGTTCAAGGGAACAGGCAACATGGAGCTGCATCTCGACCGGAAGCTGGTAGAAAAGAGGATATTCCCGACCATTGACATCAATGCCTCAGGCACAAGAAAAGAAGAGCTGCTGGTCGAAAAGGACCTCCTCAACAGGATCTGGATCGTAAGAAAGGTTCTCAATTCGCTGAGCACAGTCGAGAGCATGGAGTTTCTCCTTGGAAAACTCTCCGGAACAAAGGCCAACAAAGACTTCTTTGATATGATGAACAAATAGGATTTTAAAACCGGCAGAAGGGCCTGGAGGCTCTTCTGCCGGTCATCTCTATTGTCCGGATGGAGTGATTCCTATGCCCCACGTCCCTGCGAAAAAATAATTAAAGACATGATCCGGGGATATCTCTCATGTAAACTTTTTCCCATTAAGCACGAATACGCAAGAGCGGACAAATAAAATTATGCCCTAATACTGCAGTCCTGCTGATTCACCTTGCTCCAGGCACAGTTGGGCGTTAATTGCTCTTTATATCCTCTTCCTCTATCTCATACGTCACATTTACTATCAGGTCTTTTCTGAGCGAGTGATAGACTGAGCAGTATTTTTCCTGTGACAGAGAAATGGCCCGGTCGAGTTTTCTGGGTGTGATATTCTCCCCTGCGATATGAAGCAGCATCTCGATCTTTGTGTAGTACTGGGGAGGAGTCGGATTCCGCTCTCCGGCAATATCAATCCTGAATTTCGAGATCTTTGCCTTCATCTTGGTGACAAAGGAGACCACATCTATCGCAAGACATCCTGCAACGCTCAGAAGCAGGCTCTCCGTAGGGATGCATCCCCACTGGGCCTCAGCATCAAAATCAAGCTCAAAGCCGCGCGGTGTGCGGCCGAGAAAGACAAGATCCTTGTCCCATGTCAATGATGCCGTATTTATAGGCCGTATCTTGCCCTTATACCCCTCCAAAGACTCTTCAAGTTCCTGTTTTTCATCCAAACTCATTATTCATCCTCCAGCGCTTTTTTCAGAAAATACATTCAGACAGATTATAGCAGAGCATAAGCAGACGCTTCAAAGAGATGAGAAGTCTGCAGGCAGAGCCTCATTTATGTTGCCCTTAGGCGACATAAGGGGATATACTGTAAGCCAAATCCAGCATTCTTGAGCATATTCCAGGGAGTTTTATATGCCATTTTTCGGAGAAGTCTTTTCGAGCGAGATAATCAAAAAGACGGTCCTTGACCCCAGGGGAGAGGAGATGGGACGGGTTCGCGACCTCGTTGTTGTAAAAGGCGACCCGCTTCCAAAAATTTCTGCGCTTATTATAGAGAGGAAAAAGAAATCCTTTTATCTGCCCTGGCATGACCTTACCATCTTTAACAAGAAGATAATCTCCTCAAGGGTCTATGCAGAGGCCCTCAAGTCTTACGAGATGATGACTGATGATCTCCTTATCCTACGGGATATCCTGGACAAGCAGATCGTTGACGCAAACGGCGCAAAGGTCGTTCGGGTCAATGACATCAAGCTCGAAGGATATAATGACGAGGCGGTGCTTATCGCCGTTGATGTAGGCATGCGGGGCATCCTGAGAAGACTCGGCATAGAACGAGGCGGCGAGGACATCGCTAATCTCTTCAAAAAAAGTCTCCCTTTTACGCTCATCAGCTGGGACTATCTCCAGCCCCTTGAGCCCAAGCTGACCGAGATATCCCTTACCATCCCGAGACAGATGCTCTCTGAACTCCATCCGGCAGATATTGCTGACATCATCAGCAGCGTATCCCAGAAAGATGGGGCGTCCTTCTTTAATAACCTCGATATCGAGACCGCAGCAGAGGCCCTTGCCGAACTGAAGCCCGAGATGCAGGCTGACATCATCAGCGCAATGGATACGGAAAAGGCTGCCGACATTATCGAAGAGATGCCGCCTGACGAGGCTGCCGACGTGCTGAGTGATCTGAGCACAGAGCGAGCAAAAGAGATCCTCGAGCATATAGAAAAAGAGGAGGCAGAGGATATCCAGGAACTACTTGGCCATGAGGAAGATACTGCAGGCGGTCTCATGACTACAGACTATATTGCCTATCCTCCTGATATGACTGTGCAGGAGGCCTCTGAAAAGTTCAAGACGGACGCCCGCGAAGCAGAAAATGTCTATTATCTGTATATACTGGACAAGGACGAGAAACTCCGCGGAATTGTCTCCCTGAGAGAGATGCTTCTTGCCGAAAATGACTGCTATCTTGCCGATATTATGGAGACGAATCTGAAGACTGTCGCCCCCGGAGAGGACGAGATGGTGGTTGCAGGGATGATTTCGAAATACAATCTTCTTGCCTTGCCGGTTATTGATGAAAACGGCTATATGCACGGCATTATTACGGTGGATGACATCGTTGATCTTCTGCTGCCTCCTGCGGCAAAGCGGAAACGGAGAAGGGTGTGAAGCTCTGGAAGAATATAATTTTTTTCCTGAGTGTTATGGGGCCTGGCATCATTACGGCGAATATTGACAATGATGCAGCCGGAATAACGACCTATTCTGTGGCCGGCGCCCGTTTCGGATACGCACTGCTCTGGACTCTGGTGCCCACAACAATCGCGCTGGTCGTTATACAGGAGACAATCGCACGGATGGGCGTTGTCACCGGAAAGGGGCTGTCGGATCTGATCCGCGAGAATTTCGGCGTCAAGGCAGCGTTCTTTATGATGTTGGGGCTTTTTATAGCGAATTTCGGCAATACAGTCGCAAACCTTGCCGGATGGGCGGCCAGCATGGAGATACTGGGGTTCAGCAAGTTTGTTATGGTTCCGGTCGGGGCTGTCTCGATATGGGTTCTTGTAACCAGGGGAAGCTACCGTTTTGTAGAGAAGATACTTCTGTCGGCATGTCTTCTCTATTTCGGCTATGTTATTTCAGGATTTATGGCAAAGCCTGAGTGGGGCTCTGTGCTAAAGGGCACGGTCATCCCCCAGATGAGGTGGAATTCCGAGTATGTGGTGCTGAGCATCGCGATCATCGGCACTACAATCACGCCCTGGATGCAGTTTTACCTCCAGTCTTCTATCGCCGAGAAGGGGATAAAGAAAGAGCAGTACAAGGCCTCCCGTCTTGACGTGGTCATCGGCTGCTTTATAACGGATATAGTCAGTTTTTTTATTATCGTCACCTGTGGAGCCCTGCTCTTTCCGCTTGGCATCCAGATCAATGAGGCGTCAGAGGCCGCCCTTGCACTGAAGCCCCTTGCCGGTGATTATGCCTCTGTTGTCTTTGCTGTATGTCTTGCCAATGCCTCTTTGCTCGGCGCCATCATTGTGCCCCTGGCAACAGCATATTATGTCTGCGAGGCAATGGGCTGGGAGACAGGCATCAACAAGACCTTCAAAGAGGCTCCCCAGTTCATGTGGATCTACACAATGACCATCGCGCTGGCAGCCCTTGTTATCCTGCTGCCCGGTGCGCCCCTTGTCTTTCTGATGGTGCTGTCTGCGGTTATTAACGGGATCCTGCTTCCCTTTGTCCTCATATTTGCACTGCTTCTGGTGAATAACAAAAAGTTGATGGGCGATTATACGAATTCCCGGACATACAACTATATCTCATGGGCAACCGTGGCCACGATCATAGTCCTGACATCATTCCTTGTGGTGACGACCTTCCTGCCGCTTAATGGATGACAAACCCGGCAACTGAGCGCTTGTTTGGTTTATAATACAGATTCCTGGAGATGCTATGGTAAAGACGATAGAATGGAAAGACAATATGGACATCATGCTCGATCAGAGCAGGCTTCCGATAGATGTTGCATACATTGAATGCAGGGACTATCTGAAGGTGGCAGAGGGCATCAAAAAGCTCTGGATACGGGGCGCGCCCGCAATCGGCATCGCAACGGCTATGGGCATAGCCCTGGCAGCGCAGGAAATAGCAGCAGGGGATTTTGAGAGCTTCATGGAGGGACTCCAGCCGGTGTTCGGAACACTCATCGCAACCCGTCCCACTGCGGTCAACATCAAGTGGGCAGTCGAGAGGATGCAGAAATGCCTTCTTGCCGGAAGGGACGAGCCGGTAGCAACCCTCAGGGCAATGCTGATTGATGAGGCAGAGAGGATTCTTGCAGAAGACATAGAAGTCAATAAGGCGATCGGCAGGTGGGGCGCACAGTTCATCCATGACGGAGACACAGTCCTTACCCACTGCAATGCAGGCTCCCTCGCAACGGGCGGATATGGAACTGCCACTGCGCCGATGATGATCGCAAAGGAGCAGGGCAAGAATTTTCAGGTTATTGCTGATGAGACCCGTCCTGTACTTCAGGGCGCAAGACTGACTGCATGGGAACTGATGCAGTCAGGCATACCTGTCACCCTGATAACGGACAACACTGCAGGAGCGCTGATGCAGAAGGGTGAAATCAATCTTGCGATAGTCGGCACCGACAGAACCGTCAGAAACGGAGACGTTGCAAACAAGATAGGGACATACTCTGTGGCGGTTCTCTGCAAAGAGCATAACATACCTTTTTATGTGGCAGCGCCGATGAGCAGCATAGATTTCTCTATTGCGACGGGTGATCTGATCCCGATTGAGGAGCGTCCGGCTGAAGAGGTTACGCATATTTTCAATACATGCAGGATAGCCCCTGAGGGCGTCAGGGTCAGAAACCCTGCATTCGACGTCACGCCCGCACGGTATGTGACTGCAATAATAACTGAAAATGGCGCATTCAGGCCTGAAGACCTGAATGCGCTGGCAAAGGCTGACACTGACCTTGAACATATCAGGTTCAGCGGCTGAGGCCAAAGGATGTCCGGATTGGAGCCAAAGGATACTCGCCCCCATGATCAGAAAATGAAGCTGCAGGATGTTTTTGACGCCTATGAGAAACGGCTCGGCCTTGTAGAGAAGCAGATAACGGAACTCTTCAGGAGCAAGGCGCCATTCATTCCTAATATCGGCACTTACATCATATCAAGCGGCGGCAAACGGCTGCGGCCCCTCTTCCATCTGATTAGCGCCGATCTGGCCGGGTATGATGGCTTTGCCAGCATCGAAATCGCAAGCATAATCGAATCAATCCATACGGCATCTCTTCTTCATGACGACATCGTGGATGAGGCAGAAGTGAGGCGCGGCAAATCCTCTGCAAACGCCCTTTGGGGCAACCAGGTTGTGGTGCTTGTTGGGGATTTTCTTTATTCCAACGCCCTTCGCGCCGCAGTTCTGCAGAAGAATCAGAAGATTATGGAGGCGCTTTCAAGCGCTACCACACGAATGACAGAAGGAGAACTGCTCCAGCTAAGCAGGGTCGGAGACACTGACATAACTGAATCAGATTATCTTGAGATCATTTCTGCAAAAACAGGCGCGCTTATTTCTGCTGCATGCAGGACAGGCGCCATCCTGGGCGGCCTGACCGAAGAGAAGGAACTTGCCCTTGCCGACTTTGGCATGAAGACAGGCATGGCATTTCAGATGGCAGACGACATCCTTGATTATATGGCAGAGGCAAGGGATCTTGGGAAGCAACTCTGCAAAGACCTTGAGGAGGGCAAGATAACTCTGCCGCTGCTGCTGCTGCTTTCTGAGGCAGGCGAGGCTGAAAAGGCTGAAGTAAAGAGAATCATCCGGGACTTTTCGCCTTCCGGCCTTGATAAGATTACAGAGATGATGGTGAAATACCGCTGCATGGAGGCATCCCTGATCAGGGCCAGGGCCCTTGTTGAGGAGGCCAGAAAAGCGATCTCCTGCTTCCCTGACTGCAGGGCAAAGGATTCCCTTATCGCCATTGCTGAGTATTCCTTGAGCCGGGAGAAATAATGCACAGGATAGCGGAGCTTGCCAGGCAGACTATCGAAGAGTACATAAAGACCGGAAAGACGATATCTATTCCCAAGGAACTCACTCCTGAGATGGCCGCCTGCGCAGGCGTCTTTGTAAGTCTGAAAAAAGAAGGAAATCTGAGGGGCTGCATAGGCACTGTCGAGCCGGCACAAGATACGGTTGCAGAGGAAGTCATCAATAATGCCATCGCAGCAGCTGTGCAGGATCCTCGATTTCATGCGGTACAAGAGGATGAACTGGCAGGCCTCGAGTATTCAGTAGACGTACTGTCTGCTTTGGAGAAGATCCGTGACGTGCGGGATCTCGATCCGACAAAATACGGCATAGTGATTCGTCAGGAAATGAAACGGGGACTGCTTCTGCCTGATCTTGAGGGTGTCAATACGGTTGAGGAACAGCTTAGGATTGCAAAAATGAAGGCCAGGATCTGGACGGATGAAGATATCGAGATCTTCCGGTTCACGGTAACAAGATACCGATAGGCCTTTATGAATATGTCAGGGAAGGACTCAACGAAGAATCAGTCAAGGGCTGTGGTTTTTGCCGCACGCTACCTTGCAATTGCCGCCCTGCTTGCGCTTTTATGCGTAGAGGGTTACTACATCGTATTGCTGCGGACAACAATAAAGAAACAGGCTGAGGATTTAAGAAGTATTTCATTACAGCTTCAGAATTACAGGAGCGAAAAGGAAGGTCTGATGGAGGAGTTATCTGCCGCAAGGAAACATGCCGGAGAAAGCGACAATGGAAATACCGCTCAGAGGTAACATAAAAGACATCAGCCTTGCCAGGCTGCTTGTGCAGTTAAACAGAAGCAGAAAGACAGGCACATTATCTCTTTCGACGGCCGCATTTACAAAGAATATATATCTCAGCGACGGTGACGTTGTTTTCGCCTCATCAACCTATGAGGATGACCGCTTGGGCGAGATGCTTCTTAAGGCAGGAAAGATTACGGTTGAGCAGTACGATAAATCAGTCGAGATACTGAAGTCTGCGAAGAACAAACGCCAGGGGGCCATCCTTGTTGATCTCGGATATTTGAAGCCAAAGGACCTGTTCTGGGGCGTCAAATACCAGGTGAATGAGATCATATACAGCATGTTCATTGTTGAGGACGGTGAATACGTATTCCGCGAGGGGGAACTTCCAACCCAGGAGGTTATCACACTGCGTATGAGTATAGGCAACCTGATCTATGCCGGCGCAGGCAGGATTGTAAACTGGACAAGGATAAGACAGGAGATGCCGCATACTGACTCGGTGCTTGCGCTGAGCGAAGACCCCCTCTGCCTCTTTCAGGACATAGACCTTACGCAGCAGGACAGGAAGATCCTTTCATTGGTTGACGGCAGGAAGACTATTAAGGAGATCATTGACAGTTCCTGGATGGGTTCTTTTGAGGCCTTGAAGGTGCTTTATCTGCTCTGGTCCATCGGCATGATTACAGTCCGGACAGATGATGCTGAAGCTGCGGGACAGGCCGGCGGGGCAAGGTCTGAGGATACTGTCACACTGAATGATATATTTGATCCGCTTTCTGTCGAAGATGAACTGCTGCGCAAACGGGTTGATGAGATGTACCCCCAAATAGACAGTCTGAATATGGCTGAACTGCTTGAGGCAGATAATACATCCGACAGCGAGATGATCAGGCGTAATTATTACCGCCTCGCAAAGGAGTTCCATCCTGACCGGTACTTCAGCTCAACGGATCCATCCTTCAAGCTGAAGCTTACGACCATATTTGACGCCCTCACTGAGGCGTATAATGTGCTGAAGGATGACCGTAGCCGCAATAGATATTTTGCCGCACTGCGTACTCCGAAGCAGGAAGATGGCGCCTTTGATGTCCACCCGAGACCTGCTGAAATGTTCAGCGAAGGCGTATCTGATTTCAAGAAAGGTGATTTCGATGGGGCGATCGAAAAGTTCAGGGCTGCCGCGATACTGGCGCCGAAAAACGCCAATTACTGGAGTTATCTGTCCCTGGCCTTTTCAAAGGTTCCGAAACATCTGAAGGAGGCTGAAGGGGCGCTGCTTACTGCCATCAGGCTTGATCCGCATAATGCTGAGCTTCATTGCAATCTTGCATATATCTATATGAAGACCGGCCAGAAAGACAAGGCTCTGGCGGCGTTCGGGCATGCCCTTAAGATAGACCCGGCCAATGCAAGGGCCCAAAAAGGGCTTGCAAACATAAAGCAGTAAGTGGAGTTATCGTTAAAATGTAGGAGATTGAATCTGATCGGTGCGCAGCCTGAAGCCCCCTGAGGTCTTCAGGCTGCTGCATCGGGATCACTTCTTTTTTTGCTGGTTTCTGTCCAGTTCGGCAATCTTCTTTTTTGCGGCTTCAGCTTCATTTGTATTTGGGTATCTTTCTATCAGTTTGTTCAGGATGATCCTGCCGGTCTTGGCGTCTCCGAT
Source organism: uncultured Nitrospiraceae bacterium (assembly GCA_964446125.1). Taxonomy (GTDB): domain Bacteria; phylum Nitrospirota; class Thermodesulfovibrionia; order Thermodesulfovibrionales; family UBA6898; genus UBA6898. The sequence goes on along the minus strand of CAYUNK010000015.1, from coordinate 4,576 downwards.
TTCGACAAAGGCGAATCCCTGCTTGAGCAGGCCGCCGCCGGTCTTGGGGCTGTCGGGGTATTTTTTTATCAGCGTTTCATAGGCAAGGATAGCGCTTTCAAAATCCTTCTCGCTGTAGTATGTCTCTGCAATCCAGAAATGCGCATTATCCGTCAGATTTGTCTTGGGGTAATCCCTGAGAAACGCCTCGAATGATGCTCTCGCCTCGCTGAACCTCCTGTCCCTGTAGAGCTGATATGCTGCATCATAGGCCTTTGCCCTGCTGTCTGCGGGAGGTTCTGCCCTGGCCTCTGCTGAGGCCGCCTCAGTCTTCACAGGCTCTGAAGGCTTTTCAGTGGGCTCGTAAGCCGCGATTGCCTGCTCCAATGCCTTTGTCTGCATTTCAAGGGCAGCGAGCTTGTCCTTCAGTGTCCTGATCTGTGTTTCGAGACCTGTTATCTGCACCCTGAAAAGGTCCTTTTCTGAACCAAACTCCTTCAGGGCCTTCTCAGTAAAATATCTGTTTTCGTCAAACCTTCCCCTCAGTTCCTGAAGTCCGTTTGAGGTGCTGTTGATCCTTCCAAAAAGGTCTGCCTGACTTTCCTTGATCGCAGCAAAGGAGTCTTCCCTGACAACTCCCGAGGTCTTTTCCTTAAGAGAATCAACCTCCTTCCGTGTCTCATTGCTGGTTTGACGCAGCTGGTGCAGATCGCTTCTCATCCGGTCAAGATCATCTCCGGTCACACAGGACGCCAGCATCAGAACAGTTAAGAGGGCGCATGTCTTTTTCACAGCTGCTTGCCTGCCCTTACAAGAACCGTGAAATTAGCGCGTCTGTTTTTTGCCCAGCACGCTTCGGTCTGCTCTTTGCAAGCCGGCTTCTCTTCACCGTAACTGATAACGTCGACCCTGGAGGATGCAACGCCAAGGCTGACAAGATAATCCTTGACTGCCTTTGCCCTGCGGTCTCCCAACGCAAGATTATATTCATTCGTGCCGCGTTCGTCGCAATGCCCTCCGATGGATAAGCGTGCTGTGGCGTTTTTTGCCATCCAGTCAGAAATAGAAAGCAGCGTCTGCCTGTATGATTCCGAAACATCATACTTGTCATAGGCAAAAAGGATATCAGCAAACATGTTCTCTTTACTTTCGACATACGTTGCGGTCTTATCAGCAGCGTCAGCAGAAGCTACCTTTCCGTCGAGCTGTTTTTCGATCACACTCTCACTGTCCTTTTTCTGGGCGTCCATCTGCTGTTGCTGTTGTCCCTGCTGTCCTGTGTCTGACTTGGTCACAGCCCTTTTTTGACAAGAGACAAGTCCAAATACAATAGAAAGAGACAGAGCACCCACAACCATTAATTTCCTTACATTCATGTACATCCTCCTTTGATTGCTTGAGATTAGTTTGGCGACCATCTCGGGCCATAAGACCGCAGTCCCTGCGGACTGATCTTTTTCTGGGCTTCTCCATTAGCCCTCATGATATATATTGCTTTCCCGCCATCCCTGTCAGAGGAAAAGGTGATGTATCTTCCGTCAGGCGAGAAGGCAGGATCTTCATTGTTGCCGCTTCCTGTCAGTTGAGCAGGCGCTGTCCCGTCAGGTTTCACGATGCAGATCTGGTTTTTCTCCCGTCTGCAGGAAAACACGATCCTGTCACCCCTGGGCGACCATCCGGGTGATGTATTGTAAGAACCTTCAAAGGTGACTCTCCGGATATCGCTGCCGTCAGCACGCATTGTGTAGACCTGGGGACTGCCGCCCCGGTCAGAAACAAACGCAATCAAACTGCCGTCAGGGGACACCACAGGCGAAACCTCGATTCCCTGCGAGGCAGGAGTAAGTCTGCTGACCGACTCATCCCTGAGAGACAATACGTATATGTCAGGTGTTCCGTCTTTGGTAGAGGAAAGAGTGATCCTTTCACCGTTGGGGAAAAAGCCGCCGGCAATATTAGTGCCTTTTGATCCGAATATCTTTTTTTCGGTCATTATTTCAAAGTCCAGGAGATAGATTCCCCATTGCCTGCCCCGCTCGGATGAATATACAATTTTATTGCCGTCAGCCGACCAGTGCGGCGCAAGGACCAAAGAGCCTTTCACCCCCAGCTTTCTCACCCTGTAGCCGTCCCAGTCCATGATATATATCCCTTTTTCCCCATCATCCTCTGCAACAAAAGCTATCTTTGTCCTGAAGATGCCGGGCAGGTCTGTGAAGGCCCTGTAGATATCATTGGATATATTGTGGGCCAGTTGCCTCATGAGATTCCTGTCAGCTTTATAGTGTTTGCTGAAGATCTGTCTGCCGTCAAAAACATCGAAGACAGTTATTGAGACCTCAAGCTTCTGTCCTTCGGCAACCACTCCCTTGACTACAGCTTCTATGCCGAGGGGTCTCCAGTTCTGCTGATTGAATTCCTGCGCAGCCGTCTCTATATAAGCAGCCTTGTCAATATACGTAAAAAGACCGGTAAAACCCAGGTCTTCCCTGATGATATCAGAGATCTCCCTGCCCTGCGGACCTTCGAGATCATAGATTGCAACCGGAAGTTTTTTTGCAAAAGGGGCATGAACATCAATATATATCTTCGCATCTGAAGCCAGAGGAAGCACTGCAGAAAAAACAAGCGCAAGGAATACTGACAGCATTCCCTGCCCCAGGATGCTGCAGATCCTGTCTCGATTCGATCCGTTTGCCTGAGTGTCATTCATCGCTTTGCTCCATAAGGATGCAGTCTTAATCCTATTTCCATCTCTGCAGGGGGAGGAGGCACCGGACTCGCCTTTTCGATGGCCCTGAGCGCAACCCTGTCAAAGCGCTCATTGCCTGACCTCTTTTCGATGCCCTGGATCGTGACCTCTCCGTCCTTCCTGATTTTCACCAGTATAACAGTCACAAGCTGGGTCTCACCGGTTTCGGGAAATTCGATCTCCTGTCCGATACGCTGCGCGATCAGGTCTTCATACGTGCCGCTCCCCGGAACTCCTGAACCAACATCGGTTCCCTGCACAGGCCTTGTTATTGATGGAGCCGTCCGGCGTCCGACCGTTATTGTCTCACTTTTTTTCACTGAGCGCTCAGCCTTTTTTTTTGCGGCGAGCGCTGCAATACGGTCCTCAAGACGTTTCGAATCAGCGTTTCTGTCTATTCTGTCCATATCGCTGTTGTTTGCCTGCGCAACCTCGGCCACTTTCGTCTCCGGCTGCTCAACTGTAATCTTTTCAGCAGGCGCGCCAGCCTGTGAAGATGTTGAAAGCCCCACAAGGCTTACCTCATACGGAGAAGGTATCGTGACCTCACGGGAATTATTGAAGAAAAGAGACGCCATAAGAACAAAGGTGATGTGGAGCGCGCCGGAGAGGCCTGTTGTCCACTGAAGGCTCGGCCCTCTCATTACAGATCGAGCTTGGGTTCGGTTATCATCCCAAGCTTTTCTATTCCAGCCTCCTTGATCTCGCCCATTACCTCAACCACCAGCCCATACGGCACATCCTTGTCCGCCTTCAGAAAAACATTCGGGTTCAGTTTGCTTATGGCCTCGAGTTTATGTTTCATCTCTGCCAGGGAGACCGGGGTGTCATTCATATAAACAGTCCGGTCCCTTTTTATGACAAGGGAAATCCTTTCGTCAGGGGGCAGATCTTTTCCTTTTGCCTTCGGCAGGTTGACGTCCACGCCCTGCTGCATAAGCGGCGCTGTCACCATGAAGATGACAAGAAGAACCAGCATAACGTCAACAAATGGCGTTACGTTGATCTCCGACATTACAGATCTGTTTCTGTTTGTCTTCATTGCGGGTCTTTCGCAAAGAGTTCGAGGAGATCTTCAGAGAAATCCTCCATCTCTATGATCATTTTTCTGGACATGCTGAGATAATAGTTGTAGGCAATAACAGCCGGGATAGCTGCAGCCAGGCCAACAGCCGTTGCAATAAGAGCCTCAGCTATGCCGGGTGCAACAACAGTAAGAGAGGCAGAGCCGGCTGTGCCGATCCCCTGGAATGCATTCATGATTCCCCAGACCGTGCCGAAGAGACCGATAAATGGTGCGGTAGAGCCGGTGGTGGCAAGGAAATTAAGATATTTTTCGAGCTTTACCGACTCAAGGGTTTCATATCTTCTGAGCAGACGCTTTATCTCGTTTTTGTCCTTATTCGCCTCATCAGCATAAACTGCCTTGAATACGTTGGCAATAGGGCTGAGCATAAGGCCCCGCGTCTCCTGGAAAAGTGATTTGGGGTTCCGGTTCTTGCGGTAAAGGCGCTGAAACTGGTCAGACTCCTTGTTTGCCAGAGAGAAATACCTCTGCTTAAAGAAAATGATCGCCCAGGACACAACGGAAAATAGCATAAGGATAAGGAGAACCGCCTTTACAATATATCCCGAGCTGAGAATAAGCTGTATTACCGAACTATTCATACGATACCCCTTGCTGTTTTAGAGAATTTAATAAATTTACGGATAAAAGTCAATCCAAGGAATATTAACATTTTTCTGAAATTAAACCATCATAAATGAGGGTTCTTTCTGTTATAATAACCTCCCGGAGAGGTGGCCGAGCGGTTGAAGGCGACGGTCTTGAAAATCGTTGTAGGG
>CAYUNK010000014.1:0-46472 GCA_964446125.1 uncultured Nitrospiraceae bacterium | reverse complement strand
CGCTTCTCATACTCTTCGCCCAGCAATATGAAAATGCCAGAACAAATTTACCGTGCCTTTTCGTCTCAGCGCCTTGACGACATCCTTGCCCGAGAATGTCTTGCTCAAAGAGCCATCTCCACTTCCTTTACTACGACATTAGGTTTTGATTTAATCTGATTTAATTTCTCAAGACCTTCAAGATAGGCGTGTATTGCCTCTTTGGCATTGGCAATAGCTTCATCTTCAGTATCGCCCTGGGTAAAGCAGCCATCCAGGGCCGGCACTGACACATTAAAGCCTCCATCTTCAGCAGGTTCAAGCATTATATTGAATTTCATGACAGAAACCTCCTTTCTTATTGTCCATTATATCATTAAACCTCTTATGCTCTCCTTGCCTGTCAAGCAGGTTCTCAACGAACTCACAGACGGCTCGGCAGACTTCATTCCGCTCGGCATGACAGCTCATGGATAGCCAGCACATTAAAACGCCTCCGTAGCTGTCGAGTTCAGGGCAGTGATTGTATCTCCCTATGAATACGATCTGCCACGCGCGCATATGCACTATTGTGGAGGTGGAGCTCATTGACCCAATCATTGTCCGGGTCAATCATCTTCCTCAGATCCACGCAGTGAAACCTGGCGTTCTGCGCAGCAACGTCAGCAAGCATGTCATTGAACGCGTCGATAACCGCAAAGGCCGTCTTCCTCTGCTCAACAGTATCAAAGATACCCTTCTTCGCGAGGGCAGGTCTAAGCCATGGACCTGCAAAGGTAAAGACCAGAAAATCCACTCCCACGCCGGTAGGAACTGTGCGGCCATACCCGTGCGTTATGATATGAGTATCAGGCGATACCGCTGCAACCTTTTGTATAAGATCCTCATAATACTTCCTGAAGATAACGTTGATCATCTGGCCCAGAAAATCCTGGCGTAAAACGGCAAGTCCGGATAGTTTGTGATTCAGGTAGGATTCAAACTCATCACCTGCTACATCATTACCGCCACCTGAAAAAAGAAAGACCTTTGGTTTCACCTCTCCCAGTCGTTTCAAGACCATATCTATTGATGGTGGAGTCCTCTGAAACTTCCTGTTTATTCCGGTACCGTAGATCATGTTTTCAAGTGTATCTCCAACATGCGCGTAATTATCTATCTCGTAGTTGTAATAATTTCTGAGACAATCGATAATGTCGGTGCCCGGCAGATAATCAAACCAGGAATCGCCCTCGGCGACAAGCTGAACAGGCTCTGCGGCTTTAAGAGTCCGCACCGCGCTGACCTGGCGCCTGCGGCCTTGCTCTTTGAACTCAGCAACCTGCTCACTGCTCCATTTATCCATCTGCTTATACGTCTTTCCCATGGCTTACCTCCGTTCGTTTGCTTGCAGCGCTCCTATATTTCTCTCCTCTTCACACTCTTCAAAGCCCCCTTCAAAAACCCTCCCCATTTCGTCTTCTTCACGAAATCGAGCTTTGCGTAAAGAAGCGATTTCTTCTTTGCCTAGAAATAGATCAAAATGAATTCCTCACCCCAACGCCTTCCATTTCATCATGGTCTTGGATCCGTAAAGATTCGGACTCTGCGGATACTGCTGCGAGGGAAGCGCCTTTCTGATCGCATTGAACCAGTCGCGGTATGTGGCATCAGGCTTCAGTTTCTTAAGCTCCCTCAGCGCAACAAAGGTGAAGGCGCCGTTGGGCCTCCCCTGAAAATAGGCGTCATAACTGTATTCACTGTCCTGGCAGCCTGCCATCAGAAGCGCTGCATACCTGCCGGGAGGGCTCGATATGCGTCTTGCACGCCTCGATCCGAGCTTTGCCATATCTTTCTTGGGGAGATAGACCGCAGGCGGCAGAAAACGGACCTTCCTCTGGGGCGCAGCAGCCCCGCTGATGGTAGGAGGGGTTGTGATCGGCGCAAATCTCGCAACCGTGCCGGAATGGCAGGAATCTGATATGACAAGGAGCCTTACCCCGCGCGCCCGGGCGCTATACAGCTCAAAAAGCTCGTCGTCCGTAATCGGCCCCTTTGTCCCGATGTCATAAGGGCAGATGCATTCGTCTGTGCCGTCAGGCTCATCGCCGTCATCATCAGGCACAAAGGAGCCATGGCCTGAATACTGGATCACTACACTGTCGCCGCTCTTCGCCTTTCCCAGTGCGGCCGTTATACTCGCACGAATGCCTTTCCCTGTTGCCCTCCTGTCAAATAACGTCTCTACTGCAAAGCCTCTGTCCTTGAGTGCAGCAGCCCAGTCATTTGCGTCATTGACACAGCCCGCAAGGTCACTGCCTGTCCCCGGATAGTCGTTAATGCCGACGCATAATCCAAACTTCGCCATGTTGTCCCCCTTCCCTGTCTGTGGTTTGTACGAAGAATTATCCCCTTTATCAAGATCGTTTCTCCCGCGTCCTGGGCCATTGAGATAGCCCATAAGCAGGCAGGCTAAGGCATAGAACTCCCTGCTTGTGGCAGAGATATGATCCATGTGATTAAATAAGCTGAGGGAATGAATAGGCAGACAGAGAAACGACAACTGAAATTGAAATCCGCTCCCCTCCGCGGTTGACATTTACCCCCCCCAAAAAAATCTATCTAATAAAGGCATAATAGGCAAAAAAGAGCGTGCTGTCAATATATTTTTTCAGGTATTCAGGTTTTGGCCTTTATCCTGCCCATATGACTTTTGTCATAGCCTTTCTCTGCATTTTGTAGGACAATACTCCCATACCCAATAAAGGAGGCTGACATGGAAATACTTGATCTCAAAAAACTCATCACATTCTATCCGGACAGGATCAGCAGGGAAATGCTTGCGGACAAACCTGAAATGAGGGTCGCGCTCATGTGCCTGGAGTCAGGCCAGGAGCTGAAGCCCCACAAGGCCCCTATGAGGCTGCTGATGTATTGCGTTGAAGGCAGGGGAACGTTTATCATAGGAGAGGAAGAAGTTGAAGCGGATGAAAAGACCTGCCTGCTGTGCGATCCGATGGTGCAACACGGCTTCAGGGCAGACAAAGACAGCAAACTTGTAGTCATGGCAGTGGTAACACCTGTCGATTAATACACTTTTTATGAGGAGGCTGTAATGTTTTTAGTCAATGTGAACATGGATTGCTGCACCGGTTGTGGAGAATGCGTTGATATCTGCCCTGTTCAGGTCTATCAGATGGGCTCAAACGGCAAGACCGATCCCTATCAGGCAGGGGAATGCGTTGGTTGCATGAGTTGTGTGGAAGTCTGCCCTGATAAGTGCATCGAAATAAAAGAGATGTAAATCATCATGATCTGAGGGGGAGGCATTTTCCCTCCCCCTCAGGATTATTTTTTCCTCTCCAGCATAATCCCGGGATGAATCATATTTTTCCTGATCATCAAGAAAGGGTAAATCCTTGCCTGACCTGCAATCAATCTGAAATATCTTCGATCATATCCTGTATACTTCAGGTCATGGCAGTGACTTTTCACTATACAGGGCCGTTACCTTTTATGAGAAGCCGGATAAACAGGGCGGACTATACTTTTACACCTGATCCTGAGGGCAGGGCCGGAATATTAATGAAGGAAATAATATGAAGCTGATTTTCGGCGAACTCCTTAATCTCCTGCCAAGAAAACAGGAAAGAAACATAAAGGCGCTGCTCAAATTCTTTCTTGCCCTCATAGCCATGGTTACCATATACAGCATCCTGTTTCATGTATTGATGCTTGCTGAAAACAGGGATTACAGCTGGGTGACCGGTCTGTAATGGACGCTGACAGTCATGTCAACCCTGGGTTTTGGCGATATAACCTTCACCTCTGACCCTGGAAAAGTATTCTCTATAATTGTTCTGATATCAGGCGTTATATTCCTGCTCACAATGCTTCCATTTATATTCATACAGGTCTTTTATCTGCCATGGATGGAATTCCAGAACAGATCAAGGACTCCGCGTGAACTGCCCGAGGACTCTCAGGGGCATATCATATTGACAGGTTATGACCCTGTGGCCATTAATTTGATCGAAAGACTGAAGCATTTCAATTACGAATATGTGATTATCATACAGGATACGCAGAAGGCCCTCGAACTGCACGATATGAACTACAGGGTAGTTTTGGGCGAACTTGACAATGCAGAGACATACAGACATGTCAGGGCCCAAAGGGCAGCCCTCGTGGTCGTCAACACTGATGATATGATGAATGCAAATATCGCCTCCACAGTGCGGGAGGCGTCGGCTGAAATCCCTATTGTCTCAAATGTGGATCTTGACGATTCGGTGGACATTCTTGAACTTGCCGGAAGCACTCATGTCTTTCAGTTCATGAAGATGCTCGGGCAGTCTCTGGCAAGAAGAGTGCTCGGAAGCATCAGCAGGGCGAATGTCATCGGCGTCATAGACTCTCTGCTCATTGCAGAGGCCTCTGCAATGAGAACCCCGCTTGTCGGAAAGACTCTCGAACAATGCAGGCTGCCCGAAACAATAGGGATAACAGTTGTAGGCATATGGGAGCGGGGCAGGTTCGAAATACCCGGGGCAAAAACGCTGATAAGTCCATCCACCGTTATGCTGCTTGCCGGGTCTGCTGAACAACTCAGGATGTAAGATGAGCAATTCGGTCATTATCAGGAAAAGCAGCCCGCACCTGTATTGATACTTGGAGGAGGCCGCGTCGGACGCGCTGCTGCAGAGGCGCTTAAAGAACGAGGAATTGATTACCGCATTATCGAAAAGAATGAACGGCTTGCGCAGGATAAACACTACATCAAGGGAAGAGCTGCGGATATCAATACCCTGATGCGAGCCGGCATTCAGGAGGCCCCCTCGATCCTGATTACAACGCACGATGATCCCACCAATATTTATCTGACTATTTACTGCCGCAAACTTCGGCCTGACATACAGATCATCAGCAGGGCAAATTTTGAACGAAACATAACAAAGCTGCACTCAGCCGGGGCTGACCTGGTAATGTCCTATGCCTCGATGGCCGCAAATATGATCCTTAATCTCCTGATGCCGGGAGAACTGTTGATGCTTGCTGAAGGCCTCAACGTGTTTCGCGTCACTGTGCATCCTTCCCTTGTTGGAAGATCTCTTGCAGAAAGCAATATAAGGGCGGAAACCGGCTGCAGTGTTATCGCCATCAGACACCAGGGCAGAATGGTCATCAATCCTGATCCCAATGTATTATTTGCTGAGGCCAATGAGTTGATTCTGATCGGCACAAATAAATCCGAGGAACGTTTTTTCCAGTTGTATAAAGAAGTGAACAGATTATAGCCTTGCCAAAGCTGTTGACTCACTGGAAAAGAAGAGATTTGACTGCCTACTCGTTTCAGGGAAATCACTTCTCTGAGGTCTACTGAGACAAAAGTCGGTATCCCAAAAACTATGACGCACCCTGTTTTTCTTTTTCATCGGCTCAATGCATCGCTCTGCCGTGCATTGAGCCGGTGCGTCTGCATTATGAAGTTTATACCGCATTAATCCCGGACTTGCGTCCGGGATATTACGCACATCCACCATGCCCCTGTTCAGATGGCTGCCTCGCCTGTCTCGCCGGTCCTGATCCTGATGATCTGCTCAAGGGATGATATAAAGAGCTTGCCGTCGCCGATCTTGCCCGTCTTTGCCTTCTCGATTATCGTCTTCACCGCATTGTCGAGTATTTCTTCGGGAATAACGATCTCCAGTTTAATCTTGGGAATGAACGACACATCGTATTCTGCGCCGCGGTAGAGCTCTACATGCCCCTTCTGCCTGCCAAAGCCCTTCACTTCCGTCACTGTCATGCCCTGTATGCCGAGAGCATTAAGGGCATCTTTAACTTCGTCCAACTTAAACGGCTTTATGATCGCTTCTATCTTTTTCATAATGCTTCCTCCTCATCTGGTAGTTGGGGCCGGAGATCAGGGTTATGAGCCCGAAAAGAGCAGGCCCCAACCTCCGCACCCGTCATATTCTACAAATTGTAGGCCTTCTCGCCATGCTGGCTTTCGTCAAGACCTATGACCTCATCTTCTTCATCAACGCGCAGTCCAACTGTATATTTAATGATCATGAAGATTACAAACGTTACGACCGCGCTGTACGCAAAGGTTATCAGTGAGGCCGCAGTCTGCGTCCAGACCAGGCCCGGATTTCCATAAAGCAGACCCCTGCCCGCCTCATTGACTGCGGGGTCCGCAAAGATTCCTGTCATTATGGCTCCGATTGTTCCTCCGACACCGTGGATGCCAAAGGCGTCAAGCGTATCGTCATACCCGAGCTTCGGCTTCAGATATGCCACAGCAAAGAAGGGTATGACGCCTGCGGCTATACCGATGCAGATGGCGCCGCCTATATTCACAAAACCTGCCGCAGGGGTGATCGCAACGAGTCCGCCTACTGCGCCTGATGCCAATCCGAGCACAGTCGCCTTTTTCGAATGCATCCATTCGACCAGCATCCAGGAAAGCGCGGCAACAGCGGCGGCAGTATTGGTGTTGATAAAGGCCGTTCCCGCGAGTCCGTTTGCTCCCAGCGCAGAGCCTGCATTAAACCCAAACCACCCAAACCATAGGAGCCCTGCGCCGATAACCACAAGCGTAAGATTGCCCGGCAGAAGCGTCTTGTCCTTGCGCCTGCCAAGGAGCAGCGCCCCGACAATCGCAGCAGCTCCGGCATTGATATGCACAACCGTTCCGCCTGCAAAGTCCAGGGCGCCCATCTTGCTCAGAAATCCGCCGCCCCATACCCAGTGCGCTACAGGGATATAGACCAGGACAAACCACAATATGCAAAAGAGCATCCAGGCCGGGAATTTTATCCTTTCGATGTACGCGCCGCTTACAAGGGCAACAGTTATCGCTGCAAAGGTGAGCTGAAATACGATGAATACATGCTCAGGTATCGTCTTTGCCAGATCACTGATGCTGTCAGGGCCAATGCCTTTCAGAAAGATCTTTGCACCGTCACCGATAAACCCGCCGATATCCCCGCTAAAGGTAAAGCTGAAACCAAAGGCAACCCAGAGCATGCTTACGATACAGAACGCCACAAAGGACATGGCCATTGTATTGAGGGAATCTTTGCTTTTTGCAAGGCCGCCGTAAAAGAGCGCCAGCCCCGGAATCGTCATCAGCATAACCAGCGCCGTTGCCACTATGATCCAGGCTGTGTCGCCTGTGTCAATCCCCGGCTCTGCTGCAGCCGGCATCTCTGTTGATGCCTCAGTCAGTGCTGCCTGAGTTTCAGCCGGCTTCACCTCTTCGGCAAAGGCCATGCCCGCAAACATCAGAGAGCTCAATAAAACCGTGATAATGATAAACCTTGTCATGGTGAACCTCCTTTTCATTCCAGCCGGCTAAAAGCTCAGGCTGATATTAATCCCGCCATACAATGTCGAACTGCTGTCGCCGTAGTTGACTGCCTTGATCGCATTTTTCGCATCATCGCTGAGCGCGAAGGCATAAGCGAATTTGGGGCTTATACTGATATTTTTTGCCACAGGGATACTGACTGACGCAGTCAGTTCAGCGATATAAAAATTACTGAAATCTGCCTTCACGCCGTCAGGACTGCCCATAATCCTGTTATTAAGGTTATAACTGGCTGAGGCGCCGAGATTAAGCGGGATATCTGTTGCCAGTTCAAGGGTGTGTCCTACGGAAGCTACGATATACGCCCCATTGCCTTCATCAAAATCATAGAACAGAGCCAGTTTCGGCTTCAGCAGGGTGTCATATCCGGCAGCTGCATAGAACTCCTGAGTGTCATTCAGCCCTTCAAGGGCATAATAGATATATCCGACGTTCAGGGATAGCTTATCGAATGAAAAACCATAATCCATTGTCAGGTCAGTCTCGGTATGTTTCGAATTTTTGGCATCATAATTTGCCCAAAGATTGGCGCTGAACGCGCCGTAGGAAATGCCGACCGAGGGCTGAACAGCAATGTTCGGCGTTGACTTGATGCCTCTCCAAACATAGCTGCTCACCACATCCAGCGACGCAAACCCAGACACCTTCGGCTCTTCGGCAGAGCTTCTGCCTGCCATTAATCCCAGAAATACCATCACCGTCATTACTATTGCGAGTCTTGTCTTTTTCATCTTCCACACTCCTTGCGTTATGTTATTTATCGCTCAATGCGATTCTTGCTTTTGCTCTCTGTCTTCATGAAGATCTTCTGCTGCCCCGTTCCATCGCACCTCCTTTATCCTGATTGTATTGCCAGAACCGTGCCATCGGATAACTCCTTGATATCGTTGAATAGTTCAGCCTTCTTGTTGCTACACTATTGTTATCTAATACAATAATGTAGCAATGACAACAGAAAAACGGGAAAGACTCAGGTTGTGCTATAGTGTAATCATCAATAAACATCAATTGCGCAGTTCAGGAGAAAATACAGGGAGGTATTGCATGGAACTTTTTGAGGCGATCAGGACAAGAAGAAGTGTGAGGAAATTTTCGGATAAGCCCGTTGAGGATGAGAAGCTGCTTCAGCTGCTCGAGGCCGTTCGTGTGGCTCCCTCATGGGCCAATATGCAGTGCTGGAGTTTCATCGTTGTGAAGGCTGCGGCGGCAAAGGAGAGGATCAGCGAACTTTCTTATGTCGAGGCATTCTTTGCGCCCAAGGGATACAAGGCAAATCCTGCCAAAAAGGCCCTGGCAGAGGCTCCTGTTGTTATCATTGCCTGTGCCGATCCGGCAAAGTCCGGGGTATTGTGGGATCAGACCTACTATATGGCAGATCTTGGCATCGCCTGCCAGAACCTCTGGCTTGCAGCCCGCGGCCTCGGCCTCGGCACTGTCTTTGTCGGTGTATTCGAAGAGGAAAAGCTGAGGGCACTCTTCGGCATTCCGTCGCATATCCGGATTGTGGGTCTGTTTCCGGTCGGTTATCCGCTTGAGGATAAGGCAGGAAGTCCTGTCCGTAAGCCTCTAAACGAGATCGTCTTTCATGACAAATGGGGGCAGTAGGAACTCAATAGCGCAGGGCGCGCCATTGCAGAATGAACCTGATCCTTCTTTCTGAGAGCGACTTCACCGGACAGAACTGCGTTCAGCTGCAGGGCCTCAGACTAAGACATATCATCGAGATTCATAAGGCGTCTGTCGGAGACAGCCTCTCTGTCGGGCTGCTGAACGGTCCAATCGGCAAAGGCAGGGTAACCGGACTGACGCCGGATGCCCTGACAATGCAGCTGGATCTTGATCAGCAGCCGCCTGAGCCGCTCCCTGCTGCGCTCATCCTGGCGCTGCCGCGACCGAAGATGCTGAAGCGCATATTGATTGCTGCATCATCCATGGGAGTGAAGAAGATAGTTCTGGTAAACACCTTTCGCGTCGAGAAGAGCTACTGGCAAAGTCCGCTCCTGGAGAAAGCAAGACTGGATGAACTGTTGGCCCTCGGACTTCAACAGGCAAAAGATACGGTCATGCCTGAGGTTCTGCTGAGACCCCTGTTTAAACCGTTTGTGGAGGATGAACTTCCGGTTATTATCAGGGGTTCACTTGCGCTTGCAGCCCATCCCACAGCAAAAGAGCCCTGTCCGCGGGGTCTGGGTCAACCGGTGACGCTTGCGATAGGGCCGGAGGGAGGTTTTATCCAGTACGAAGTGGAGAAGCTTGTTGCTCTCGGATTCAGACCTGTCAGCCTCGGCAAGCGTATTTTGCGCGTCGAAACAGTTGTGCCTGCCCTGCTTTCAAAGTTATTCTAATATATGCCTTGCAATATTGATCTTCATCTTCATACGGAAAACAGCGGCGACAATCCGACCGATCCTGAAGAAGTGGTTTTGGAGGCTGTTAGACGCGGCCTGCACGGGATCGTCTTTACAGAACATTATTATTATGGGGCATCGGAATGTGTCGAACTCCTGCGCGAAAAATACGGCGGTCGGATCATGCTCTTCAGGGGTGTTGAGTTTTCTTCACCTGAAGGCCACTGCCTTGTGTACGGAGTAAATACAGACAGGCTCGCGATCAAGGATACCCCAATCGCAGACCTGATCAGGATCGTAAACAGACAAGGCGGAGTTGCGATACCTTCACACCCTTATCGCGGAGTCAACAGCATAGGCGATATGATCCGTAATCTTCCCGGGCTCTGCGCCATTGAGGGATACAATGGTTGCAACATGCATGCCTTCAACAAAAAGGCGGTCATTACAGCAGAGGCACTGAACCTCCCTTTCACAGGAGGTTCAGATGCTCATGCTGCCGGGGAAACCGGATCATGCTACACTGAGTTTCTTGATATGGTCACCTACGACAATTTCATCGCCCTTCTTAAGCAGGGCAGGTACCGCGGCATTGACACCCGTAAGGTCAGCAGGTTCTGGCCGTTCTGAACGGCTCCCTCTTTACTTATGCTGCAATGAGTTCCTTTTCAGCTGCGTAACACTGCACTGAAGAGGATTCTTTGGGGCTGAACTTCAGCCCAAGGTTGCCTTTCCCGTCATACGCAAATACTATCTTTTCTTTGACAAGAATTGAGACAGTATAAGCCAGCTCCTCGAGCTTTGCTTCCAAAGCTGAAGGAGTCCTGTCCTGAAGATCATAGAGTTCGAGGATATCAATGATTTCATCAGGATCCCCGGTGTTGTACGACTCAAGGAATATGCCTCCATCGGGCGCCAGACCATTGCCGAGCCTCTCGTTGGCCTTCAGGATCTGGTGCTTAACCCTCATCAGGCATACGTTGTATATCTTTGCATCATCCATAGGTCACTCTCCTTTTATAAGATTTCATGCCTTTAGTGGCAAACTCTGTGCCAGCAGTAGAATTCTGTTAAATCAAGATGTTACGCAGGCTAAGACAAATTTTATTGCTTATTTAATGACCATATTGTATATAATATATACATGGCCACAGAACAACAGATCGTTGCCCTGACAAAAGATGCATTGTTCCTCAAGGAACTGTCAGGCGTGCTTGAAAAAGGTTGCCGGATACGTGATCGTCTGCCTGAAAAGGAGGGGGCCTTTATATTTATTGATACTGACACCGTCAAATTAGGCTCCATAAAGGAAAGCTGCCAGGGCCATTTTGTTATCGCAGTCACAAGCCAAAAAAGGACAGCCCCTGTAATGGAAGCTGCTACCTTCGGCGCGTATGAGGTGCTGCATAGGCCACTGTCTCAGGAGGCAGTTGCAGGACTGCTGAAGGAACTGCGGGAATTCAGCGATGAGATCAGGGACAACATCCCCCTTGCCCTGCTGCCTCCTACACCGACCTGCGCTATTGTGGGCCACTCACCGATCATCATGGATGTTTGCAAAAAACTGGCCCGGCTCTCCCAGGTGGATGCGCCTGTGCTGATAACCGGAGAAACAGGCACGGGCAAGGAACTTATCGCCGAATCAATAGCCCAGCTCTCCTCGCGCTTTGGAAAGCCCTTTGTGGTGGTAAACTGCGCTGCAGTGCCTGAGGCCCTGCTTGAGTCAGAACTCTTTGGCTTTGAAAAGGGCTCCTTTACCGGGGCGCTTGCTTCAAAAGAGGGCATGCTAAAAATAGCAGACGAGGGCTCTGTCTTCTTTGACGAGGTTGGCGAACTGCCTCTGCCTCTGCAGGCAAAGCTTCTCAGATTCCTCCAGACCCAGACCTTTTATCCGATAGGCAGCACCAGGGAACTGCAGGTGAATGTGCGTCTGCTTTCAGCCACCAACAGAAATCTTGAATTGATGGTAAGGCAGGGCAGATTCAGGGAAGATCTGTATCACAGGCTAAGGGTAACGACGATCCATATCCCACCGCTCAGGGAACGCAGAAGGGATATCCCTGCCCTCGTCCAGTTCTTCCTGAACCGTTACAGACATACGGCATTGCATCAGATCAGGGGGTATACGAAACAGTTCGCAAAAAGACTCGGCTCGCATGACTGGCCCGGAAATATACGCGAACTCGAAAACACGATCAGGTCAGCGCTTGCCCTGGCGCGAACGCCCTATCTCACGACCCATGAGCTTAAAGAACTGGGCAGCATCGCAATAACCTCAGCCGGCCCTGATGCAGATCAATCCCTCGGCGCGGCGGTCGTGGCATATGTGAGGCAATCCCTTGCAAAGAACAGCCGGAATATCTACGATTCATTGCATGCAGAGGTGGACAGGGCGCTCCTGCCCTATCTGCTTGCTCACACACGGGAGAACCAGTCAGAGACAGCCCGTTTGTTGGGCATCAGCAGGCTTACCCTCAGAAAAAAAATGGGCTGCTGATCTATGGATATAATAAAGAAGAATACAGTTGAAACCGTCAGGTTCCTTGCCGGTACCATAGGACAAAGATGCTGGAAGGATGTGGACAAATTAGCCGGATCAGCCGACTTCATCGAGCAGCGGCTCAGGGAATTCGGATGCGAAACATCACGCCAGCCCTTCAAATTCAGGGGCAATACGTATCAAAATATCATCACCGAACTGCCGGGCATTGAACCCTTGGCAGACGGGATGCTTGTTGTCGGCGCCCATTATGACTCATGCGAAGGCACGCCCGGCGCTGACGATAATGCCAGCGGCGTCGCTGCCCTGCTCGAACTTGCACGCCTGACAAGGCAGAGGCCGCTCAGGCGAACAGTGCGATACGTGGCCTTTTGCCTGGAAGAGCCGCCCGCATATATGACAAAACATATGGGCAGTTATATGCACGCCGAAAGCCTTCATCGTGAAGGCGCAAACGTCTTAGGCATGATTTCGCTCGAAATGTTAGGCTATTATTGCGATGAGAAAGGCAGCCAGTATTATCCATCGTCTTTATTCAGGCTGGCCTATCCTGACAATGGGAATTTCATCGCCTTTGTCGGCAACTTCTCTTCACGCCGCTTTTCAGGCAGCGTCAGGTCTGCCTTCACCTCAGTGTCGTCATTCCCCCTTGAGACCCTGAACGGTTTTTCTATAATACCGGGTGTAGACTTCTCTGACCACCGGAATTACTGGAAGTTTGGGTATCCTGCTTTCATGATCACAGACACGGCCTTCTACCGCAATCCGAATTACCACGAAATCAGCGATACTCCCGATACACTCGACTATGACCGGCTCTCAGCGCTTATCGCTGACCTGCATAAGGCCCTGCTTACTCTGTAGAACCACGGCCAGAACCCGTCTGACTCCCTGAAACAGGTCGCCGCTGAAGAATTGAGATTGCAGAAGGCAATTCTGTCACACAGCACAGACAGCTTGCGATCTGTCGTATGTCAGGCTAAGATGTTAATATGAATGGTTTGGTGCTATGGATCACCGGTCTGCCGGGAAGCGGCAAAAGCACTATAGCCGATTCAGTGAAGCAAAGATATCCGTCGTTCGTCATATTAAGGACAGATGACCTCAGAAAGGTGGTAACGCCCCGGCCCTCCTACTCAGATGAGGAAAGGGAAATGGTATATCGCAGCATCGTCTATTCGGCAAAAGTTTTGTCTGAATTGGGGCATGATGTGATTATTGACGGTACCGGCAACAGAAGGAGATGGCGCGACCTTGCCCGGCAGTTGATCCCTTCGTATGCAGAGGTCTATCTCCGCTGCTCTGCTGAAACCTGCAGGCAGCGGGAGCAACAGAGAACCGAAACACACAGCGCGCCAAAAAACATCTATGCAAAAGGATCAGGCGGCGACCCTGTGCCTGGAGTCAACGTTGCCTACGAAGAGCCGATCAACCCGGAGGTTACGATTGATGGAGACAACACAACAGCTGCAGAAGCGGCAGAGCATATTGCTGCATATCTGCAGTCGCGACATATGTGCTGACCCGGGCGGCCAGGCGAGTTAAAGGCTTATTTCCTGCGATAAAGCGTTCGGGGTTTCGATGAGAGGTTCATATCTGTTTGCGGGACGTTTGGCTGTAACGCCATACAGGTCAAACATCAGTCGTACGGAAAAATCACCCGGCTTTTTGACCGCCTCGACCCTTACTCCCCAGCACTGTGCTGCGTACTGCACATATGCGCCGGCCTGCCTCAATCCTTTCCCCTTTGCATCATAGCGGACATCCAGCCCGAACTGAACAGGCTTCACCGGCTGGACTTCTATGCCTGCCCTGAATACCATGATATCCTCAGGCCTGTTATAGCGCTGGCCGAAGCTGACGCTGCCTGAAGAAAATGGTATCGCAACATCAGAACTGACAGCCTGTATCTTTCCTGCCTTTACATCATAGACTGCGCTGACCTTTGCCTGAGCAGGCGTCTGAGCGGCAAGCTCAAATTCCACGGGCTGAAATGCTCTGCGGCCTTCGTCCATATCTATTGGCTGGGTGATCCTTGCCGTTATAATTTCCCTGCCTTTGACAAGGACCCTGTTAAGCAGACTGATTTCCAGCCTCGAAGTCTTTCCCTGGATCTCCCAGTCGTCAAAGATATGAAGAAGATCCTTCCGCGTCTCCGATATGTAGTGATACCGAATTGTCGGTTCTATTATATGGGTAAAGGAATCGTATTTTCTGAAGAGCCTCGCATGAATGCCGCCGTCATACTCTATTGCAATCTTTTCCCTGTTGATGTCTGCTCCTGCGTCATTATAAAACTGATACGCAGTACCCCTCAAGGCAAGGATCTGCGAAAGGACAACGTCGCTGCCGACGGAATGCAGCACAGTGGGATACAGAGCAAGTCTGCGGGCTGAAACCCCGTCTTTTCTCCAGAAGTTTACAGCAGAAACCTCTGCTGAAACAAGAAGGCTGCCAATACGCTTATAATTCATGACATAGCCAAGCTCCGGCAATTTCTGCGCAATATCGCCGGTGGCATGTTTGAGGTCTATCCAGTATTGGGCAAGCAGATACGCGCGCGAATCTTCAAAGGGAATATTTACCTCGGCAGCAGACTCCAGAAAACGCTGCACATATTTTTCATAGTTGCCGCCTGTCTCCCGGTAGAAATCCTTTTTGCTCACAACGTTGGCATTCAGCAACAGTCCGGTTCTGCCGGAGAGACGGTCATCATGCAGGGCCCTAAATTCCGTAAAATCCCTGTTCAGGACGCGGTCCCGAATATGGTACAACCACCAGTAGCTCTGCAATCCCTGCAACCCTATATGCCGGTATTCGAGGCCGGCTCCGATACCCCTTCTTGAATAGGCATCGAGCGTGATCGTTGCATCGCTGTTTTCCGCTATTGCCCAGTAAAATGGCATAGTGACGCCTATGCCGCGTGAACTGCTGCTGCTGAATGAGGGTATCAGAAAGCCTGTCTTCCTGTCGTTGTTCAGAGGCGCCCAGATGTACGGGAAGTAGAACAGGGGGACATTGCTCAGCCGGAATGAAATGTCTCTTCCGGTTATCTGCTCTCCCTCAACAAGGTGCATCTCCCTGCCCTGGATACACCACGCAGCCACAGGGCCGTCGCAGGTCGTCACATTGATCGGTTCTTTGCTGTAAAATTCATTCTCTGACTTCTGCTCGATCTCTGCGCCTTTAAGATAATAGCCCTCGTCCTTGAAGAAGATATCGGCGTCATAGAGCTTGCCTGTCTTCTTTGCCATATTCATCTCTGCCTTCTTTGCTGTAAAAGAAGCCTTCAGATCGTCGCACCTTACATTTCCTGTTGCCGTTACGTCACCGGTCTCTTCAATATATACAATTTCATCGGCCTCAACCGTTATGGAGTCCCTGGATATCTTGACTGAACCCGCTGCAGTATACGTTTTCTGTTTCGCCGAATAGCCCAGAGTCTCAGACACAATAATAGTTGTCTCATCAGCGGCATAGCACTGAGGGGCGAGAATTGACGGGCCAAGTAACAGAAACAGGATGGCAGGAAAAATTGCCCTGCATACCTTATGGCTGATAGCCGGAAAATGATTACCGGTTAATGCATTTGTCATTCTCTCAACCTCGCAAGAGAGTTTCTCCGGCCAAGAGATTCTTTTACTTCACCGATCGTATAGAACGAACCAGTCACGACAATAAGATCACCCGGCGTATAAAGTTCTTCCGCCAGCTGCAGGGCTTCGGAGACTGTCCGGGCAGTCTGCGATACGTAGCCGAGCCCGGAGGCTTCGGCGGCAAGCGCTTCAGGAGATGCAGCCCTGCCGTATGCAGGGGCTGTAAATATGATTTCCGAGGCAAGGGGCAGCAGGGGTTTAATAATCCCCTCCCTGTCCTTGTCGCTCATCACTCCCATGACCAGTATAATCCTGCGGTACACGTCAAGAGCCCTGCTGAGGTATTCTGCAAGCACAGCCGCTGCCCGGGGATTATGCGCGCCGTCAATAAGCATGGGCGGATCATTCTTCACAAACTCGAGCCTTCCCTGCCAGCGGGCATTGCTCATCCCTTTCCTGATGTCGCAATCAAGCTCCGGATGTCTCTTCATTACCTCTTCTGCTGTTCTTACAGCCAATGCAGCATTGAGGGCCTGATGTCTTCCTGCCAACTGAAGCGAAAGACCCCTGTATTCCCTTTCTCCGTAATAATTGATCGTGATGCCGGCAAGCCCCTCAGCAGTTATGTCGGCTGAAAAGTCCTCTCCATAGACGACCATCTCTGACCCACACTTCTTTGCCGCACTCCTGAGCACTTCGGCTGCCTCCGGATGCTGCCTTGCAGTGATTACAGGCACGCCCTGCTTGATGATGCCGGCCTTCTCACCCGCAATTTTGGCAAGCGTATCGCCCAGAAAATCGCTATGGTCAATATCAATGGGAGTTATTACCGACACCTCCGGCATAAGAATATTGGTTGCATCAAGTCTGCCTCCCATGCCGACCTCAATGACCGCCCATGCAACCCGCATATTCCTGAAATACAGAAATGCCATTGCAGTCGTCACCTCAAAAAAAGTCGGCAGGAATCCGGGGATCCTTTCGGCAGCCCTTCGCACTTCACCGGCAAGCAACGCCACGTCTTCCTCTGATATCTCTTTGCCGTTAACCCGTATCCTCTCGGTAAAGCTTGCGAGATGAGGCGAGGTAAAAAGCCCGGTAGTGACCCCGGCTGTCCTCAATACCGCTTCGATCATTGCAGAGGTCGAACCCTTGCCATTGGTTCCTGCCACATGGATCGAACGGAACGACGCCTCCGGATTTTGAAGCTCGAACAGGAGGCTCCTGATGTTGTCAAGGCCTAACTTCATGCCGAATTTCCGGAGGCTGTAAAGATAGGCTATTTCAGCTTCATAGCTCATGCAAGATTCCCTATGATCTGGCCAATAGTCTTCTTCATATCCTTTCGGTCAACCACCATATCTATCATGCCATGCTCCAGAAGAAACTCTGCTCTCTGAAAATCATCAGGCAGCTGCTGTTTGATTGTCTGTTCTATGACCCTTGGACCGGCGAAGCCTATCAGGCTCTTTGGTTCTGCAATGATGATATCGCCAAGCATGGCGAAACTTGCTGTAACCCCTCCGAACGTCGGGTCGGCCAAAACAGAGATATAGAGGCACCCGTTTTCATTCAACCGGGCAATGGCTGCAGAGACTCTGGCCATCTGCATAAGAGAGAATATGCCTTCCTGCATGCGCGCCCCGCCTGAGGAAGCCACGGTAACAAGGGGCCTCTTTGTCTCGAGGGCTGTCTCTGCCGCACGCACCAGCTTCTCTCCCACAACCGACCCCATGCTGCCGCCCATGAACGAGAAATCCATCATCAGCAGTACCACAGGGATCTTCTCTATAGTCGCCTCTCCAGATATGGCTGCCTCTTCAAGATCGCTCTTCTTTCTGTTGTCCTCAAGACGATCCTTATACGAGATCTTGTCCCTGAAATCCAGGGGATCTGCCGATGCCAACCCGACATTCAGCTCTTTGAAGCTTCCTTCATCAACAAGCAGATTAATGCGGTCTTTTGCACTGATCCTGAAATGATAATTGCACTTGGGACAGATCCTCAGGTTCTTGTCTATTTCCTTCTTGTAGATGATCTCCCGGCAGCTGTCGCACTTAACCCATAGCCCCTCAGGGATCTTGATCTTCTTCTCCGGCTTCACAGCCTCTTTGCTTTTCTTAAACCATGCCATTTCTCTCTGTTCCTTAAGCGTTCCGGCAGTCTGTAGTAAATTGAGTATTATACCTTATATGTGCGGCCATCTTTGATTAACTCTGTCGGTATCAGCTTTATTTTCCTTATGGCATCAAGCTCCTTAAGGATCTTTTCCCTGTATTGAGGCTTGATATGTGTGATCAGTATCTTATCAGGCAGATGCTTCATTTTATCTATTTCTTCGCCAAGGAGTTCAGGCGTAAGATGACCAGTCTTTATGGCCAGCTCTTTCATGCTGTCGGGGAACGACACCTCGATGATCATGCTGTGTATGCGCCCCGGCGATCTCCATATCCTGTCTGTAGGGCCTGTATCTCCCGTATAAAGGAGCGTTCTTCCATGCGCATTTCTGATTATATATCCGACGGCTGAAACAGTATGATTGACAGAATAAGCTGTGACTGAATAATTGCCGATTCTGAAAGGTCTTCCAGGGACGACGGTTTTCATCTTCAGGACAGGGTCAATGGATGCCGATATTTTGGTAAAATCCGGCCAGAGCCTGTCATTGAGCAGATTGTCGCGGAGGATATTGAGCGTTTCTTTTGTGCCGCGCAGGGTCACACTATGCTTCCTCTGCTTGATGACAATATTGTCTGCAAGAAAGGGAATTGCCTTGATATGATCAAGATGGGCATGAGTAATAAGGATGTGCCTTATCTGCCACTGTTTTGACTCCCCAAGCGAAGTCCCGATGGTTCCGGCATCAAGAAGCACCGTGCCGTCAACAAGAAAGGCGGGAGAATTGTAACCCGGCAGTTCTGCTCCAGCGCTTCCCAACACCTTTACGTTCATGAACCCTCTCCAAGCGTGGGAAGGATCCGGACAAAATGATCCACCACTCTGCTGTCAAACTGCCGGCCGGCATATTTAATCAACTCGTCAATTGCGACTTCCATGGTGAGCGCCCTGCGGTATGGCCTGTCGGTTGTCATCGCGTCATAGGTGTCCGCAACTGCAATGATCCGCGCCATCTGATCTATGTCATCCCCTTTCAGTCCGTCCGGATATCCGGTGCCGTCATATTTCTCATGATGTCCCTTGACCGCCGGAATAATTTCGTGCAGTTTTTTCACGTTGTCGAGAATTTCCGAGCCATACGACGTGTGAGCCTGCATCTTTATGGTTTCATCGGGCTCAAGCCGGTCATTCTTCAGCAGGATGGCGTCGGGAATTCCTATCTTGCCGATATCATGCAGGATGGCGGCAAACTTGAGCCGCTCCATCTCGGAGGCGGAGAGTCCCATTGCCCTGCCGATTCCTATGCTGTAATGCATTACCCTCCGCGTATGTCCGCCTGTATAGGGGTCGCGCTTTTCGATGGTTTCTGCGAGGGTCTGTGCTGTTTCGTAAAAGGTCTGCTTCAGTTCCTCATAAAGGTTTGCATTCTCGATTGCAATGGCAACCTGGTTGGCGAGCGCTGAGAGGCCTTCCCTGTCGTCGTCGTCAAATGACCCCTCAATCTTATTGATCGCCTGCAAAACTCCGAGCATGCTGTTTTTGGTCCTGACAGGAACACAAAGAATATTTTTTGTGCGGAAACTGCTCTTGACGTCAGCGCCGCCAAAAAATCTCGGCTCTGATGCAACATCATGGATAATCAGGCCTTCGCCCTTCTCGGCTACCCATCCTGCAATACCCTGTCCCCTGCCGAGGCGAACCTCCTTGAGAGCGCTCCCCTTTTCGCCGAGCGCCACCTCAAAAAAAAGCTCTCCCGTTTCCCGGTCAATCAGCAGCAGACTGCCGGTCTCTGCATGCACAAGACCTGTAGCAGCCTCTATTGCGCGCTCCCTGATCTGTCGGGTGTCGAGAGTCGAATTTATCAGAACAGAAAGGTCCATGAGAGTTCTTGCCTGCTGAAGTTTTCTCTGGAGCATGTCGCTCATCGTATGGCATCCCGCATTGTGGAAAGATAGGCGCTTATGGCGTCGTCAGGCTCGTTGATCTTTTTGACTATGGCGCTTCCTATGATAACACCATCTGCAAGCCGGGCAACTGTTGAGGCCTCTTCAGGAGTTGAGATGCCGAAACCAACGGCAATAGGCGTATCGCTTGCAGACCTGATTCTGCTTATATGGGATTCGATTGCAGGATCAAGAGAAAGCCTTGAGCCGGTAATGCCGGTGATTGAAACATAATATATAAAGCCCTGTGAAGCCTTACTCACTTTCTTTATCCGCTGTTCTGTCGAGGTGGGCGCAAGGAGGAAGATCAGATCAAAGGGTTTCTTCCGGGTGAGTTTCATCATCGCCTCTGCCTCATCAGGCGGAAGGTCCGGAACAATAATGCCGTCAACCCCTGCCGCATGCGCGTTTTCGACAAACCTTGCCTCTCCATATTTAAAAACAGGATTGTAATAGGTCATCAGGATAATGGGGATTTCGGTTGTTTTACGAAGTTCAGCCACAAGATTTATCACCATATGCAGTGTGGTGCCGGCCTCAACCGCCCTCTGTGCAGCAGCCTGTATTACAGGTCCGTCTGCCATCGGATCGGAGAATGGCACTCCAAGCTCGATAATATCAACTCCACAGTCCTCGAGGATCCTGACCATCTCCTTTGTCCTCTGGAGGCCCGGATCCCCTGCCATGATGTATGCAATGAATGCCTTCCGGTTCTGTTTCCTGAGAGAAAGAAATGTTCTGCTGACGCGGGATCTCATATCTGCACACCCTTTATCCGCGCAACGTGCTGCACATCCTTGTCTCCCCTGCCTGAAAGGTTCACGATGATGACCTCGCCTTTGGAGAGTCTCGGCGCAAGCCTCATTGCCTCTGCAAGGGCATGGGAGGACTCAAGCGCCGGAATGATGCCTTCAGTCATCGAAAGTCTGTCAAAGGCGGCAAGCGCCTCGTCATCGGTTGCATACGCATACTGTACCCTTCCCGTGTCTTTAAGAAATGCATGCTCGGGCCCCACAGCAGCATAGTCAAGGCCTGCTGATACGGAGTGTGTGCCTAAGATATTGCCGCCGTCATCCTGAAGCAGATAACTCTTCGTGCCCTGCAGTACGCCGATGGAGCCTCCTGCAAACCGCGCTGCATGCTCACCCATGGCAATACCCCGTCCGCCGGCTTCAACGCCGATCATCTTTACATCATCATCGAGGAACTCATAAAACAGGCCCATTGCATTGCTGCCGCCCCCAACACAGGCTACCATATAGTCAGGGAGTTTTCCTTCTGAAGCAAGTATCTGCTTTCTTGCCTCCCTGCCGATAACAGACTGAAAATCCCTCACCATGACAGGAAAGGGATGGGGTCCAAATACCGTGCCCATAACATAATGGGTTGTCCTGACATTTGTTGTCCAGTCTCTTAGACCCTCATTGATTGCATCCTTCAATGTTCTCGATCCAAGTGTCACCTCATGCACCCTGGCGCCCAGGAGTTTCATCCTGAATACATTAAGCGATTGGCGGGCAACATCTTCAGAGCCCATATAGATCTCGCACTCAAGCCCGACCAGTGCGGCGCCCGTGGCAGTGGCAACTCCATGCTGCCCTGCGCCTGTCTCTGCGATCAATCTCAGTTTGCCCATTTTTTTTGCAAGCAGGGCCTGTCCAATCGCATTATTGATCTTATGGGCGCCCGTATGGGCGAGGTCCTCCCGTTTAAGATATATTCTTGCGCCGCCAAGTTCAGCGGTCAGACGCTTTGCGAAATAAAGCGGCGTAGGTCTGCCTATATAGGTCTGCTGCAGCATCCCCAGCTCTTTATGAAATGCCCTGTCCCTTCTCAAGGCAGTGTAGGCAGATTCGAGTTCCTGCAGGGCAGGCATCAGGGTCTCGGGAACGAATCTGCCGCCGTAAGCGCCAAAATAACCTTTTTTGTCCGGCAAGTTACTGATAACCAAACCCCCTCATTGCCTGAGTGCGATAGTGCTTGAAAAGCGGATTTATTATATCCGAAACAGGGGGAATATCACTACATGTGTGGCTGAGTTGCGCTTTTGTTTTGACTCTTGCCCCTGCTTCTTTTATACTTCAAGCATGTTCAGGATAGCCGTAATAGACGGCCAGGGAGGCGGCATCGGAAGCCTTGTTGTGAAGCGGCTGAAAGAGGAATTTTCTGACCGCATTGAAGTCCTCGCGCTCGGCACCAATGCTGCGGCAACAACAGCGATGATGAAGTCACGGGCTAACAAGGGCGCAACCGGCGAAAATGCGATCATCTGGAACTCCGGCAAGGTGGATATGATTGTCGGGCCGCTGAGCATTGCCCTGCCAAATGCCATGTTGGGCGAAGTGACCGAGAGGATGGCAACTGCGATTGTCTCCTCCGCTGCAAGAAAACTTCTGCTTCCCCTGAACCAGGAAGGGATAGAGATTGCGGGTGGAAACAAAGAACCCCTGCCACATCTCATTGAACAGGTAATCTTGCAGATAAAGGAGAACGGCCATGTGTGAAGCTAATGCTTATATCTATAAAGACGGCAAAGAAGAACTCTATCTTGAAAACGTGGATATCATGAAGCCGGAAGAAGGCAGGATATATATGAAGAATCTTTTTGGCGAACAGAAGATCTTTGAAGGACAGATTAAAGAAGTCTCTCTTCTAAGTCACAAAATCATATTGGAGTCCAAACAGTAAACCAGGGGGCTGCGGCAGACCTACCTGCCGGTATTGGAGCCTTCAAACTGCATAGCATAAAGTTCCCTATAAAGACCACCCTGCGAAAGAAGAGATTCATGATCTCCCTGCTGAACTATTTTTCCCCGTTCCATCACAATAATCCTGGATGCCGTTCTCACGGTTGAAAGCCTGTGGGCAATAACAATGGTAGTCCTTCCTTTCATCAGCTTTTCGAGCGCCATCTGGACTTTCTGTTCTGATTCTGTATCAAGGGCAGAGGTCGCCTCATCAAGAATCAGGACTGAAGGATTTCTGAGAATGGCCCTTGCAAGGGTGATCCTCTGTTTCTGGCCTCCGGAAAGTCTCACCCCCCGCTCTCCTGTCTCTGTGTCATATCCTTCAGGCATCTGCATGATAAACTCATGGGCATAGGCCGCTTTGGCCGCTTCAATCACTTCATCGCCTGAAACATCAGGCTTGCCGAAAAGAATATTTGATTTTATTGTATCGTCAAATAAAACAACATCCTGCGTAACTATGCCCATATGTCCCCTCAGAGATGTAAGTGAGAGGTCTCTAATATCCGTATCGTCAACATAAATAGCGCCGTCTGACGGGTACCAGAAGCCGGCGATAAGGTCAACAACCGTGCTCTTTCCTGCGCCGCTGTGGCCGACAAGGGCGACTATCTCGCCAGGTTTTACTTCAAAGCTGATATTTCTGATTGAATAGCCGTCGGAAGCGGGATATTTAAACGAAACATCCTCAAAGACGATATGTCCTTTGATCTCTTTTTCTATCCCGCCTTCTTTTTCCTGCGCGACAGATACAATTTCCCTGATCCGTTCAATAACATTCCTGCCCTGCTGAAAATTATTATGCACCCTGCTGATTCTCTTAAGAGGGGTGTACATCATCAAGATAGCGACTACGAAAGAAAAGAATGAACCAATTGTCATCTTGTCCGACATTACGATATGTCCGCCATAAAATAAAATAATCGCAATGCCGACTCCGCCGAGGACTTCTGCCATCAACGACGACACTTCGGTTATTCTGACTTCTCTCATGGTATTTCTGTAATGATCGGTCAACGCATTATCATTACGTTTCGACATCTCCCTTTCCATGGTGAATGCCTTTATTATCTTCAATCCCTGAAGGGTTTCATGAAGGATCGAGGTTATTCTTGAAATAAATATCCTCGTGCCCATGCTTGTCTTTTTCATAACCTTTCCAAGTCTTGCAATGCTGTAAATCATGAGAGGCAAAACAATAAATGAAAGCAGCGCAAGATCCCATTTTCTGGTTATTGCGACAATTGCGAGGACTATGATTGTGCCGCCTTCGACAATAAAATCCTTGATGGTACTTGCCACTGTAGTCTGCAAAAGACCTATGTCATTAAGCGTCTTCGAAACTATAGACCCACTCGATGTCCTTGTGTAGTATGAGTAGGGCAGCCTGAGCAATCTATTATACAGGTCCTGTCGCAATGATTTGACAATCTTTGCTCCTATGGAACTCATCAGGTAGTGGTTGCAATAGGTAAAAATACCCCTGAAGCAAAAAAGGATTATAACGCCGATAGGGAACAGGTACAAAAGGGCAGGGTTTTTATTCAAAAAAAAAGTGTCCATCGTCGGTTTGACACTCCATGCTATTGCTCCGTTTATGCCTGACAGCACAAGCCCGCAGACAAGCGCTCCAACAAGCCTTCCAAAATGGGGTTTTGCCAAATGCCAGAATATAGAGATATCTTTGCGCGGAATGCCGGCAGATTGATTATTGAAAATATCATCCATGACTTATCAAAGCAATAGGCATCTCATGCGGGTGCGCTATAATGCAGCACAATCTGCAGCAAGGGAAAGATACCGGT
The DNA here is from genome assembly GCA_964446125.1 of uncultured Nitrospiraceae bacterium. GTDB lineage: Bacteria > Nitrospirota > Thermodesulfovibrionia > Thermodesulfovibrionales > UBA6898 > UBA6898. The sequence goes on along the minus strand of CAYUNK010000014.1, from coordinate 22,079 downwards.
CAGCCTCCTTCATTCCATTCATATGACAAGCGCTTCAGAGCGGTAGTATACAAAATTGCTTCCTGAAATGAGAACAAATTACGAACAAGCTTCGTTTCTGTCTGAGAGCATGGCGCTGCTGCAAAAAAACCGGATTCCCCGGATAAAGTCAATACTTCCCGCCTGTCAGGGTTGCTGTAATGGCTCCGACAGCGACTTTACTCTGCATCCTGACCGGAATCCTCTTCTGGTCGTCAGTCAGCCAGATCAGAACTTCTCCCTTACGATTGAAGATGCCTTCTGATTTCAAAAGGGGTTTAATAACAATGGTATCTGCCTCGCCGAGGACCGTGCTGATTTTTTCTTTTTTCAGGACCTGGACCTCAACATTCCAGAGTTTTTTGCTGTCAAAAATATCCACAAAGACAGACTTGCCAACTTCAAGCTGCAGAGTCCTTACGTAATAAAGAACAGACAGCGGATCAAAAACATTATCGGGAACAGCATATTCTTTCCGGCTACTGTCCTTGCCGAGATGATCTATGAAAAAAACCTTTTGCTTCGCATGGTCAAAGACAATCTCTTTGTCTTTTCGATGCCTGCCTTCTCTGATCCTCAGCCTGTAGTTCCTGGGTTGACCAATGAAGATGCCGGACATTCCCTTGGAGAGCACTGCCTCTACCCGGTCGTCAACCCTGTAAAATACGGAGACCCATGGAGCGGAGGTGGCCGTGGATACCACTCGCAGCGTCTCCTTTTCATCAACTATCTCAAGGACAGCGGTTCCTGCTTTTACGCCTGTCCATGTCAGGTCAAAGATGAGTTTTTCCGGCACTGAAAATGCCGATACAGAAGCGGGCAAAAACAGCATCAAACACATAAACAGAGCGGGAAGAAACAGGCCTGCCGGAGCCGGCCTCCCTGAACGATTCATTACCGGAGCCTCATATGCGCATATATTTTTCATGACTCATAAATAATAGCTGTCACTATAATTAACAAAACTTTTTTGTTATAGTAATACATGCTTATTATTCCTGCAATAGATTTGAAGGACGGCGTATGCGTAAGGCTGCAGCAGGGCCGGAAGGATGCCGTCACAGTCTATTCACGAAATGCTGCAGAGACGGCAAAAAAATGGGAGTCCATGGGCGCAAAGGTCCTTCATGTCGTAGACCTTGACGGCGCTTTTACCGGCAGCCAGAAGAACCTGGACAAGATCATGGAGATAAGAAAAAGCGTCAAAATGATCATCGAGGTGGGCGGCGGCATCAGGGACATTGTTACTGCAGATCGCCTTCTCTCTGCAGGCATTGACCGGGTGATCATAGGCACTTCTGCCATAGAAGATCCCTCCTTCTGCATGGAGGCATGCAGGCAGTTCCCAGGCAAGGTATTTATCGGAATAGATGCGAAAGACGGCAGGGTGGCTGTAAAGGGGTGGGAAGAGGTCAGCTCGATTGATGCGTTTGAGCTTGCAGAGAGGGTTGAGACCATCGGTGTGGGAGGCATTATATACACAGACATCTCCCGCGACGGCATGTTAACAGGCCCGAATATCCCTGCCCTTGAAAAGATGGCAAAAACAGTCATCATTCCTGTCATAGCGTCGGGCGGTATTGCAACTATAGAAGATGTCCGGAACCTTCTGAAGATCCCGAACCTGTGGGGCGCTATCACAGGAAAGGCGATCTATTCCGGATCTCTCGATCTGAGGGAAGCGATAAAACTGACGGAAGCTGAAGGATAAGTTGTGCTTGCAAAACGCATCATACCCTGCCTCGACGTAAAGGACGGCCGCGTGGTAAAAGGCGTAAGTTTTGTCAATCTCCGCGATGCGGGCGACCCGGTCGAAAACGCAAAGTTCTATGATGAACAGGGAGCGGACGAACTCATCTTCCTTGACATAACCGCCTCCCACGAAAAAAGGAAGATCATCCTTGATATTGTCGAGAAAACTGCTGAAGACGTATTCATGCCGCTGACGGTCGGCGGTGGAATCAAGACCATAGAAGATATTCGGGATCTGCTTAATTCAGGCTGTGACAAGGTCTCCATCAATACAACCGCTGTGAAAGATCCTCATTTTATAAGCCGCGCTGCAGAGAAGTTCGGAAGCCAGTGCATTGTCGTTGCGATTGATGCAAAAAGGGTTGCTGACAATATGGAACAGGCAACAGGTGAAGACTGGTTTTCTGATGCTTCCCTGCAGGACGTTATTCTTGAACTGCCTGCAAAAGGCCTTATCTGGGCGATCTCGACCCATGGCGGACGTCAGATGAAACTGATTGATGCGGTTAAATGGGCAAAAAAGATGGAAGGCCTCGGCGCGGGAGAGATTATGCTCACATCTATGGACAAGGACGGCACCAAAGACGGCTATGATATAGAGCTGACAAGCACTATCTCGGAGGCGGTTACTATTCCTGTCATCGCTTCAGGAGGCGTCGGCAACCTCGAACATATTTATGATGGTCTGACTGCGGGAAAGGCAGATGCCGCCCTTGCGGCCTCGATCTTTCATTTCAGGGAATATTCAGTACAGGAAGCAAAGGAGTATCTCAGACAACGGGGAGTTGCCGTAAGACTCTAACCTGCATTCTCAGGCATTCTGCCGCACCCTGCCTTTATCCTGCCGCTGCACCGAATAGCGATCAATAAGCTGCTGAACAGCAGGCTGTACTTCAATTACAAAAGATGTTTCTTCATCCCAGACCTTCACCATCAGTTCCGGAAGATGTTTCCCATCAGAATAACGAGAACATAAGGATGCCGCTATCCTGAGCAGATCCTTGTTTGCCTCTCCCCGGATAACTGCAACAGGACCGGCATGGCCCTCTACCTTCAGAAAGGTTCCTCTTTCTCCAGGAATTGCGACAATAGCATTATTTTCTGCCTCATCCCTGCCGACAACAAGCTTGCAGGTCTCTGATAGCCTGAAATGCCTGCCGACACGGAGCAGGTTCAGATCTTCAAGGGAGGGGTTATTATCATAGGCCAACAACTCGCTCAGGCGGTACGAATAGTTCGGTTCTGTCAGGAGACAGCCGCTTGCCGGCGCCGGATAGTCAATAAGCCCGAACTCCGAAGCGAGGGCCATCTGGGGCTTCCTTGTGCGGCCGCCAAAGGCGTAGAGAAGGTCACGTTTCACAAGTCCCCGCTGCTCAGGGATCGTAGGCTTCATCAGTTTTGCGCTGAGCGGCCTCAGGATAAGGCCCCGCAGCCCGGTTTCGCGGTCAATTATATCAAGGGCATCCCTGCGCTGGCTCATGGGCCGCTGGCCGAGCACCTCTCCGGTGATGATAAAGTCCGCATTGACCATCTCCATAAATACCTTTGCCTCATTAAGCATAAGTATCCTGCAGTCCATGCAGGGATTCATATTCTTGCCATGGCCGAACTTTGGATTCTTCACGATATTGATGAATTTATCGGAAAGATGACAGAGTTTCACTTCAAATCCGAACTGCTCTGCTGCAGCAAAGGGGTTCTTTGAACATGATGACCTGTCGCCAATGTCGCAGCCAAAGTGATTCAGAAAGGTGACTGCCTTTACCTCAATTCCCTGCTTCATCACCGCAAGGATTGCAAGCGTACTGTCCAGACCGCCTGAATACAGAGCAACGGCCTTTACAGTCCGTGACGGTCCAGCTGTACTGAGCGAAAAGCCGTCAATCCCGGTATGCATTATCCCTGGTTCTCTGATTGAACGATTCCAGCAGCTGTTCCGCAGAAGCAACTGCAGTGCCGACTTCACCGACAACAATGCCCGCAGCATGGTTTGCTATGATTGCTGCTCCTGCCATGTCAGCCCCTGATGCATAGGCAAGCGTAAATGCAGAAATCACGGTGTCGCCCGCACCGGTAACATCATAGACCTTACGCGCCACTGTGGGGATCTGTGTGATCTTGTTCTTCTCAAAAAGGCACATCCCCTGTTCGCCCCGTGTAATAAGTGCAGCCTTGAGCGACAATTTATTCAGGAGTGTTCGGCCTGCCCTATTCAGTGATGCATCATCCCTGATCTCTACCCCGGAGCCGAGAGAAGCCTCTATAAGGTTCGGCGTAACAAGAGGCACGCCCTTATAGAAATCAAAATGGCCGACTTTGGGGTCAACAGCAACGAGCATATTCTTTGGTTTTGTTTTTTTCAGAATTCCGCTGACCAGCGCCGCGGAAACCATGCCTTTTTTGTAGTCTGATATGATAACTGCGTCAAAGTCATAGATTACTCTCTGGATATGGGCAAGGATCCCCTTGAGGATTCTGCCTCCGACATATTTGCTGTCCTCACGATCAAATCTGACCACCTGCTGGTTATGGGCTATTACGCGCGTCTTGACCGTTGTAGGCCTGTTTTCCATAAAGATTCCTTCGCAGTCAACACCCTTTTGCTCCAGGATGCCCTTAAGAGCCTCCCCTGCAACGTCTTCGCCATTAATGCCGACAAGCGCTGCATGGCCGCCCAACGATACTACATTGTTGGCAACATTCGCGGCTCCGCCAGGCAGGAAGTTCTCCCGAGTCACTTCAACTACCGGCACCGGGGCCTCGGGAGATATCCGGTTCACCTTGCCCCAGATGTAGTGGTCAAGAATAATATCTCCAATGACCAGTATCTTTCTGTTTTTGAAATCCTTAATGATCTTCAGCATATTCATATCTTTTATGATACCTCAGAGGCGAAAAAAATGGGCATAAGAGACGCATTGATTCCCTGATATGGTGAAGCTCGACGCCCTGTTGCCCTGAACCTGATCGGCGAAACATCAAACCAGATGAAGGCCGGCATTCTGAGGAGTACGATTATGGCAACGGCGGCCCCCGGCCTAATGCAATTGCCTGATTATGAAACATTATGAAGTTCACAATGCATTCACAAAATACTGGTGAAATAGGGCCAAAGAGGATATGATTTTAATGGGACATATATGATTCTGATAAACAGCGCAGAAGTTGAACAACCGCAGGAATAAAGGAGGAACGCATTATGAAATATCTGAAAATCGCAGGCTTGGCAGTTGTGATCATGCTGATCATGGCCCCTGCATATGTCATGGCAGAAGGTCTGGGCAATGCCCGTCTAAGTCTTGTGGAAGGCGATGTGCAGATCAGGTCTGAGGATTCACCTGACTGGTTTCCTGTATCAGTGAACATGCCTCTGAGGGATGGTGACAGCATCTGGGTTCCTGACGGCGCAAGGGCAGAGGTGCAGCTTATTGGCGGCACACAGGTGAGGCTTGATGAACGCACTTCCCTTGATCTTCTTGCTGTCAGCAGGGATTCTTCACAATTCTATCTTGCAGAGGGCAGCGCTTACGTAAACTTCAGAGGGGGAAGAGGCAGCAGTCTTATACAGGTAGACACGCCGCTGTCTTCTGCCAGAGCTTATGAAAGGGCTGCATTTAATATTGACGTTGCAGAAAGAGGCAATACAGAAATATCGGTATATGAAGGCCTTGTCTATGCTGACAGCAGAAGCGGCAGCATAAGAGTTACAGCAGGAAATGTTCTTGAGATGGGCGAAGGGTTTGCTGACCTTATTCCCCTTGGCAGGGCTGATGCATGGGAACGCTGGAACACAGACAGGAATCGCAGGTTTGAACAGAGGGGCTACAGTTCAAGATATCTGCCTGATGAACTCGAAACCTATGCGAGCGACTTTGACGACTACGGAAGGTGGCGCTATGTCAGCGACTATGGTTATGTATGGACTCCCACAGTGTACATATCTGCAGGCTGGTCGCCATACAGAAACGGGCGTTGGAACTGGATAGGCAGTGACTATGTATGGATAGGATATGAACCCTGGGGATGGGCGCCTTATCATTACGGCAGGTGGGCATATGCGGCATCTGTCGGCTGGTTCTGGGTTCCGCCTGCAAGGGGCGCTGTTTACTGGGGGCCGGGGTACGTTGGGTGGGTAAGGACGCCGTCATACGTGGCCTGGGTGCCATTGGCTCCCCGTGAGATCTATTATGGCTACGGCTATTACGGACCTCATAGTGTGAATCTCATCAATGTGAATATAAATACTGTCGTTGTTAAGAGCAAGTATAGAAATATATATGTAAAAAATGGCTATACTGCAGTACATCACGACACCTTTGTAAAGGGCAAGCATGTTGACTTAAGGATAAAAGACAATCCTTTCCTGAGAGAAAAGGTTCTTATAGGCAGACCTGACATTAAGCCTGAGCGGGAGTCCAGAATGTCTGTCATAAGGGAGATACCAGGATTCAAGGAACCTCCAAAAAAGATAAGAGAGATCAGGATCAGGGAGATAAAGGAAGCGAGGCCTATAGTAAGGGAAAGGGATAAATCCGTATTTTCGCCTGACAGACCACTCAGACAGATGAGTGTGAAGGATGTCAAGGAACCGAGGGAAAGAAAGCGAGATAAACCTGAAGAGAGGTTCAGGGAACGCGACAGAGACGTCACCGAGACAGAGCCTGCTGACAGTTCCTCGCAGAAGAGGGAGCAGGAGCAATCCGACCGGCCCGGCAGTCGGCCGGAACTACCAAGACAGAAAGGCCAGTTGCCTGAGCGCACAAAAGAGAGAGAGCTCCGCACGCCTGATGAAGACAGGCCGGAACTGCCCAGGATGAGACAGAGGGAGCAGGAGCCTGCCCTTAACAGGCAGATGCAGCGAGACAACAATCAGCAGAAGCAGCAGCCAACAAGACCCACAGCTTCTGATAGAGAACAAAAAAAGGATAAAAAAGAAAAAGACAAAAAGGCAGGCAAAGACCAGGAGGAACAGGAGCAGCAGCCTTCAGGGCAGAGCCCTCGTGCGCCCCGGTAAGCTGCAAGTCAGCTATTTACAGCAGGTGACAGCATAAATGAAAGGCTGTCACCTGCTTTTGTCTGCACTTCTGTTCAGTATTAAGGCCGACTGATTGATCTGTGATATAATCACTATATTTATCAGGAGGGTATATGGAGCAGACGGATAAGCATCTTATGCTTGTGGTCGCTGCTGATTCATTAGGCAGGGATGAGGAGATCGGCAGATTACTGGTCAAAGGATTCTTCGAGACCATGAAGGCGACAAAAGAGATCCCTCATACGATCTTCTTTCTGAATGCAGGGGTAAAACTGACTACAATAAACGACGAAATCATACCTGTACTTAAGGAGATAGCCGATATGGGAGTCGAAATCTTCTCCTGCGGAACATGCCTTAAGTACTACAATCTCGAATCAGAGATAAAGGTCGGATATCGCGGCACAACGAATCATATTGTTGAGGGCATGTCAGATTTTCAGAAAGTCGTCTGGATAGGGTAAAGAGGTTCAGCAGCCTATCGGTTCAGAACTCTTGCGGCGTCCTTGGCAAAATAGGTAAGGATAAGGTCTGCGCCGGCCCGCTTTATCGAGGTCAGCAGTTCCATCATCGCCCGCTCTTCATCTATCCAGCCCATCTTTGCAGCAGCCTTAATGCAGGAATATTCTCCGCTTACATTGTAAGCAGCAACAGGCAGATCGAAACTTTCTTTGACGTCAGAGATAATATCAAGATAGGTCATGGCAGGCTTCACCATCACGATGTCAGCCCCTTCCTCAATATCAAGGGCCACTTCCTTAAGGGCCTCTCTCCGGTTTGCAGGGTCCATCTGGTACGAGCGGCGGTCTCCAAACTGAGGCGTTGATTCTGCAGCCTCCCTGAACGGCCCGTAAAAGGCAGAAGCATATTTTGCCGCATAGCTCATGATCGGGATTTCAGGAAAACCCTCTGCATCAAGGGCAATCCTGATCGCCTCTACCCTGTTGTCCATCATGTCAGAGGGGGCAACCATATCAGCGCCCGCCTCTGCATGAGATACAGCCTCCTTTGCGAGAAGCTCAAGGGTCGGATCATTCTGGACATCGCCGTTATGAACAATGCCGCAGTGGCCGTGGCTCGTATATTCGCACATGCAGACATCGGTGATCACATACAGGTCAGGCACCTTATTCTTTATGGCCTTGATCGCCCTCTGCACCTCACCCTTGGGGTCAAAGGCAGCCGAGCCTGTCTCATCCTTATGCTCAGGGATGCCAAAGAGTATGACCGCGGGTATGCCTAAGCTATAGATCTCTTTGGCATGTTTTACGGCCATCTCCACAGACTCCTGATAACAGCCCGGCATGGACTTGATCTCTTTGCGGACATTCCTGCCATACGTAACAAAAAGCGGATAGATGAAATCGTCCGGTGACAGTGAGGTTTCCCTCACCATCCGGCGGACAGTTTCATTCTTCCTCAGTCTTCTTGGACGCTGGAAAGGAAACATGAGATGATTATCAGTCGCAGGAACTGCCGCAGCTTGAACCGCAGCCGGTTCCGCATGAAGGAGCAGCCCCGCCCAGATTATTTATCACAAACCCTTCCCCCTGCTCAGTCTTGATGAAATCAATCTCTTTTTCGGCAAGACTTGCAAAGGCCTCATCATTGACAAAAACCTTCAGGCCGTTTTTTTCGACTGTCCGGTCTCCTTCGGCTGCGTTTTCATCTATATCCATGCCATAGCTTGGGCCGCAACAGCCGCCGCCCTGAACGAATATTCTGAGTCCCCAGCCCTCTTTGCCTTCAGCCTTGAGGATCTCTTTTGCCTTTTCAGCAGCAATATCAGATATTTTCAACATGTTTTCCTCCGTAAAATATATATTAATAGCATAAGAAATAAATGCTTTAAAAAGCAATTTATTTTAGTCGCTGTTGGACATCCCGGCAGGAAATGAGACATGTATTAATGGTTAAATAGCTTCACTTCTTTTTTGAGAAAGGAAATAACTGCATCATGAAAATACTGGTTACAGGCGGGGCAGGATACATAGGAAGCCATATGGTAAGAACCCTTGGTCAGAATGGCCATGATCTGGTCGTTATTGACAACCTCTCAACAGGGTTCAGGGAGTCGGTATTGTATGGCCGGCTGGTTGTGGCTGATCTGTCAGAGTCAGAAGTGCTTGATCAGCTTTTTCATAGGGAGAAATTCGAGGCAGTTGTCCATTTTGCAGCCAATATTGTTGTTGATGAGTCTGTCAGAGAGCCGGCTAAATACTACAGGAACAACTTTGTCAATGCCCTTAATCTGATCGAGGCCTGTATCAGGCATGGTGTTGATAAATTCATCTTCTCCTCGACTGCAGCTGTGTATGGAATCCCAAATCAGAATCCTGTGCCGGAGGAGGCGGACCTTCTGCCCATAAATCCCTACGGTGCATCAAAACGCATGGTTGAGCAGGCCCTGCAGGACGTCAGTCATGCATCAGCTCTGAGACACGTTTCTCTCAGGTACTTCAATGTAGCCGGCGCAGACCCTGATGCGAGGATAGGCCAGCGATACAGGGACGCTACCCATCTGATCACTGTTTCGCTCAGAACCGCACTCGGCCTGCGTGGGGAAATGAATATTTTCGGTTCAGACTATGATACTCCTGACGGCACCTGTATACGCGACTATATCCATATTGATGACCTGATACATGCACACGTGCTTGCCCTCGATCATCTGTCCTGCAACGGCAACAGCAGGCTCTACAACTGCGGATATGGCCACGGCTATTCAGTTCGTGAAGTAATTCGGATAGTAAAGCAGGTGACAGGCATTGATTTCCCTGTCAGGGAAATTGGCCGCAGGGATGGCGATCCGCCTATGCTTGTTGCCGATTCCTCGAGGATCAGGCATGAACTCGGATGGAGGCCGGTTCACAACGACCTTGAATATATAGTCAGGACTGCATGGGCATGGGAAAAGAGACTGCACAGCAGAATATAAAATGTCTCAGGGTGAGGCCTGGGGGGATGGACTGCTGCCGGTTAAGGGCTGTCCTGTTATTGCCTGGATCTGCTTTATCGCCCTCTTATTTTCAGGGTCAAGACTGAGGACCTTCCGGTACTCTGCAGCGGCCTCATCTCTGAGGCCCAGTTTTTCATAATAATCTGCTACTGTCAGCCTGATCCCGATGTCTTTTGGAAAACGCTCCCCTGCAAGCTGCAGTATTCCGAGCGCCTCTTTAGTCCGGGATTTGACTGCTGCAAACTGAGACAGCCTCCAGTATATGCCGGCCGATTCATTGCCGGATCTGCGAAGCATGGCGGCTGCTTCTTCGTAGACAGAGAGGGCCTGTTGCGGACTGCCTGTTGCATCGAGATAATCTGCAAACGTGATATATGACCCTGCAGTTTCAGGAATAACTTTCAGGATTTCGGCATCGGAGAGGCCCTCAAGCAGAAGGAAGGCTGTATACTTGCGCACCTCTTCCGGCTCAAGGGCAAGAGCTGCCCTGAAATGGCTGAGAGCCTCTTCTTTCTTTCCGGCCCGCAGGAGAAAACTTCCGTATTGTTTGATCATGTCCGGGTTCCTGGGGGCACGGGTGATGCTCAGGGCAAATACATCTCCGGCTGAGGCCATATCCCCTCCTTCCCCTATGGCAGAGCCGAGGGCCTGCAGATAACCTGCATTTGAGGGGCTGAGGCGCACAGCTCCGAGATAGTTCATAAGGGCTGCCTGTCTGTCTGAGAGACGGGCTTCTGTGCGGCCAAGCAGATGCCTGTGAGAAGGTTCGAGGGGATCCAAAAAGGAGGCCCTTGCAACTGCGTTGCGAACGTATGAAAGAGCCTCCGGAGACGCCTTGGCAAGGGAGATTCGGGTGGCCTCGGCCCAAAGGACCGAACTGAGCATCTGTCCGGCATGAAACAGCAGGCTCAGAAGCAGCAGTCCGACCGAGCCCCATGCAATGAACTTTGAGGGGAAAGGGTTATTTGCATTCGCCGGCGTCTGTTTCTCGCAGGCTAAATCGAGGCGGGCGGCGTTTACAGCAAGGCCAAGCAGCAGGAACAGATACAGGCCGTTTGCGCCGATAAAAAAATTAAAGTCTGTAGCGCTGTGAAGAAAAAATGCTGCAATGGCTGCAAAGAGGCCGGCAGAAATGTGGCGTGAGTAGGGGTCCCTCCTCTTCTGAAATGCCTGGTAAGCGGTTACCAGAACCGCTGCTATAAACCATACAAAGAGTCCGGCGCCGATAATGCCGCCATTGGTCAGCAGTTCAATATGATCGTTATGCGCATGATCGGCGATCGCCCTGCCGGGTATTGTACGGTAAGCCGGATACGCATGAATAAAAGAACCGGCGCCTGTGCCGGTCAAAGGGAAGTCCCGCACTATGCCGATGCTGTCTTTCCAGATGTCAAGGCGCAGTTCCGAAACCTCGCCCTGTGGGGTTCTGATTGACCTGAAACGCTCAAATAATGGGGTCCATCCGAACCATCCGACAGCATAGAAGATAATAATTACTGTCGAAACAAGAAGCAGACCTCCCTTCCTGTTAATAATGCGCCTGCTCAGGAGAAAACCCAGGAGGGCAAGAGAGACGCAGAGGCTCAAGATGCCGCCGCGGGAGAGGCTCAGGAATATGGACAATGCCACAAGGATCACGCTGAATCCGAGCAGCAGATGGATATTTGTGAGGGAACTGTGCAGGAACTCCGAGACCTTCCCCCGGAGTGAATCCTGATGCGAGGAAGGCCGCGAAAGGAGAAATCGCACCATCAGGATCGGCAAGAGCATGACCATCAAGCCTGCAAAATGATTCCTGTTGACATATGGGCCGAAAGGCACGCCTCCCTGGGTAAGTTCTCTGATCCAGTAGATCTTTCCGTTTGGCGCCAAATGCTGAATTATCGAAAAGAAGGCGACTGCGACGGCGAATATTGACAGCAGTCCGATCGTTTTTCTGAACCGTCTGCTTTCGGACAGAAATTGCACAGTAAGGATATAAGCGCCTGCATAGGAGGCTATCCGCAGAAACTCCGAAACTGTTGCCTTTGGATACAGGGACAGCGTTGCCCACGCGCCGGGCTGGGCAACCCAGACAGACTGGCTATAGAGAGCAAAGGCTGAAGGAGACAGCATCTGTATCAGTCCAGGCGGCAGGGGAATTGCCTGAAACAATATATAACAGAGCAGCGCTGCAAGAGGCATAAGGCCGGGTGTCTCTATCATGCCCTGGCCGCCCCTCTTTCTTATAAGAAAGAGATAGAGAAACAGGGCTGAGAAGATCCCTGCCTCCATAATAAGTACAGACCATGTCTCTACTGTTCCAAAGGCAAGCGGACAGAATATCAGTGTGCTGAGAAAAATGCGGAGGACTGTGGATTCAGTTATGGTTCGCACGCTGTAGCTGACAGGATGAAGCAGATTCCTTCAGCAGGCAAAGCCGAGCCGACAACATGTCAGCTCTCATGAGGGGGCTTCCCCGAATGGTCCTTTTCGTGAGACCCGTAGTAGGTGTAATAGCGGTAGTTATAGTTATACCGCATGCTCTCCTTTATGTTCAGCCCGTTGATAACAATTCCAAGCACACGCGCCTCTATATCACGTATGGATTTGATCCCCCGCTCAAGTTCCTTATATGTGGTTTTGCCTGCACGAGTGACAAGGATCGTTCCGCTAACCATTTTGCTCAGCACAAGACTCTCGGCAGCAGCAAAGAGCGGGGGCGAGTCCCATATAATGAAATCAAAACGTTCTTCCAATGAAGCAACCAGATCCTGCAGATGCCTTGAACTGATCAGCTCCGCCGGATTCGGCGGAACAGGTCCTGAAGGTATCACCTGCAGATGCTCGATCCCCTCCGGGATAAAATACTCGATATTTGAGGTGCCGGCAAGGTACGTGCTTAACCCGGTCTCGGATTCGATCCCGAAGATACGGCGAAGGCGGGGCCTTCGCAGATCAGAATCAATCAGCAGCACATTATGTCCGGACTGGGCCAGTATTGCCCCGAGATTCACGGCTGTGGTTGTTTTGCCCTCCTGCGGCGCAATGCTCGTCACCAGGATATGTTTCGGTGGTTTGTCGGCGGTCGAGAGCATTATGCTTGTCCTGACTGCCCTGTAGTTTTCGGTGATGTTGGTATGGGGCTCACGCATCACGATATCCTCGGCCATGCCCTTCTGCTTATCAAGGAGTTCTATAATGCCAAGGACAGGGACATTAAACCTCGACTCAACATCATCGGCAGACTTGACGGTATTGTCGAGATACTCGACAAAAAAGGTGAGTCCGATACCGCCGATCATTCCGATGGCAAGCCCGAGCAGGATGTTTCTGAAAATATTAGGTTTGGTCGGCCTTGACGGCACCTCAGCCTTCTCGACTACCCATACAGTGACAGTCTTGATATCCTGTGTTATGCCCTGTTCCTTGATCCTCTTGACTATTGCGTCGAAAAGTTCCCTGCTTGTCTCTGCCTCCCGCTTAAGCACGCCATACTGGACAAATTTTTCCCCGAGACTGAGAGTTTCAGCCTTTGCCTGACCTGCCAGTCTTCGCAGGCTGTCTTCGCCTGACCGGGCGATCTCGTATTCGTTCTTGATCGTGGCCACCACGCGCCTGATCTGCTCCCGTTTCTTGTCTCTGAGCACATTCAGATCGCCCATTGCAGTGACCATGGCAGGATGGCGCTGACCGTATCTCTGCGAAAGCTCACCAACAGTCTGCTCTGCCTTCAGTATCTGGGCGCGCAGGGACTGCATGACCGGATCGGCAGCAATGGCCGGGATCTCGTCAGCGCCTTCAGGGTCCGCTGCATATCCCTTCACTGCAGCATACAGAGTCTCAAGCTCTTTTCTCTTGGTCTCGGACTGTGCAAGTTTGATGGCAATCTCGGACATGCGTTCCGGCACCATGGTCACCCTGTTTTCGAGAGTTGCTATATCCTTGTCGCGCATGTACTCCTGAAGCGCCTTCTCGGTCCTGTTTAGGCGCTCCCGCTCTTCATCCGCCTTTTCAGTGAGCCACTTAAGGGCATATTGTGAAGAGCCCATTCGTATATCCAGCACCTCATCGGTATAGGCCTGGGCAACTGTATTGACTACAAGCGCAGCCATTTTCGGATCTGGAGACGAGACGCTGATATTGACGATCTTGCTGTTTTTTACAGGTGAGACCGTGATTGAGCCGCTTATCATCTTGGCCTGCTTATAGACCCTGAGAGGATCATCAGGGAGCAAACGTGCAGTCTCGGGCTCAGGGGGTGCCGGAACAGGCTTTACTCCTCCAATATGCAGGACTGTCGAGATGAGGCTGCGGAACCAGTCGTATGTCCCAGTAATGATGTTTGTGCCGGCCTCTTTCTGCTCCAGGGCATTGGTGCGCCGGCCGAGCCCCAACATCTTGACCACTCGCTGGGCAACAGAGAAGCTCTTGATGAGCTGGAATTGCGTCTCGCTGAAATCAGGGTCATAGGACATATAGTAGGGATTGAGCGAGAGATTTGCAGGTTCGCTCTTTTCGATCAGAACCTTGGTCGTAGCAACATAGATCGGCGTAGTCGAGAAGGTTACGATCAGTGTCAGCGCAGATATGATGGCAAAGAACTGGAGCGCCTTGTACCTGTGCTTCAAAACAACATGAAGGTAATCGCGCAGATGAATATTACTATCCTGCTCTTCAAACATCAGAAGTAACTCTCCGGCACGACTATGATATCGTCAGGAAGTATGATCTGGTCCATTCCTGCCCTGTCAATCACGCTCTCTTTTTTATCCACTTTTCTGATTATCTTGATCCTTCCGGGCGCTGCCTTGTCCGAAAACCCACCGGCCATAGTCACTGCCTTGATCACTGTCAGGCTCTCCTCATGCTTGTAAACATCCGGTTTTTTTATCTCGCCCGTGATATAAAAAACTCCTGCCTTTGATATGTATATGCTGTCATTGTCCATGAGCGCTGCATCCAAGGACTCGTCTCCCTGCTCAATCAGCCTTTTCAGATCTATCGTGATGAGCCCTTCAGTTTCCTTTTCCGCAGCGGTCCTGCGTTTAATGGTTGCCCTGTCGCCTGCCTCCCTGGTCAGGCCTCCGGCGAGCGTAAGCAACTCAAGAAAGGTGGTGTTGCCGCTGAGGGTAAAAATACCAGGGCGGAGAACCTGCCCCATAATCATCACCTTCCGGCTCCTGAAATCCACAATAAAGACAGAGACCTTCGGATCCCTGATAAAACCGTCGCTCAGGAGCAGGCCGATCTTCTTTGCTGCCTGCTCGACCGACAGGCCTGAGAGTTTGACGCCTCCAATGAGCGGCAGCATAATCATGCCGTCTCCAGTGACGCGCTCCGTGGCAGTGAGGTCAGGATGGTTGTATACAGTCACCTTGACCACATCATCAGAGCCGATCATGTAATCATGCTGTGCGTACGTCAAGGTCCCCAGGAAAGGCAGCAGGAGCAAAATAAATACTATAGAGGTTATTTTTTTCATTAATTTGTAATTATACCTCTATTGAGGCTGCTTAAGCAAAAGGCAAGGGCGTCAGTCTCATGTGCTGCAGGCCAATCATAAAATAAGCATCAGGAAGGTCTTCAGAACTTGCCGGTGATGCCTAAAAGGAATGTATTTGACCTGTAATCAAACGCCGGGTCTGATGAGTCCTTTATTGTGAAGAGATATTCAGCGCGTGCGCTCAGCCATCTGCGAAAGGCATACTGGAGTTCTATGCCGGCCTGATAGGTATTGTCGCTTATGACTGTTTCGGAAAGGGATGCCAAATGCGGGCCTTTATGCAGGTCGTTGACATAAGCAAGCTTGATTGCTCCTGTGATCTTCGAGGTTATCATATGGCTGAGAGTCAGACGCGCGCCGGTAGAGACAACAAAAGCGGTGTCCGCCACCATTCGTTCATTAGTCCGGCGGTATGCTGAGAAGATGAGCTGTGTCTTTGCCCTTAATCGGTGTTCCACCTGCAGTTCAAGGCTTATGCCCTTGTGCCTGCCGATGCTTCTGAATTTCTTGGATGCGTATCCTGCCTTGATGCGGCCGAACGATTTTTCTGTCAGTCTCCACTCGACGCCTCCCATGAGGTAATGCTCTTTGCTGTCAAGGGCGCCGAAATCATCATAGGAGATATTATAATATGAGTATTCTGCAAGCAGACTGATCTTCTGGCTAAGCCTGTACCTGACAGCCGGGGTAAACCCATGGTCATGGCGGTCAAGGCTCTCACCGTTGCCGTTTCTGTTTTTTGTGATGAAGTTTATGTAGTCAATGCTCAGAAGAATGCGGTTTCTGGTATTATAGGCCACTCCGGCGCTGAAGCGGTTTGCATCATAACGCTGACGGGTATTTATATTTATGAACTGGCCCGCTTCATGTCCATAAAATGACTTTTCGAATTGGTTGGCAAGATTGAGCGATAACCTGTTGCCGACCAGATCAAGACCGGCCGCAATCCTGTGTGTAGGCGTGCTGCTGCGCGGCGAATTCTTTGATGAAACCAACGGAAGCTCAGTCTGGTAATGAAGTGATGTCTGGTAACCAAACAGCCTCTCTCCCACGAGAGGGGCAAGGAGATGCCCGCCTGCAGTGCGGGGATAAAGACCTCCGTAGGAGACTGCTCTGTCAGTGCGGGGCAGATTCAGCCAGATCTCGGGGGTCAGAATCACAGAAAAGCCGCTTTTGCGGTCTTCCCTTGAATTAAAGGCATTGTCTGTGAATATGCCTGAAAGGGTAAGCGCAGCATGTATGTTCTTGCCCCTTGTTCCAAGAAGAGACCATGTAAGGCTTTTGGGGCCTTCATCGCCCATATACATTCCGGGCAGCAGGGCATAGACCTGGTACTCGATCTGGCCTCTGCTGTCTTTCTGCTGCTCTATGCTGCCTGTGTATCCGCTTTCGATGAGTTTGCCGAGAAATGCCTCTGCTTCCTCTCTGTCGCTGAACCGCCTCATTCCTGTCTTCTCTGTCGGCACAACGGCTGCTCTGCTTTGGGCCTGCAGATCTGAAGGCGCCGCTGATTCAGCAGCTGCATAGCCGACAGGCTCTGGCTCTTCCGTAACGGGTACAGGCCCTGCGCTGTTCGTATTGAGCAGCATAACCGGCAGATGAACCACAGTTCCTGCAGACAGGTAGCTAAGGCTGTTTACGTCCGGGTTGATCTCCATGAACAGAGCAAGAAATGCCTCGATATCTTCATCATCAATGCCATATCCTGATGCAAGGATCAGATCGTCGAGAGTGCTCTCCTTCTCAACAGTGATTGTCAGGATACTGCCTTGAGAGGCGGGTTCTGTGCCGGCCCATGCATGAGACACCGACAACAAAACAGCCAGAATAAGAAGAAATATCTTATTCTTCAGCATCGTTTGCCTGGATACCTCCCTTTCGCCTGAAAGAAATGCCTGACAATCCCGCCCCTTTCCAGAAATACATTATCAGTAAGTATAAGGCATATTTACATATTATGCCATAAAAATAGAGGCTATATTACGACAGATATATCAAAAGGCATATAAGAAGATTAACAAAGGCAAAGACAGGAAGCAGTCAGAAACCTAAAAACCTGACGGGCTGAGATATCCGGGCTTCCCGGGGTCAATCGGGGGGAGGGGAGAGTCGTATTCGCGAAGGATCTGGGCAACGCGATAAGGGTCCGCGCAGCCGTCAATACAGCAGCGTGAAATGACATCGTCAGTCAAATTTGCATCACGGGCAGCGCCTATTACGGTTTCAAGATCAGCGCCTGCTGCGACTGCGCATTTTATAGTTTTGCAGGCGTCGCACTGTGGACCATGGCGAAGATTCTGAAAAAGCAGGCCATACATCTCCTTTCCTTTTTCAATATCCCTCTTTATCGCCTTGCAGAGCTGATCTGTCTCAAAAAGTTTTTCGGTCTCTCTGCAGGCAGAGTTCACGCATCGGGCAATTGCACAGTTTTGTACGCAGGTGCTTTGCGCTGCGACCTGCACAGCCTGATGGGGGATTCCGACCTCAAGGGCGCAGCGAATCATAGGACAGAATTCCGGCTTCTTCGACAGGATGTTCCTCAGAGCAGCTCCCGGTTCTGAGCCGCTTTTAATATCTGCCTTCAAAATATCGCACGCCCTGTCAGAGTCAAGAGTCTGCCCATATACGAGGCCGGCAGAAAGAAAAAGCAGGAGAACTGATATCAATATCTCAGTAAATCTCATGACTTATTATCACCGAGATCATGCCTCATGTCAATTTGCATTGGCAGTGAAGTTCCCAGTCCCCGGTCTTTAAGAAGCATACGGCCAGGTATCCTGAACAGATTAAAAAGCAGGGGCCGGTCTTTCAACCCAAGCGCAAAGACCAGGAGTCTGTTTAAAGGAAACCTGAGATGAAGATTCATGCCACCCAAGACGCCAACAGCCCTGCCGAGGACTTCGCTCTGCTGCAGAAGACCGTCGTCATGACCGGAGGCATCACCCCTTGTTATATAGCCGCCCTCTGTCTTTTTCACAATGCGGTGGAGTATAAGTTTCCGGTCTCGGCCTTCAAACAGTATTACATCGCCGACGCGTAATTTTCTGATGATCGGCTCAATGACAACAATTTCATTGTTGCAGATAAAAGGAGACATGGATTTTCCTCCTGCCCGAAACGATATCCCTGAACCCTCCCTTAGAACAGCCCTGGCCATTTCCCCGAACAATGCATTGAATCGCATCTGGAGACATCTGTCTGCCGGGTGTCCGGACATATTAATGGGCTGCCTTTTCTGATGCAAAGGCCCCGAAAAAATCAACCACTTCATGATCAGGCCTGAAATGCAGTTCATAGGCAGGCAGATGCGCAACAAGGCCTTCACAGTAAGCAAGCATCCTTCCAACTGCATCCTTGTCGTGCCAGGGGATGGAAGCTACCGGCATAAGCCTTCTCATGGCTTCTGCCGGCCCCATATCTTTTATCATATTTTTATCTGCATGATGGATAAAAAAAATGCCGTCTAAAGGAACGCTCCGGTTGACAGCTATATCAGCATCCCCGGGCCATGGCGTGCCGAATGCCCTGAAGCTGCCGTCTGTCTTTCTGATTATGATACGGTCGTCGCTAAGCAGTCCGGCATCTCCCTTTTCGAGGAACTGTCGAAACAGGGTGCTCTTGCCTGCGCCGGAGAATCCCGGAAATATATACCCCTTTTGATTTAAGGACAGCCCCGCTGAATGGATTATCATCCCTTCGTGCCTCACAAAATATTGCATAAGTATTATCTGGTCAAGAGGGTATTGAAACGGGCTGAAGCATCTGCCTTCGTCATCCATAAAATCATTGCTGCAGAACAGTTCAACCCTGCTTATGTCATGGTTTACGCGGGCAGTCATGAAGACCGGGCCTGAGTCTTCTTTCTGAAATGTAAAAAGATAATCCTCTCCCTCCTTATATAGGGACCAGGATCGTCCTGTCTTAAAGCAGGCCTGCAGGTCGGTTGAGTCATGTATCTGCCCGAAGGAGACTTCAACAGCAATATCTGCAGGACAGAAACTGTCAGGCATTTTATCGGAGACAAAATCATTATAGGATGGAACTGACAGAACAGGCCCGGCACTCTGCGGAAAGGATATTGCCAGTTTCAGGCCTCCTATGCTGAATAGATGGCTCACCTGATACAAGCTTGCTAAGAACCGGAGGTTCCAGCGCAATTTATTTGAATACAGGTGGGTCTCGACGGTCCGCTCTGAGTTGCTGTTTTGCAGCCTGCCGAAAGCACCTCCTCAGCCTTAAGTTCGATAATCCTTAACCGGGGTTTTGTATATTGCTGTCTCTTTATTGCCATATTTGACTCCTGTTCATTGTTTGCCTACTATAGCATTATATCTTGCAGTTCCGGAACTGCAGAGGTACTCTGAAGCGCTGTTTTCATCTCCGGTTTCAAGAAGAAAGAAGGCCGGGCAGTATCCGCATAAGGATATCTTTTCGCAGCTTATGCATTTGTTTGTGCGGTCTGTCTTCTTTTCGGAAAGGCGCTTCATTGCGCTCCAGCCTTCAGCAAAGCTGCCTGCCAGGAGATCAAAATTGAGATTTCTGATCATAAGGCACGGGCTGAGAAACCCTGCTGCATCTATATGGAAGCTGGTGCGGCCGGCGCAGCAGCAGTACAGCCTTTCACCAAGCCTGAACTCATTATTTGAATTCAGAAATCTCTGCCAGCTTTCGCGTCTTTCCGGCTCCGACAGATCAACAGCCACAGCAGCTTCTGCAGACACCCTGAGCGCAAGCGGCATGCGGTCACCGTCAAACCGGGGAAAGATGTCAGAATCAAAACGAAACTTTACCCCATACTGCTCCGCCATCTTTCTGATTTCGCAAAATTCATGTTGGTTAAGCGACATGAGCACCGTCTTCAGGCCGACTGCAATACCCCTGTTAAGAAGAGCTTCAATGCCCTTAATGCATTTGGCATAAGAATCTGGGATGCCGGTTACAGCCTCGTATGTACGGGCCGTTGCTCCGTAGAGGCTTATCTCGACAGTGTGTGGGGGCAGATCTGAAAAAAGATCAAGCGCTTCTTCATTGACAAGAGTGCCGTTTGTAAAGATAGTGACCAGCATGCCGTTTTCCCTGGCCCTGGAATATATCTGTCCAAAGTCAGGCCTCAGCAGGGGCTCTCCGCCGGTAATAAGCAGACTGAGGCAGCCTGAATCACAGATTTCATCCAGAAGCCCAAGCACCTTGTCTGTCTTCAATTCCGGCCTCATGCCGGAATTGAAGCTGCGTGCTGAGCCTACATAACAATGTGCGCACCGAAGATTGCACTGCCTTGTCAGTTCTAACCCTCCGGTTACTGCCACCCTTTGCAGGTCAATCTTCATATTGAAATACTTTAGATACTCAACTGTGCTTAGGGAAGAGGCGCATTCCATTATGAGCTGATTTCCTCAATCAGTCCTGCTGCCTTGAGCTGCTGAACGAACTCCAGAAGGTCTGCACAGGCAACGTCTCTTTCGATCTCGAAATTATCCGTGATACTCGCAAGCAGGGCCTCAAGGTCCTTTTCTCCATCGAGCTGCTTCCAGATGAAATCGCCGACAGGGTCAAGTGAGAATATCCTCTGCATGTCGGCAAGATTTCCCCTGACAGGCACAAGAAGCGTCTCGCCTGCTATCTCTCTTGCGACGATCTCTCCCCGCTTCCTGAACATGCAGTTCAGAAAGCGGGGCTCATTCTGTTCTGTCATCACTTCCATGATCTCCTATTTCAGCCTAAGCCCAGGATCTCCAAGGATATTGAATATGTTGAGCTCATAGGGCGCCCTGCCTGCTGCCTTGTAATCCGACATTGATCTCTTGACGGCATCGCCCAGAGTTCTTACTTCAGGCCGGAAGATTGCCTGATAGAAGCCTTCACCGAGTTTCTTTGCATCATCGTTATAGGACCAGTCCGACGGAGCCCAGGCAGATACAATTCCGCCGCTGCTTCCTGACAGGAGAGCCTCCATCAGGGATTCCCAGCCGCCTATCGCATAGTTTCCGGACGAGCAGGTAAGCGCAGTCAGCACCGGATAAACGGTATTCGTCAGTGCAGGGGCATCCGTTCTGGTAAGCAGGCCGCCGCCGGTGAATCGTTCGACTGTTCCGTGGCCAAGGTAGTTGATATATCTCGTGCCCAGGTTCAAGCTGTCAAACAGGGCCTTTCTGGCCTGGCTGAGCTGTGCATAGGCAGGAAGATATATCTTCTGCATGGGATAACCAGGGCCGAACAGGCCTGCGATACCGTCGCTGTCATTGGGGAAATTACCGCCGTCATCAGGCCTGTCTGCAAGCAGGATGATCCCCTCCGGGCCTTGACCTTCGAAGGCCCTGATCTTGTCCAGGACAAGCTGAAGTTCCATGTTGCTAAGCACCGGCAGCCTGCCTATCATTATCTCAGGAACATTATCATTATCAAAATCACCCAGAATATTGTCTGAAGGAGCAAGGCCCCACAATGAATTGACCATAAGGGCAGGCAGAAGATTGCCTCCATATCCGCCCAGGTCTTTATAGTCATAGGTGCCGCTTCCGACCAGCACAGCATAACGCGGCCGGGTCTGCCAGTTGTCATGGGCATACTTGAGGAATGTCCTGATCGCATTCGGATCATCCATGCCGAAGTTGAATTCATCCATGATATCCTCAAGCAGCGCCACCTTCACTTTCAGGCCCCTGCCTCTTCTGTAATCAGCAAGAAGTTCCGCCCCTTCCATCAATATTTTGGGGGTGATCACTATGTAATCAGCCGAGTTGCTTTTTGACCTCAGATCTGAGGATATATCCGCCGCTGCGTCAGCAGGCATTACTGCTCCGGTCTCCAAGGCGATATAGTAGGCGTTCTGC
>CAYUNK010000013.1:0-47566 GCA_964446125.1 uncultured Nitrospiraceae bacterium | reverse complement strand
TCATGGTGAGCCTGTCGAACCATGTCAATACTATTTTGAGACCGTTAATAATCATGACAATATATATACAGATATGTTATTGATTTATAATTTTAGTTTATAGGAGAGGGGTCCTGTGAATCGGATAAACACATTCAAGCTTGTATTATTATTGGCCGTGCTTCAGCTTGTCATAGGCTGCAATCAGAATCCTCAGCCAAAAATCAGCTTCGAAAAGCGCGAGACCGTTGCGCCTGACAAAATTAACGGAAATGCCATAAGAATCGCCATTGGAGGCATAATAACTCCGAAGGTGGGCTACATATACTACCGGCAGCTTATTGATTATATAGGCGAAAAAACCGGCAGGCATGTCGAACTTGTAGACCGGGAAGATTATGATGAGATCAACCACCTTGTCCGAACAGAAAAGGTAGACCTGGCCTTTGTATGCGGCGGCCCCTATGTGGAGGGCAAGAAGGCCTTTGACATGCAACTCCTCGTGGCGCCCGTGGCATATGGAGAAACTGTATACTATTCTTATTTGATCGTCAACAGGAACAGTCCGTTTCAGAAGCTGAATGATCTAAAAGGAAAGCGCTTTGCCTTTACTGACCCGCTCTCCAACACCGGCATGCTGGTGCCTACTTACATGCTCGCAAAGATGATGGAGACGCCGGATTCTTTCTTCGGGAAATACTTTTATGTCGGCGCACATGACAAGGCCATCCAGGCGGTCGCCGCAGAGGCGGTTGACGGGGCTGCCGTAGACAGCCTCATATGGGAATACATGAACTCGATATCCCCGGCTCTCACCTCAAAAACCCGAATCATTCTGAAGTCGCCGCCATATGGAATCCCCCCTGTCGTTGTCCCAAAAGGCATTGATCCCCAACTCAGGGAGCAGCTCCGCAAGATCCTTCTTGAGGCCCATAAAGACCCGAAAGGCGCCGAGATCCTGAAGCATATGCATATAGACCGTTTTGTTCCTATTGATGACAGTGCGTACGATTCGATCCGGGAGATGCAGGACTGGCTCGAAAAGCAGAAAAAGAAGAAATAGCCCCAGCATGAATATACGCCTGACCATACGGTCAAAAATGCTTATATCTGTCTTTGGGGTCCTGTTTATTGCCGGAGCCATCCTGCTTATCTTTAACATGACTGCGGTCTATGACAAGCTTGAAGAGAGACTCCTGCTTCGCGGAGTGACGATTGCAAACCTTATGGCGCAGGACGTCATCAATCGCATCCTGACAGAGAATTATATTGATATTGAACTGATGCTGAGGGAGCGCCTCGCAGATGAACAGGATATAGAATATGCCTTTGTCAGAACAAATAAGGGCGCTATCGTTGCCCACACCTTCGAATATGGCTTTCCCGCAGAGCTGAAAGATATAAATTATGTTCCGGCCGGTCAGGACTATGCCATAATGCGCTTTGAGACAGACAGAAGTTCGCTCATTGATATAGCCAGGCCTCTTCTGAAGGGCGAACTCGGACAACTCCATATAGGCCTTTCTGCAACCACTATAAGGAATCAGACTGAAGATATCATCTTCTCGATCATCTGGCTG
Source organism: uncultured Nitrospiraceae bacterium (assembly GCA_964446125.1). Classification (GTDB taxonomy): domain Bacteria; phylum Nitrospirota; class Thermodesulfovibrionia; order Thermodesulfovibrionales; family UBA6898; genus UBA6898. The sequence continues at coordinate 46,007 of CAYUNK010000013.1, read as the reverse complement.
ATACCTGTCACCATGATCGCCGCAGGGGTCGTATTCACTATCCTTGCCCGCTATATAACCAGGCCACTCCTGGCCCTTGCAGAGACTGTAGAACAGGCTTCCCACAGCAGCCTCAATGTTCAGGCTGATGTTTCGTCGCAGGATGAAATAGGCGATCTTGCCAGATCATTCAACGACATGATATCTGCCCGCAGGAAGATAGAACAGGACCGCGAAGAGATAATAAGCAGACTTCAGGCTGCTCTGCAGGAGGTCAGGACGCTGAGCGGCCTGCTGCCTATCTGTGCCTGGTGCAAAAAGATACGTGATGACAGGGGATACTGGCAGCAGATCGAGGGATACATAAGCAGGCATACAGAGGCTGTCTTCAGCCACGGCATCTGCCCTGACTGCCTGAAAGAGGTCAGCAGGGAGACCTATGAGAGGCTTGATGCGATGCAGAAAGACAGAGCGGATGGCTCAGACAAAAAAAATGCAGAATGACCTTTCTGTCCGACCAACACTGAAATAATCAGCCCTCCCGGCCTTCTGACCTTTCGCCTGACATCTGAAATGTGCTCATGAACTTCCTGTCTATATAGTCCTTCAGCAGGAAGGCCGTCCTGCCGTGCCAGACAAACCTGCCGCGCCACAGGATGCCCTTGCCGTTTCCGAGGTTAAATATCAGCATGTAGTTCTTCTGGGGTATAAATTCCCTGAGCGGCCTGCCTTCAAGGCACGCCATAAGATTATTGAAGAGAATATCATTTTCCCGCACTGCATATACGCCCACCCTGGCAAGCTGGTGATGCTCAAGGCTTATACAGTCACCGCCGCCGAAGATCTCAGGATATGCAACACTCTGAAGATGGCTGTTCACCAGAAGTCCGTCGTCGTGACCGACCGGCAATCCGGAATCCCTGAACAATGCCGACGGCCTGACCCCGGTAGCGATCAGGGCAATATCAAATCCCTGCCGGGTATTGCCGTCAAGAATAACCGCTTCTCTTTCGACCGTCCTGACACGCCTGCCTTCAAGAACCCTTATGCCTCTGGACTGAAACGATGCCGTCACAAGACTTCGCACCCGGTCCGGAAATGCGTGCAGTAACCTGCCTCCGGCAATAAGATCTATCTCTGCCCTGCCTCCAAGATCATGGATAAGCCGCCATACATTTCCGGTCACCTCAACCCCGGCAGGGCCTCCTCCAACAACAGTGATGCGAAGGGTCTGCCGGCCTATGCCGCGCTCAACCGCCCTCTTTGCCTCAAGTAAATTAATAATAGGTTTGACCGTGAAGACCTGCCCTGACTGCCCGTCGTCTGACAATGAAGAAACCTCGCTTCCGATATTGAACGAGACAGCATCATAGCCGATGCCCGATCCTGAAGCCAGACAGAGAGATCTCTCCTGAGGACTGATGCCCGTAACCCTGTCTTCAACAAAGACTCCGCCCCGGTCCTCGACCATTTTGCCGATATGAAAGCGGATATCCTGAGGCCGGTAAATGCCGGAGAGCATGCCCGGCCCCATACCGGAATAATACTGATAGGCAGAGCAACTGATGACCGTCACCTTGTGGCCATTGTCAACATATTCTCTTATCCTGGATAATGCGGTCAGATGCGCATGTCCGCCTCCGACAAACACGAGATGTTTCTTCATTGCCGTATTTTACATGAACTGCGCAGCACTATACAGCAATCCGGTCGGCGCAGGAGAGAAACTCCTTCACCTTTTCGACAGGCGTATCCGGAGGCAGGTCGCAGGAGGGCATCAGGATAAAGCGGTACAGGGGATCGGATATGCCTGAGACAGATTCGGCAACCGAGCCGCAGAGACTGTTCAGATCCCCGCCATAAACCGTATTGATAACATCTGTATTTCCTGCCGTAACAACTCTGTCACGGTAGCAGTCGTAAACAGAGCCGATCGGGACACCGGCATCCACTGATATGCAGTCAGCCCCTGTTTCAGGATACAAAGGCAACTGCCGTCCGATATTTCCACACTGATGGAGAAAGCATCCTGCACCGCGTGCCCGGATCATATCAAAGAGTTTTTTTTCATACGGCATCACCACTTCGCAGTACAGGGTATCATCAATAAGCGTTACTGCGCCGTCGGGTATCGAAATTCCGTCTATCAGCCCCCGGTCAATAAGGGGATCAAAAAATGCCATGGAGAGACGGACCCCAAGCTCACAAACCTCCTTCACAAAGCTCCTGTCGCCCGCAACTTTCCCCTGAAGCACATTCCAGTCGCAGAGGATCATGGCCCAGGTGAACGGCCCCCATGAGGTGGCGCAGATATACCGGTCAGGCAGCCGCAGGCGCAGGCCTGCGATCATCTCGATCAGCGACAGGGAGTACGAAGAGTCCGCAATGGCAATCTCGGAAAAATAGAGTGCGTCCTCAGTCTTCTCGATAAGAGGGAAGCCAGGAAGCGGCGCCTGCTGCCCACGAAATGCAAGCTGGCCTCCAATTGTCTCAGCAGGAAAGGAGTTCAGGCCTGAGCCTGCAAAGACAATATCCGTGTCCAGTTCCCCGAATACATCGGCAAGCCTTCCGGCAAACAGATCAGGAGACTCAATAAGGGTCTCGATCTGAAGCCCTGCCTGACGAAACGACCAGAGTCCGCCTCCGAACAGGGCCCGCGAAATGCGGTCGCTCCGTTTACCCTGCAGAAGCGCCTTAACCCTGTTTCGTCCGTCCATGTTTTATGGTAACGATACTGCTGTTACTGCCCTAAAACATCCAATGCGTGCTTCAATCCCTCTGCCCTTCCCTGCCAGTAGGCGATCTGGTCGCGGGTCATCCATATGTCATGAAAATTTTTCGTTTCCGCATTTTCGAGGTGTTTCAGCACTTCTGAAAAGTCCTTTTTCTTTGCAACGGCCTTGTCATATTCAGCCTGAATCTTTTCGACAGTTGTCATGAATCACCTCCGGATAATATCTGTCTTAATGTTTGTACCCATTGACCTGCCCGCCTCTGATGGCACATCAGAAAAAACAGTTCAGGGCTTCCAGTACTCCTCAAATTTGCCGTCCCTGGTGATCCATATTACATAGGGAGCGGCTGTTACGTCACCTTTGTCGTCAAACCTGATCTTTCCTCCCGCGCCGTCAAACTCCATAGTATGGAGTTTTTCACTGATCACATTTCCATCTGTCGTATTGGCCTCTTTGATGGCAGAAAACATGATATTGGCAGCGTCATACGCATAAATGGAGTACGGCCCGATTTCGCCGAACATAGCGTTGTATTTGCTGATAAAATCCCTCGCTGATGGAATATTTTTCGGGTCAGGACTGAAGGTGAGATATGTGCCTTCTGCTGCCTGCGCTCCCGCAATCTCAATAAACTTGGGGTCAATGGAGCCGTCACCGCTCATGAAGGGTGTATTCATGCCAAGTTCGCGGGCCTGTCTCACGACAAGACCCATCTCGGGGTAGATGCCTCCAAAGAATACAAGTTCCGGCTTCTTCTGCCTGATTGTAGTAAGAACCCCCTTGAAGTCCTTGTCTCCCTGGATGATGCCTCCATAGTATACAATTTCGACCTTACTGCCGATGGCCTTCTTAAACTCATCAGCAAGTCCCTGGCCATAGGTTGTCTTGTCATGAATGACCGCGATTTTCCTCACTTTGAGCCGGCTGTTCACAAAATCAGCTCCGACCCTGCCCTGTTGGTCATCCCTTCCGCAGACCCTGAAGACCCCCTTGTACCCTTTTTCCGTAAACTGAGGATTCGTGGAGCCCGGCGATATCATCGGCATACTTACCCTGTTGTAAATATCCGAGGCCGGGATGGAGCAGCTTGAATTGAAATGGCCGATAATGCCGACTGCACCCTCATTGACGATCTTGTTCGCCACAGATACAGCCTGTTTAGGATCATGCTGATCATCGCCCATGATCAGCTCAATCTTCCTGCCGAGCAGGCCGCCTGCTGCATTCCATTCCTGAGCTGCAAGGGAAACACCGTTTTTGAAATCAGTGCCCATCTTCGACTGATCGCCCGTCATGGGGCCGGCCACGCCGATCCTGATCGAATCGGATTTTTTCTGGCATCCTGGTGCGAGAGCTATCGCCGCGCCAAGCCACAGGACCAACAGCAGACTCTTTGTCATCTTATCCTCCCTGATATTTCCGGATTGCTTCACAGAACTGCCTTGCGTTCTGTCTGATATCTCCCCTGCAGATTGCTGTTGCGACAGCCACGGCATCAGCGCCTGCATTCATGACATCAGCAGCCGTATCTGCACTTATGCCGCCGATAGCCACAACAGGAACACTGCAATTCTGTTTGATCTGTTTAAGAATGTCAAATCCCTTTGGTGGGCCTGCATCCTTTGTATAGGTATGAAATATGGGGCCGAACCCGATATAGTCTGCGCCCCCTGCGTCAGCCTCTTTTGCCTCTGAAATGCTGTGAGTTGAAATACCGACTATTCTGCTGCCCATGATCTTCCTGGCCTCCTTCAGGGGCAGGTCATCCTGACCAAGATGAACTCCATCAGCATCAACGGCAAGGGCAATGTCAGCATGGTCATTGACAATGAATAAGGCATTGTAGTTACTGGTCAACTCCCTGAGCCTTGCCGCCTCTTCATGTATCTCATGCCTTGGCCGCTGTTTTTCTCGGTACTGAATAAACGTGATGCCTGCATCCAAAACAAGTTGCACCATGTCGTATATGGCGATACCTGAATAAGTCCGGTCGGTGATAAAACAGATGCCCTGCTGATACATTGCGGATCTGCAGTTACTTGTTCGCAGTGTTCGGAGGGCTGTTCATCTTCTCCACCAGCCCGGTATTGAAATCACCCTTCTTGAAATCAGGATCGTTCAGCACCCTCTTGTGAAACGGTATGGTCGTCTTGATGCCTTCGATGATAAACTCATCCAGGGCGCGAAGCATCCTCGCCATGGCCTCCTGCCTGTCACGGCCATGAACGATCAGCTTGGCCACCAGCGAATCATAATGAGATGACACTGTGCAGCCGTTATACATGGCAGTGTCAACACGCACGCCAGGGCCCCCCGGGACAGCCATAAAGGTTATCTTGCCCGGGCAGGGAATGAACCGCTCCGGGTCCTCAGCATTGATCCTGCACTCTATTGCATGTCCTGAGAACTTCACCTGCGGCTGCTTCAGTTCCAGGAGGTGGCCTGCAGCCACCCTGATCTGTTCCTTCACAAGGTCTGCGCCTGTTACATACTCGGTGACAGGATGCTCTACCTGAAGGCGGGTATTTATCTCCATAAAATATATGTTGCCGTCAGGCTCCACGATAAACTCAACAGTCCCTGCATTGCGGTATTTAAGCGCCCGGGCCGCCTTTACTGCGTATTCGCCTATCTTCTTTCTGAACTTCTCAGATGCAATCGGCGAAGGCGACTCCTCAATAAGCTTTTGATGCCTCCTCTGCACAGAGCAGTCCCGCTCGCCCAGATGAAGAATATTTCCCTTGTTGTCACCGATGATCTGCACCTCAACATGGCGCATCTCAGTGATATATTTCTCCATGTACAGCTCTCCATTGCCGAAAGCTGTGAGGGCCTCTCTCTGAGCCATATAAAAGAGCTTCTCGAGTTCTGCCTCTTCCCTGACTATCCTCATTCCGCGACCGCCGCCGCCTGCAGAAGCCTTGATGATGACCGGAAACCCGATCTTTTTTGCCAGCTTTCGCGCCGACTCCTCTGTCACAAGGGGCCCGTCACTGCCGGGCACCACAGGCACTCCCCTGCGCTTCATGGTCTGCCTGGCCCTGGACTTGTCTCCTCCAAGCCTGATCGTATCAGCAGTCGGGCCTATGAATGTAATACCTGATGTGAGGCAGGCCTCGGCAAATTGGGGGTTCTCTGACAGAAAGCCGTACCCCGGATGGATAGCCTCGGCATCGGTGATCTCTGCCGCTGAAAGAATACTCGGGATATTATTATAACTCTGAGCCGAACTTGCAGGGCCGATGCAGACAGATTCATCAGCGAGCTTAACATGCAGTGACTCCCTGTCAGCCTCGGAATAGATAGCAACAGTCTTGATGTCGAGTTCCCTGCAGGCGCGGATAACCCTGACCGCTATTTCTCCGCGGTTGGCAATCAGTATCTTGTTGAAATATTTCATGCAGGTTCAACGAGAAACAGCGGTTCGCCGTATTCAACAGCCTGTCCGCTTTCGAGCAGGGCTTTCACAACCGTGCCGTCAACCTCACACTCGATCTCATTCATCAGTTTCATGGCCTCTATAAGGCAGAGGACCTGTCCCTTCTTCACCTTCTGGCCGATCTCTATAAAGCTTGCGGCCTCAGGCGACGGCGACCTGTAGAACGTGCCTACGATCGGTGATGTAATCGTGATAAGCCTCTGTTCAGGTTCCTCTGCCACTGCCTCCCGCACCTGCATCTCCTGATGAGAGACAACCGGCGGCCGGTGGGCAGGGATATCAATGGTCTGCAGATATTTCTCGCGTTTGATTTTTACCTTGGTGCCTTCCTTCTCGACCTGCAGTTCGGTAATGTCCGTCTCCTTGAGAAGCGCCATGATCTCCTTAAGATCTTCAAGTTCCATCAGCGTACCCTCTCTATGTATTCCGACGTTCTGGTATCTACCCTGATCGTATCTCCCTCATTGAGATGAAACGGAACCCTGACAACCGCGCCGGTCTCGAGAGTTGCAGGCTTGCCGCCGCCTGATGTTGTATCACCCTTGAACCCTGCCGGGTCTGTCTTTGCTATGACCAGTTCCGCAAAGGTGGGCAGTTCCACATTCAGAGGCTCTCCCTTGTAGTACAGGATCTTCACCTCGATATTTTCCTTCAGGAAAAGCTTGGCATCACCGAGCTGGGCTGAACTGAGCGGCACCTGCTCATATGTCTCCTGGTCCATAAAGATATGTTCGTCACCCTGGGCATAAAGATACTGCATCTTCTTGTCTTCAAGTCCTGCCGGAGGAAATTTCTCGCCCGATCTGATCGTCTCTTCGATCACGCTTCCGGACTTGAGATTCCTCATCTTTGTCTTGACGTTTGCGCCGCCCCTTCCCATCTTCACATGCTGAAAATCAACAATCTCATAGGGGTCACCCTTATATTCTATTTTTGCGCCTTTTCTGAAATCACTGGTTGCTATCAATGGTTCGTTCCTCCTGAGTCAATAGTAATGTTAGAGTATTTCAAGTTTATTTGGAAGCGATGTAAGGGTCCTGCAACCCTGCTTCTCTGCATGGACCATATCTTCGATCCTGACGCCTCCGATGCCGGGAAGGTAGATGCCGGGCTCTATGGTAAATACCATGCCTGCCCTGATCGTCTCTCTTCCAAATCTTGATATGCGGGGAAGTTCATGGACATCGAGTCCCACTCCATGGCCTGTGCCATGGCCAAAGTAATCACCATACCCTGATTTTTTTATAACATCTCTTGCGGTCTTGTCAACCATGCTGGCGCTGACACCTTCCCTCACAGAGGCGATTGCCTTCTGATTAGCCGTCAAAACCGTATTATAGATATCAATTTTACGCGATATGTTTCTGCCGCCCCTGAGCAGAAAAGTCCTGGTCATATCGGAGAAATATCCGCCGGCCTCTCCTGCCCAGTCAAACATGATAAAATCGCCCGGTTTGATCCTGTTGTCTGTCGGATGAGCATGAGGCATTGCAGAATTCTTTCCTGCAGCAACGATTATATCGAAAGGTATCATTGCAGCGCCCTGCTTCTTCAGCCCTGCCTCAAGCCGCAGTGCAAGATGGCGTTCGGAAAACCCGGCTCTTATATAGGGCTTTACCTCAAGAAAGGCCTTCTCCGCACGCTCTGCTGCCCTGCCTATCATCTTGAGTTCGAGCCTGCTCTTGATCCTTCTCATCTCCTCGACAAGGTTCGCAACCCCCCTGACCTTGAACCCATTCCTCAGAAGCGACTGGTAAAAGGCATAGGTTGCAGCAGATTCGAACCCGAGCGTTCTGATGCCCAGGGCCTTCACCTTTTCAATAATCTGTTTTGGCTGCTGCTCACGCTCAATAACAATGTCAAATCCCCGCACCTCTCTTTTTGACTGCTCTTCATACCTGGGATCTGTAAAAAAGATGCGGTCTTTCTTCGTTATGAGCAGACAGGCATAGGAACCGGAAAAGCCGGTCAGATAGCGCACATTTCTGACAGCAGAAACCAGCATGCCGTCAATTCCCCGGGAATCAAGGGATTCGGTTATTGCCATAATCTGTTTCATCTGTCAAGAATATTCCGGCTGGCTCTTAGGGCAAGGAGATATCCCTCTACGCCGAGGCCGCTTATCTGACCCATAGCAACACCAGCGATGTATGATGTTCTCCTGAAATCCTCTCTCTTATGGATATTTGAAATATGCACTTCTATGGCAGGCCTGCCCATGGCAGAAATGGCGTCCCTGATAGCAACGCTCGTATGAGTATACGCAGCAGGATTTATGATCAGGAGGTCATAGTTCTTCTTCTGTATGGCATCAACGATCTCTCCCTCGCTGTTTGACTGAAAGGTTTCTGCCTCAAGGCCAAGGTCTTTTGACAGTTCGCATATCTGCTGATTGACCTCCTCAAGGGTTGTGCAGCCGTACACATCCGGCTCCCTTTTGCCAAGGAGATTCAGATTCGGGCCGTGTATAACAAGGATTTTCATGGATATTCAGTTCAGTATTTTCTTTTTACAGGCAACCGGTCGTCAGTTGCCGTCTTGTCAGAATTCCTGCTCTATTCTGGGGATCATTGTTTTAAGGACATAGCGTCCCTTTCCATAATTTCCCTCAGGCCTTACGACAAGGGAAAGATAATAATCGTCATTGATCTTCCGCGTAATGATGCCGCAGGTATCCGAGACTATTGAAAATTCTCTTGCCTGGCCAAGGCCCAGATTCTCTGCAGCATATCCGACGTCCCTGATCATTGCAGAGGCCTCAGCTCCAAGTCCCGTCAGATCTATAAGTTTTTCAAATACATACTCCTGCACAACAATGCCGTCAGAGGCAAGGATCATTGCCGCAACAGCGCCGTCAACTTTGTCTACTGCCTCTTTAAGAAAGTCCGAGAAATCCATTGCGCCCTTTTTTTATCCCTTCAAGAAATGCATTAAGTTTAGCGATAAGCAGTTCCTTATCCCTGCCCATCAGTTTCAGAAGCGCCCTGAGTTCTTCGACCCTCTGAAGAACCCTCTTGTCATTGGGGGCCCTGTCAAGAAATCTCCTGTATACACCCATTGCCTCTGCAAATCTGCCTTCTGCCACAAACCTGTCGGCCTCTGAAAGATCTGCTGTTTCCGCCTTCATATCTATGACAGCTTCTTCATAATCCTCAAAATCAAGGGTCTCTTCTGCAGGCCCTTCCGTTTCCTCTTCAAGATCAAGCGGCCCTTCTGCCGACACTTCCATTTCCTCTGCGAGATCAACCAGTTCTTCTGCAGGCCCTTCTGTTTCCTCTTCAGGATCCACCGGCCCTTCTGTATCTTGAGCAGCAGCGAGGGGATCGCTCACATCCGCAGTCAACCTCCGGGCGAGATCCTGATCAATATCCTCTAATGACAGATCCTCAGCTACAGCCAGGTCATCGTCAGAAATGAAGATTTCACCGATCTTCTCTGAGTCTTCAGCCGTATCAACATGGATATCGTTATCATGCACAGGCTCATCTGCCATGCCAGGCTTATCGCCAAAAAGCGACTCCTTGAAAGAATTCAGTTCATCAACCGAATTATCAACCTCAATATCAAAGGCCTCATTATTGGTTGCATCGTTCGGATTATGAATGTCGGCAGGCTCTCCAGGGTCAGGGGCCGCTGCCTCAGGCATTCTAATCTGTCCGTATTCAGAACCTGCCTTCTGATCTTCCTCTGCCGGCGCAGCAGCAGAAAGGGCTGCCTCTATGTCCCTTAAATTGCTGACTGACTCGTCATCCATCGGATTAAGTTTCAGTATTGCCCTGAAAGCCTTGATGGCCAGATCGGTTTCGCCTGTATCCCTGTACAGCTCTGCAAGCTTCTTATGCGCAAAAAGGTTGTCAGGCACAATCCGTATTACGCTTTCGAACTCCCTCCTGGCCTCATCCATCATGCCCTTTTCAAGATACATCTTGCCTAACAAGACACGTGCGCTGGTATAGGTGGAGTGCTTTTCTATCCCCTGCTGCAGGACGTCAATAGCCTCGTCAAGCATGCCTTCCTTCCTGTATTCTTCAGCAAGAGGCAAAAACAGCTTTGAATTAGGGTCTTTGGCGAACTTCTCTCTAAGTTTTTCCAGGTCTTTAGATGCCATAACGTGTTAATTTTTTAGCAAAAAAAGACCATAAAGTCAAGCATTAACCTTAAGACTGATTTCAAGGTAATGATCCAATATTGCGTCGGCAACCTCGTCCTTGCTCATAAGTTTGGTCTGCGTCAAGCCCTTATTATCAATAATAGCCACACGGTTAGTGTCTGTTTCGAACCCTGCCCCCTGTTCCGTAACATCATTAAAGACGATCATGTCCATCTTTTTTTTCTTCATCTTTTCCCTGGCGCGGTCAACCCTTTTCCCTGTCTCTGCTGCAAACCCTATGATAAAAGGTCTCTTCCTGCCCTTTGCAATGCAGCTCACAATGTCCTCTGTACATTCAAATGAAAGTGAAGACATCTCCTTCTTCTCAACCTTCACCCTGGCCGGGCTGACAGGCCTGAAATCGGCAACTGCCGCAGCCATGATCAGGGCGGATACGCCTTTTTCTGTCTCCTGCCTTACTGCAGAAAGCATCTGCTCCGAGGTATCTGCCTGTCTGAAGATTAAACCCTGCGGGATCCTCAGGGATGTCGGTCCGCTGATAAGCAGAACCTCAGCGCCGCGGTTTCTGGCAGCCTTTGCAAGGCTGAAGCCCATCTTCCCTGATGAGCGGTTAGAAATAAACCTCACAGGATCTATATACTCCCGTGTCGGACCTGCTGTTATGACGATACGCTGCCCTGTCAGATCCTTGGGGGTCAGCGCCGCGATGACAGCCTCAACGATCTCATCCGGTTCCGCGAGCCTTCCGGCTGCACTTTCTCCGCAGGCAAGCGCCCCGCAGCCGGGTCCTACCTGGATGATGCCGAGGGAAGCCAGTTTTTTTAAATTTTCCTGAACAACAGGATGTTCGTACATCTTCCAGTTCATGGACGGCGCAAGCAACACAGGCCCCCTGAATGCCAGAAATGCCGCCGAGAGCATATCGTCGGCTATGCCGTTGGCGAACTTGCCGATGCTATTTGCCGTAGCAGGCGCCACAACCATTACATCCGCTGCAGCCGGAACAGAAACATGCGTAAGAGGCTCCTGAAAGAGCGAGGTATAGACAGTATTTTGTGATGCGATCTGCAGAGAAAGCGGGGTTATAAACTGCTGGGCTGCCCCGGTCATGATGACCGTGACCGAGGCGCCTGTATCCTTAAGCCTCCGGACAAGCTCTACAGCCTTGTATGCTGCAACGCCGCCGGATACGCCAAGCAGAACTGACTTATTCGTCAGGTTCGTCAGATGTCGGTTCCTTTTCCTTCTTGCCGCCGAAGAGCTCATCGAATGCCGCCTTGTCAAAGCCGCCGCTGCCCTTCTCCTTCTCATGGAGATAGACCTGAAGATCCTTTTCAAGCTCTGACAGATCCTCTCCTGCGGCCTTCTTCCTGCTCTCTTCAAGAAGCTTCCGGTAATCAAGCTTTCCTGCCTTTTCGATCGCTATCCTTGCATCTTCACCGGTGATGTATTCAAGCTTGTCCTGCACCGCCTCTTCGATCGCAATCGTTGTAACCTTTTTTGATTTTGTCGTGAGCTTGGGCGCTGCTCCGAGTGAAAGTTCCTTGGCGCGCTGGGTCGCAATGCTTACAAGCCTGAATTTGCCGTCGATCTTGTTTTGATCAATCTCTGTCGGCAGGGAAATAATATCCACTATGGCTACCTCCTGATGATGTTTTTCTCTATCCATGCCGAGTCTATTTTTGAGCTCCGCAGTCTTTCCGCCGCAATGATTGACTGGAACTTGCTGAGAGAACTCGACAACAGGTCGTTTACTATAACATAATCATATATATTATATGCCTTAATTTCCTCGCCGGCCCTTTTCAGCCTTCTCTCCATATCCTCTTTGGTGTTGCTCATCCTCTTTTCGAGTCTGCTTCGCAGTTCTGTCATGGAAGGAGGAAGGATAAAAATGAAGACGCCATAATTATACGTCTTCCTGATCTGGGCCGCCCCCTGGGTATCTATGTCAAGGATCACATCAAAGCCTGCATTAATAATCTTATCGAGCCGGCTCCGCGATGTGCCGTACAGATTGCCATGCACCTCTGCCCACTCAACAAATGCGTTCTTCAGGATCATACCCCTGAACTTCTTTTCAGTGATAAATGAATAGTCTTCTCCTTCAACCTCTCCCCTTCTGGCCTTTCGTGTAGTATAGGATACGGAACTCTTCACATTATCCATGGCAGCCATAATCTTCTTGCAGATCGTAGTCTTGCCGGCTCCCGAGGGGGCTGATACTATAAACAGGCTCCCCTTACTCTTCTTCGTCATCGTAACTGCCGGCCTTTCCGTCGAAAAATCTCTGGGTAATTGTCTCTGCCTGAAGGGCAGATAGAATGATATGGTTGCTGTCAGTGATGATGATGGATCGCGTGCGCCTCCCCTGTGTTGCGTCCACAAGTTTTCCGGCCTTCTTAGCCTCCTCCCGCATGCGCTTCATCGGCGCAGAACCGGGCGTCACTATCGAGACCACCTTGGCCGAGGCCACAACATTTCCGAAGCCAATATTGACCAGCACTGAACTGACATCATTTCTCTTCATATTTCAACCTCACTCTGAAAAGGGGCCGGGGTATAACTGTCCGGGGCAGACATCGGATCAGTTCTGCAGAACTGGCATCACTGAACCCTTTTCACCCCGGCGCCTTGTCCCCTGCCTCATATTACTGAAGATTCTGCACCTGCTCCCGAATCCTCTCTATCTCCGTCTTCATATCAACGGCAAGCCGCGATATGCCATAATCAGTTGATTTGGATGACACAGTGTTTACTTCACGATTCAACTCCTGAACAAGGAAATCAAGCTTCCTGCCTGCTGTGTCACTGTCGAGCAGTTCCCGGAACTGCTGGATATGACAGTCGAGCCTCGCAGTCTCCTCGGAAATGTCCGCCTTGCCGGCAAGAATCGCTATCTCCTGCTGCATCCTGGCAGGATCAATCTCTATGTTTCCAAGCAGGGTCTTGAGTTTTTCCTGCAGCCTCGCAACAGCCTCAGGCATAGCCCTTGCGATCAGAGACTTAGTCTCCCTGTTCAGGTCTTCGAGGGAATTAATGAGCCTGCTCAGTTCCGCTGCAAGCAGCCGGCCTTCCCTCCGTCTCATATTCTGCAGGCTCTCCACAGCCTCTTCAAAGACTCCCTGCACTTCCCCCAGGTCATAGACGATATCCGTTTCCATAAACTTGTCCTGAAAATAAGCCATGCTGTTGATATCCAGAGCTCCGGGGATCCTGAACTCCTCCTGCAGGGCGCTGAGCGCACTGAATATCCTGCCTGCAGCCGAATGATTCACCTTCAGCCCGGCAGCATCCCCGGTAATCGCTATGGTTACATCGAATTTGCCGCGGTTAAAGCGTCCCCTGAGGAGGTTTCTGAATGCCATTTCATGCTGGGCAAGAAATGAAGGCGCCTTGATATAGATGTCGAGAAACCGCTGGTTCAACGACCTGATCTCTACCCTGCAGCCGGCCCTCTCAGCCATCCCGAACCCTGTCATGCTCTGCGCCATATGTACCACTATAAAACAGCTCATTGAATAAGGTCAAATAGGCCTATTAAGTAATTGCAATGTGCAATGCCCTTGTTATTGAAAATACAAAACTAAATGCTATAGAATTACAATTCATTCTACTTGTGGAGGAAACTATGGCTGAAACAGTTGAGATCAGATGGCATGGAAGAGGCGGCCAGGGAACAGTAACTGCAGCAAAGGTGCTGGCAGATGCCTGCCTGAGCGGCGGAAGGCATGTGCAGGCCTTTCCTGAATACGGCCCTGAGCGGGCAGGAGTGCCCCTGAGGGCGTACAACCGCATAGCGTCAAAGGAACTCAGGATGCACTGTCCGGTGCTCGAGCCTGATGTAGTGGCTGTTGTTGATGCGACGCTGCTTGACAGCATCAACATTGCAGAAGGTTCAAAAGAAAACACGGTCTTTGTCATCAACACCACAAAAGACCCCAGCGATGTCAGGGCAAAGCTCAATGCAGGCCCTTCTCAGCGTGTCGTAACGATTGATGCGACAAAGATCGCCATTGACTGTTTTGGCAGGGCGCTGCCGAATTCTCCCATGCTCGGAACCGTCTGCAGGGTGACCGGCCTGGTCTCCCTTGATCATCTGCTTGATGATGTCAAGAAGAGTTTCGGCAAGAAGTTTTCACAAAAGATAATAGACGGCAACCTCGAAGCGACAAAAAGAGGATATGAGGAGGTAAAAGAAGGATGAAACCAAGAGGATGGAAAGAACTGCCGCCAGGGTCGGTGATACTTGAGGCGGGCAGCGCCGCCAGATTCAAGACAGGCTCATGGAGGGCCTTCAGGCCCGTATGGAAAGAGGAAAACTGCATTCAGTGCCTCTTCTGCTGGATCTACTGCCCTGACATGTCAGTAAAAGTGCAGGATGGAAAAAGGGGAGAGTTCAATTATGATTACTGCAAGGGATGCGGAATCTGCGCCCTGGAGTGCCCCGGCAAAAAAGGACAGAAGGCCATAGTAATGGTTGAGGAGGGCAAATAGATGGCAAAGGTGGTGGCAGTTACCGGAAATGAGGCATGCGCAAACGCCCTGCGTCAGGTAAACCCTGATGTATGCGGCATTTATCCTATTACGCCGCAGACCGATATGATGCAGAAGTTTGCATCCTACATCGCTGACGGCAAGGTTGACACAGAACCTATTCTTGTGGAGAGTGAGCACAGTTCCATGTCAGCCTGCATCGGCGCTGCTGCTGCAGGCGGCAGGGTCATAACGGCCACATCAGCGCAGGGCCTTGCCCTGATGTGGGAGATGCTCTTCATAGCAGCAGGAGACAGGCTTCCGATTGTTATGCCTGTCGTAAACCGGGCTCTTTCAGCGCCCCTGAACATCCATGGGGACCACTCAGACGCCATGGGCGCCCGCGACTCAGGATGGATACAGCTCTGGTCGGAAAACGGGCAGGAGGCGTATGACAACACCATACAGGCCTTCAGGATCGCAGAGCATATGGATATCAGGCTGCCGGTCATGGTCTGCATGGACGGGTTCATCATCAGCCACTCAATAGAGAGACTGGAGTATCTTGAAGATCAGCAGGTAAAGGATTTCGTCGGTCCCTTCAAAAACCTGCTGCCGCTTCTGGATCTCCAGAAGCCAAAAAGCTACGGCCCGCTTATACTTACTGATATGTATCATGAATACAAACGGGCACAGCACGAAGTTATGACCAGGGTAAAAGACGTGGTGCTCGAAGTGGCAAAGGATTTCGAGAAGTTAAGCGGCAGGAAATACGGCATCTTTGAGACCTACAGGCTTGAAGACGCAGACATTGCGATCGTCATCCTGAATTCTGCTGCAGGCACTACAAAGGACGTTATAGATGAATTCAGGGACAAGGGTATCAAGGCAGGTCTTCTGAAGCCGAGGCTCTTCAGGCCCTTCCCCTATGCCGAGATTGCTGATGCGCTGAAGCATTCCAAGGCGGTCTGTGTTATGGACAGGGCAGATTCGTTCGGCGGCTATGGGCCGCTCTTTATGGAAGTGAGCTCCGCGCTCTATCAGTCGGAAAAGAGGCCTGCGATGATCAACAAGATCTATGGGCTTGGCGGAAGAGACTATATGCCGTCGCATGCAGCACAGGTGCTCACCGAACTCAATGAGATCGCAAAGAGCGGCAGCGTTAAAACCGTAAAAGACTACATAGGAGCGAGGGAATAATATGGCGACACCTACATTAAAAGAGCTTTCGAAAAAAGAGGACCGCTTCACCCATGGCCACAGGATGTGCTCAGGCTGCGGCGCTCCGATCGTTGTCAAGATAGCGCTTATGGCGACAGAGTATCCAGTTGTTGTATCAAATGCCACCGGCTGCCTTGAGGTTTCATCCTGCATATCAGAGTTTACGGCATGGAATGTGCCCTGGATCCATACTGCCTTTGAGAACTCTGCGGCAACGATCTCGGGCGTGGAGACCATGTACCGCTCCCTCAAAAAACAGGGCAAATTCGACCAGGAGGTCAAATTCATCGGGTTTGGCGGCGATGGCGGCACCTATGACATCGGCTTCCAGAGCCTTTCAGGCGCGATGGAACGGGGTCATGACATGCTGTACATCTGCTATGACAACGGAGCATACATGAACACAGGCATACAGCGTTCAAGCGCAACACCGCTTGGGGCAGATACGACAACGTGTCCGGCAGGCTCTGTGATACCGGGCAAACTCCGCACCAGAAAGAACATGACGAAGATCATGGCAGCCCATGACATCCCCTATGTTGCACAGGCATCGCCTTCTCACTGGCAGGACCTGTTCAAAAAGGTTCAGAAGGCTCACGAAATCAAGGGGCCGAAGTTCATAAACATCATCGCACCATGCAACCGCGGATGGCGTTCAAAGACCGATGACGCGATTGCCCTTGCCAGACTTGCCGTAAATACATGCTACTGGCCTCTGTATGAAATTGAAGACGGCGTGACCAGAATCACGGTGATGCCGAAAGAGAAAGTTCCGGTTGCAGAGTTCATGAAGCCGCAGGGCAGGTTCAAGCATCTTTTCAGCCCTGAAAACGAAGGACTTCTTCAGCGGGTCCAGGATGAAATTGACAGGGAATGGGCAAAATTACTGAAAGAGGCAAAAACAGATTGATTAATGCCTTCCGTTATGATATTTTTTAACGTGTTATGAGTTCAGACCTTGTAATGTATGAAAATGAGTTCCAGAAGATTAATGAGGAACTCCAGAAGCTTTTTCAGCAATCAAATGCAAAGGTTGTCTTTCTTGTTGACAAGAACGGCCAGCTGATAGCATCGGCTGGAGATACGCATGAGTTAGACACGACGTCTTTAGCCTCGCTTACCGCAGGAAATATTGCCGCAACAGGCGGGATCGCCCGCCTGTTGGGCGAAAAAGAATTTACGATCCTGTTCCACGAGGGCGAAAAAGACAATATCCATATATCCCTTATTGGCCAGCGGGTTATCCTTGTTGTGATTTTCGACAGGCGTTCATCCCTTGGACTGGTTCGCCTCCGCGTAAAAAAATCTACAGAATCTCTTGTGAATATATTCAATGAGATCACAAGCAAGGCTGAAAAAGAAAAGAGCGAAGGCAAACTCGATGATTCTCCATTTGCTGAGATCAGCGATGAGGATATAGACAATCTGTTTAAGTAGGTGTGCTAATTAAGTGTCCTTTATAAATTATGCTTCCCGCGAAATCAACTGCAAGATTGTATATTATGGTCCCGGCCTCTGCGGAAAGACCACGAATCTGCAGTATGTGTACAGAAAGACGAACCCTGACCAGAAGGGCAAACTGATCTCGCTTGCCACAGAGACCGAACGCACTCTCTTTTTTGACTTTCTCCCTCTCGCATTGGGCGATATCAAGGGCTTTAAGGTGCGCTTTCATCTTTACACAGTTCCGGGGCAGGTCTTTTATGCTGCAAGCAGAAAACTGATTCTAAAAGGCGTTGACGGAGTTGTCTTTGTTGCAGACAGCCAGATCGAACGGATGGAGGCCAACATCGAAAGCCTGGACGACCTGCGGATCAATCTTGCAGAACAGGGGTATGAACTCGATAAACTCCCCTACACCATACAGCACAACAAACGCGATCTGTCGAATATTGCTCCGGTCGAAAATATGAATAAGCTCCTGAATCCCCGCAATGTCCCGTCCTTTGAAGGATGCGCGCTGACCGGCGTGGGGGTATTCGAGACCCTCAAGAACGTTGCCAAGCAGGTTCTTGTTGAGTTGAAGAAGCACTATTAACGCACGTTTCGGCTTATCTCCCCTGCCAAATCAGAAAGCGAATCATCCCTGGCGCCAAATACCACATATGCCTCATAATCGCCAAGAACGTCAAACACAGCGGCTTTATCCATAACCGAAAAGGCATCCCTGCCTGAGGCCCTTACCGGCCCTGCAATATCCGCACTCGAAATATCCCTTGCTGCTGTGCCTCCTGCATAATAGATCGGCAGTACAATAAGCCTGTCTGAAGCGCTCAGTCCCTCAATAAATGTCCTGATGTACCCGTCCTTCATCAGTCTTGTCGGCCCGAAACCGTGAGGCTGAAATATATAGCATATCTTCTGACGAATTCCCTGCATGGTCTGCATCAGGCTCCGGATCTTGTGCGGATTATGTGCATAGTCGTCTATAACAAGATGCCTGCCGTCATTGAGATGAATATCGAACCTCCTTTCGATCCCTGAGAATTCGGGAAGAATGGCGGCTGTCCTTTCAAGAGATATACCCATCTCTGCAAGCAGGGCTATACAGGCAAGGGCATTGTACAGGTTATGTCTGCCTGGAAGTGATGATACAAATTCCTGGCCATAAACAGTGAATGTCGTATACAGAGGATAATAGCGGACACCAACAGCCTGATAGTCAGAAACCCTGTCTATGGAAAATGTTACCGCATCCCTGATCTTGCAGCAACTGAGATTTGAGTCATCCGCATTGACCAAGACACTTCCTGATGTATTGTCAGAAAGCAGCCGGAACATACGGGCAGTTTCTTCAATCGAATGGTGATCCAGGTCAAGGTTGAGCAAAACTGTATGCTCAGGCCGGTAGTTTACTATGCTGCCGTCAGATTCGCAGGCCTCTATCACCAGATAATCAGACGCCCCGGACAGATAATTTCCGGCGTTCTTTTCAGTCCTGAACTGCTTTACCCTGCCTCCGCCTATAAAGTTCGGATGCATCCCGAGGCGGTGCATAAGGAAGGCGAGCATGCCTGATGTGGTGGACTTGCCGCTGGTTCCTGCAATGGCAATAGTCCTATGGGCAGATACAATGTCAGCAAGGTATTCCGGGCGGGTCTTTATCAAAAGACCGAGTTCCTGAGCCCTCTGTATATCAGGATTCGACTGCTCAACAGCCGTGCTGAAGACGGAAAGGCTGAGGCTCCGGTCAAGACCGCTTCCGTCCTGGTGGACTATCCTTACGGCGTTTGCCTCCAATATCCTCCTGACAGGATGAGCAGGGCAGGCATCAAACAGACGATCAGAGCCCCTGACTTCATGGCCCTTGTCTGCCATAAAGCCGGCAATGGCAGAAACACCGCTTCCGCCTATGCCTGAGAAATATATCTTCAACACCGGACTCTACGGCGCACGGACAATAGTCTCTATGCCCTGCCTGTTTAAGACTTCAGAAATCTGAACCGCCTTATTGAACTCTGCATAGGCTCCGGCAGTCACACGGAATACAGCCTTGTTGTCCTTGCCCGTCAGCTTCTGCACCGAGGGAGTGTACCCCTTCTGCTTCAGTTTTTCGGCCACTGCCCTGGCATTGGCCTCATTCGCAAAAACTCCTGCCTGTACGTAATAGGGCTGCTCCTCCTTAGCCACTGCCTCGCCTGAGGGCATTTTTTTTGTATCTTCGGGGGCTCCCTCTTTTTCATGGGCTGTTTCCGGCTTTTGGGGCTCCTGCCTGACCGGTATCACAGGTATACCTTCACGTTTTTCCGAGGGGATTGCCGGAGCCTGAGGAACTGCTGTCGGCTCAGGAACTGCCCGGATATGCTGCGTTTCCTCGGGCAGACGCCTGTTTCCTGCTGTAAAAAAAAGATATACTCCAACTCCAAGGGCTATGCCTGCAGCAATCGAACCGGAAATAACCAGTATGCGCCTTACCGGGCCAGGCCGCTCATCTTCTTCTATTGAATCTTCCTCATCTGCATGCAGACCATGCCCCTCAGGCTCATCATGCAAAAGCCTTTCCTCCACCTCGCTGTCAGGGCTTTTCAGATCTTCCCCAAAGATATCAGGTTCTTCGGAAAACAGATCTCTGTTTCCGGTCTGTTTATTATTGTCCAGTCCCTGTTTCTCAGGCATGTATACTTCCTCCGCTTAAGAGTTGTTTGATTGAGGAAATCAGCTGGCCTGCTCATCTCCTGATTTCTATCTTCCTGATCTTATGCTCAAGATCGCCGATATTTCTCCGCTGATTATACAGGAATATTAGACAGAGAATATAGCCGGCCATGAGCGTAATGCCGAAGTATATGACATAGGAGGCAAGCTCCGGATAATGCAGGAACTCGACATATTCCGATGCGCCTGATTTCAGCGCGATAAAAATAACGCAGCAGAGAAGAAAGACAAACTGAAGAAATGCGACAAAACTCCGGAGGCTGCTTTTCTGCGCCCTGAGCAGATTCAGATCCTTCTTGATAATATCAAACACACAGCTGGCGCATTCCTTTCTGCCGACAACAGCATGTTTATTGCAGAGAGGGCTCCTCTTGCATTTTGGGCAGGAAAAGCCCTCCTGCTGATATATGTAAGAGTCACAGACCAGGCATTTTTTGAGTTCACTGCGCAGAGCATCAGGATCATTCTTTAAGCGAATTTCTTCCATAATTATACGCGCCCTCCTGCTGATACTGTTTCAGTCCTCTGAGAAGACCTGAAATCCTTCTGTCTTCGTATCAGGTCCTGCTGCCTTGCCTCCGGAGGCACCTTCATCACTATTATATCCTCATTCCGCGCAGAAGCAATCTCCATGTTGTCAATGTCCTTCATCGCCTCCACAGGAAACAGCCTCTCTTCTATGCCTGGTGAAAGATACTCAACAAAATCTCCCCTGTCAAGTCTGTTTCTCAAGGCCACCTTTGCCTGGTCACCCTGCTTTTCCAAAATAACACCGACAAACTCATGACTCATTCGATAGCTTTCACCGTCAAAGTTATAGTCCTCGTCGGGCTGTCTGCCGAAAAACATGCCTGTGGTATACCCGCGACTGCTGAACATATTAAGTTCCCTGATCCAGCGTTCGTTCAGCTGATAGACATGCCTGTCAGAGATCGCATCTATCGCCTCCCTGTACACCTTAGTGACACCTGAAACATAATTGATGCCTTTCATCCTGCCCTCTATCTTGAAGCTGTCAACGCCTGCCCCGGCAAGCTGAGGCAGGTGTTTTATCATACAGAGGTCCTTTGAACTCAGGAGGTAGGTGCCGCGTTCGTCCTCAAATACAGGATAATGCTCGCCGGGCCTCTTCTCTTCCATCAGGCTGTAGCGCCACCTGCATGAATTGGTGCATTCGCCGGTATTGGCGCTCCGCGATGCAAGGAAGCTGCTTATATAACATCTGCCTGAATAGGAAAGGCAGACTGATCCATGAACAAAGACCTCAAGCTCAACAGAAACCTTTTCGCGGATCTGCCGTATCTCATCAACAGAAAGCTCCCGGCTCAGGATCAGTCTCTTTGCACCCTGGTCCTGCCAGAAACGCGCTGCCTCGGCATTGGTGATGTTGGCCTGGGTGCTGATATGGATATTAACTGCAGGAGCCCTCTTTCTGCAGAGCGAAAATACGCCAGGGTCCGACAGGATTACTGCATCAGGTCTTATGCATCCCAGAAGCTCAAAATGCTCTTCAATCTCCCGGAGGTCCCTGTTATGGGGAAAGATATTTGCTGTAACATAAGCCTTTTTCCCGTTGTGATGGACATATGCAATGGCCTGTTCGAGCTTCTCTGCCTGAAAATTGCCTGCCTTCCCCCGCAGGCTGAACCTTGAGTCGCCCAAATAGACAGCATCTGCGCCATAATGAAGCGCAGAGGAGAGTTTTTCAAAATCGCCGGCAGGAGAAAGAAGTTCAGGCCTTCTCATACAGAGACCTTATCCGACTTCGAAGACATCCTGTAGCGCTTTATAGCATTGAGGGCAAGGCTGTCGCAGCGCTCATTTTCTGCATGGCCATTATGGCCCCTAACCCAGCACCATGTTATATCATGAGGCTCTGAGGCCTTAAGGAGCCTCTCCCAGAGGTCTCTGTTCATTACATCCTTCTTCTGGGAGTTCTTCCAGCCTCTCTTTATCCAGTCCCTGACCCACTCGGTCATACCCTTGACAACATAGCTTGAGTCTGTTGTCACCCTCACCCTGCAGGCAACCTTCAGCGACTCAAGCGCTCTTATCACGCCCATAAGCTCCATTCTGTTGTTCGTGGTCATGCCCTCTGCGCCTGACAGTTCCATCTCTTTTGCATCAGAGCGCAGGATCGCGCCAAAGCCACCCACCCCGGGATTGCCGCTGCAGGCGCCGTCAGAATATATCTCGACAACTGGCCTTATCTTCTCCTCTTTCATTTCGTTATTTTACCCTTTTTCAGAACCTCATTTCCAAAACCGCCTCTGCTTTGACTTATTTATGCCCATTCTTTATCCTAAGACATGTCAGAAGACTGGGCCACACTGCTTATAACCTATGATCAGCTCGAAGCAGAGATGATAAAGGATCTGCTCGAAAGCGGTGATATCAGGGTTGTGCTCAGATCTGCAAAGGTGAGCCCCTATCCTGTCAATGTAGGCAAGATGGGCGAGATAAAGGTTCTTGTGAAAAAATCTGACAAGGAGGCTGCAGAAGAGGTTCTCAGAAGATTCAGGGATGAATCCGGGGACATGGACGAGGCGCTGCCCTGAGGATGGCAGATACCCTTGATGAACTGAAAAGACAGGTCTTCCATGACATGCTGAATATCACAGGACGGGTATTCATCGGCGTCAACTGCGGCAGGGACGTCGTCATCGGCAGGAGGGGATTTCTGGAGCACGAGAAGGAAAAAGGGCTTGTTTTGGTCTTCAACCGCAGCATGCAGTTCACCTGGGATGATTCAGGCATTACCGCAACCCTTGTCTTTGGCACAACGCCTGAGAAATGCTTCATACCAAAGGAAAGCATCATGACGATCTTCTCCCCTGAACTGAATGCCCAGTTCTCGGCCATGCCAAAAGAGAAAGAGGTTGAAGAAGAACCGCAAAAGAAGACAGGGACTGCTGAGAAGAAGACTTCTCAAGGCAAAAAGATCATCAAAGTAGATTTCGGCAGAAAAAATCAGTAGGGGTGGGAACATTATCAGTGAAGATTATTTTCATAACTTCTTTGCCCGGCAAATGGTCGTTGCCCCTTATGGCATCACTTCGCAAGAGATTGATATAGTGGAAAGAAAGGGATGAAATTTGAACTATCCAGCCACGCGAGCGAGGAAATTGAGCGAAGGGGCATTCCTTTGAATGTTGTGGAAGCTGTCCTGCAAAGACCCCAGCAGGTTGTTGATGAATATGGCAATAAGAAGGCATATCAGTCCATAATGGATATAGGCGCTGGGAAGGACTACCTGATACGGATCATAGTGAATGAATCAGTTGATCCGGTTAGGGTGGTCACAGTATACAGGACAAGCAAGATCAGTAAATATTGGAGGCAGCCATGAAGATTACCTATGATCCCGAAGTAGACGTTATGCGCATTATTTTCAGCAATGCCACGATTGAAGAAAGCGATGAGGAAAAGCCCGGAGTGATTCTTGATTTCGACAAAGACGGCAATGTTGTCGGCATGGAAATACTGGACGCCTCAAAACGCATGGAAAACCCAAAGGTCGTTGAGTACGCTATCGCAGGATGAAGAGCGAAAGTTAGAAGACAGCCTGAAATGCAGCAGTTTTATGAGCAGTGCTGGTGTTGCAGGGATATGCTCTGCCTGTTTTCGCTGTTTCCCGCCCTGACTCTGAGAATCATGCCCTTGGATGATAAGTCTTGTAAACCTTCCTGATCCTGTCTGTCGTCACCTTCGTGTAGATCTGTGTGGTAGAAATATCCGAGTGGCCCAACATCTTCTGCAATGACCTCAGGTCAGCTCCCCCTTCAAGGAGGTGGGTTGCAAAACAGTGCCTGATGGTGTGCGGTGAAAGTTCTATGCCTGCCTTCATGCCGACAGCCTTCAGGGTCTGCCAGTATCTCTGCCTCGTCATGGGCCTTCCGGCGCTTGTCACAAAGAGATACTGCGACTGTCTTTTCTTGAGTATCTTAGGCCGCTCCTTCTCACTATATTCTTTTATCTTCTCGATAGCCCCCGGATTTACAGGAACAATACGCTCTTTGGAGCCCTTGCCGACCACCCTGATAAAGCCTGCATCAAAATGGATATCCCCGAGTTTGATCTTTACAAGTTCGCTCACCCTGAGCCCCGAGGAATAGAGAAGTTCAAGCATCGAAGAATCCCTCAAGGCTGTCTTGGGGGAAAACTGGACCTCAAGCAGGTCTTTAACGTCCGAGACAGTCAGGGCCTTTGGCACCCTCTCCCACTTCCTGGGCATCTGCAGATTTTCTGTAGGATCATCCTGAATCCTCTTTTCGAGCAGATAAAATCTGTACAGGGCCTTGATCGAAGAGATATACCTGCAGACCGTAGAAATGCTGTACCCATAGCTTCTGAGGTTCTCAAGATAGCTCAGGATATCGGACTTGTCAGCCTTTTCAGGTTGCCGGTTATTGTCTTTCAGGAATATAAGATATTTGCCCAGATCCGTGGCATACGCATTGACCGTATTTCGCGACAGCCCTTTTTCTACGGTAAGGTAGGTCAGGAATGTATCAAGCAACTCCGCAGGCAAGATATTCCTCTATTCCTGTTGCATGCCTCAGCCTGTCGTACAGCAGCGGCGCCATCCGCATGAGGTTCACCGTATCTTCACGGTTGTAGCATATCAGCCGGTCAAGGGCCCCGGAAGACCCTGCCATGGACTGCTCCCACATCTTGAGCGCATCGTACCCGTCGAGTCCCTGGACAGATGTATTGCGCCGGATATTAAAGTCATGTTCAAGCTTCTTCAGCCCTCCCTTGATGCCGAGCCTCTTGGCAGCAAAGCAGAGGTCAAAATGCGGCATCGGGAACTCTATGCCGCGAAATGTCTGCTGAAGAAAGGGAACATCAAAGACCGCGCCATAGAAGGTGACAAGACACTTATAGTTGCGGAGTTCCCTGTTGAGTATCTCTGCAGTAAGGTTCTGACCCCGGACAAAACACCTGTAATCGCACCCGTCGTACAGACCTACCACAGTCGCATATCCCCCGCTGCTTGGCTGCAGCCCGTTCGTCTCTATATCAAGGCAGACTGCTTCACCCCTGAAGGTCTCAAAAAGCCGCCACTGCTCGCGGCGCTGCACTGCCCTGCTGAAGTAGCCTGCATTACGGGCCCTCAGCTCAGACTGAAAACGGAAGAGACTCTCGTCAAAGAGCCTCTTCCGTTCAGGGCTGAATATCTGCATGCCGTCTGAGGCAATGAAATCATCCCAGGTAAGGATACCTTCTTTCCAGAGCCTTTGCTCCTTCTTCTCGCCAATACCCTCAAGGATGCAGAAACTGTTTTGTATCATTCATTGCTTCTTTCCTGGTGCAGCAGACGCTATAACCATGATATATAGTAGAAAAATAGTATATCTATCTTGCCATTAATTCTGCAGATGCGTCAATAAAGCCGCTCTGCAATGAATCCCGGTCACCTGCCGTCCCCATACATATCGCTCACCTCTGCCGTGTACGAACCATCCTCTTTATATATGAACAGCGGCCTTTCGATCTTCACCCCTGCCCTGGCCTCCTTGACCGCCTCTATCAGCACTATTTTGGACTCTGCTCCTGCAGAGTTATGCACAAACCTTATGCGCTTTGGCTCAAGCCTGAAGCGCCTGAGAGAATCAACTGCCTCCAGAAGCCTCTCGGGGTGGTAGATCATAAAGAAACGCCCCTTTGCCTTGAGCAGATACGAGGCTGATCCAGCCAGATCTTCAAACTTCAGGGCAAGTTCATGCCTTGCTATGGCGCGCTCCTGCCCGTCACTCAGCCTGCCTGCAGCCGGTTTTCTGAAAGGCGGGTTTGACACTACGAGATCATGCGTCATCGGCTCAAAAGTCTCCTTGAGATGCCTGATATCAGACAACACTGCAGTAACACGGTCCTCCAGATGATTGACTGCTATGTTCTTCACTGCCAGGCTGTACAGAGACTGCTGCAGTTCTACAAGGGTAATCCTGGCCTTCGGATATTTTCGTGCAAGCAGCAGCCCTATGATGCCTGAGCCTGTCCCAAGATCGGCAATATGCCTGACATAACGCATATCAGCAAAGGTATAAAGCAGAACAGCGTCAACAGAAAACCGGTACCCGATCCTGTTCTGATAGACCTTTATATCCCGGATGCCGTCAAGGGTTGTCTCCACGATCACCTTCCTGTTATATAATCATTCATGCCTGTCCAAGATTGTTGATTATAACGCAATACCCTGCGTACGCGCATGCAGATCACCGCCCTGCAGAACTCATCTGTAATTCTGTCCCCCACCCTCTGACACGTTTTCCCTTAAATGTGATAAACTTGGCAGATGCCGGCAGGAAAACAATTATGATTATCGGCGCACCAAAAGAGACAAAGAAGGGGGAATATCGCGTATCCATTACTCCTTCCGGGGCTGATGAGTTAAAGAAATCAGGGCATGCCGTTCTGATAGAGACCGGCGCCGGGACAGGCAGCGGGTTTTCGGACCGGGAATTTCTTGATGCAGGCGCTGATCTTATGGACAGGAAGAGGCTCTTTGAACTGGCGGAACTTATCGTAAAGGTGAAAGAGCCCCTGCCTGCAGAATGCGGCCTTCTGAGGGAAGGACAGGGCCTTTTCACGTATCTTCACCTTGCGCCTCACAGGGAACTTACCGAAGCCCTGCTGCAGAGAAAGATCTCTGCATTTGGCTATGAAACACTCGAAAAAGAGGGCGCCCTGCCCCTGCTTGCGCCGATGAGCGAGGTGGCAGGCAGAATGGCGCCGCTTATGGGGGCATACTTTCTTCAGAAGTTTCAGGGCGGCTCAGGCCTGCTTCCTACCGGGGTGGCCGGGGTGAAGCCCGGCAGGTCTCTGATTCTCGGCGCAGGGGTGGTCGGGATGAATGCTGCGCGCACAGCCCACGGAATGGGCATGGATGTCGTTGTAATAAACAGGGGCATTGACCGACTCAGGCTCATTGATGATATCTTCAGGGGACAGATCAGAACCCGAGCCCTTTCAGGAGAGGCCGTAGAGAGTGAATTGCCTGAGGCTGACCTTGTTGTCTGTGCTGTATTGGTGCCCGGCGGCAGGGCTCCGATACTGATATCGAGATCGCAACTCAGCCTCATGAAAAGAGGCGCAGTGATTGTTGATGTCGCAATAGACCAGGGCGGCTGCACAGAGACCTCCCGGCCCACAACTCACGACAACCCTGTGTACGAAGTTGACGGCGTCATTCACTATGCAGTAGCCAATATGCCGGGGGCATATCCGAGGACTTCCACAATAGCTCTCACAAACGCCACACTGCCTTACATAAAGAGACTGGCGGATATGGGGTTCAGCAGGGCTGCGGACGATCCGCTGCTCAGGACCGCATTAAATGTACATAAGGGAAGGATCATGCAGCCCGCTCTTGCAGCAGCCTTCGGCTCTGCAGGCCCTGCTGCTTCACCGGCCTAGGCCTGAACCGGCATTTCTCAACCTGCCGCTTGTGTTAAGGCCCGGCGCTTCATATCCGGGTGTTTGACAAAACAGCTTTTTTGTATTTAAATGACTGTATCTTAACAGGGGTCTGAAAGGCGCTTACCTATGGCGAAAGAAGATTGGGAGGAATATTTCGACGCGGTCAGGAATCAGGACTGGATCACTGCCGGAAACATCCTCCAGATTGTCTCGAAACAGGACAGGGACAACCCTCAGATATTCATAAAGATCGGCGACATCTGCCAGAGGACAGCGGATAAAAAAGGGGCAATAGAGGCATACAGCCGCGCAGCGCAACTGCTCCGCATGCAGGGCTTTGCACAGAAGGCTCTCGCAACATACAAGATAGCTCTGAGGCTTGATCCGGCCAATCCTGAAATCATCAGTCGCGCAGAGATCCTGATGGATGAATTCGAGGCAGCCAGAACAAGGCCGCATATGCCTGGGCCTGCAAAGCAGCCATCAGGTGTTTTGGAAAGACCGCCCCAGCCCGAAAAAGAAGCATTGCCGCAGACTGAAGCAGAGCAACCCCCTGACTGGCTCGAAAGGACTGCTGTATCACAGGACATATCAGAAGAGCAGACATCAGTCTCTGTGGCTTTGCCTGATGACAATCCCTCTTTTCTTGAGAGCACCTCATTATCACCTGATCTGCCTCAGCCCCCGACTCAGGACTCCCCTCAGATACAGCGCCCGGAGATGCCGTCAAATGACGAGCAGTGGCTTGCGTCGGCATACGACGCCCTGGATACCAGAGTCTTCAAAGTGCATGACGATGATTCCATTGATCGTATCCCTGGACAGAAGCCTGCCGAACCGGACAAAGAGATCTCGGAGGCGATGCAGGAGTTTCTTCTGCCGTTGTCTGAACGCCGGCAGAAAGAGATGCCGGAGATCTTTCAGGAACTGCCCGAGGCAGTTGTCGCCAATTTCATGAGTGAACTGACTGTCAGAAAATACAGCGATAAACAGCCTGTGATAGAAGAGGGCGATTCCGGTGATTCGATGTATATAATCAGGTCAGGCTCTGCACGGGTCATCTCCCATATCCTGGGCAGGCAACTGGAGCTTGGAGTTCTCGGCAGGGGGGATCTCTTCGGAGAGGTCGGCTTCCTGACAGGCAGGCCGCGAACCGCTGCCGTTAATGCCGACGGCCCTCTCGAGGTGTATGAGATCAGCAGGCCGGCCATCGAAAAGCTGATCGAGACAAATCCAGAGATCATCGCAAGACTGGAAGGGGTTTATGAAACACGCATCAGGGAGACCATCAGAATAATAAAAAGCTGATCTATTTTGCCTCATTGCCGTGAGGCGTCATTTCCCTCTGCGCTTTCTTTCTGCTAATATTCATTGTGTTGCTGCAGCAGATCATCAACGGCCTGACCTTAGGCAGTGTCTATGCCCTGATTGCCCTGGGCTATACCATGGTTTACGGCATTCTTGGCCTGATCAATTTTGCTCATGGCGAGATATACATGCTGGGCGCCTATCTCGGCATTATTTTCCTCGGTTTTTTTACCGCAACCGGACTGACCGCATACAGTCTTCCCGCTGCTTTGCTGCTCACCTTCATCCTCACTGTCTTATTCTGCGCTGCCTACGGTTTTACAGTCGAAAAGACGGCATACAAGCCGCTGAGGCAGGCTCCAAAACTGAGCCCCCTGATCAGCGCGATAGGCGTTTCGATCTTTCTTCAGAACTATGTTATGATCACCCAGGGCTCTACAGACAAGGTCTTCCCCCAGGTCGCAGGCATGACAAGCTTTGCCTTTGGAGCCGCCCGGATCAGCTATCTTCAGGCTGCCATAATCGTGGTTTCCGGCCTGATCATGCTGCTTCTTCACGCCTTTATCAGCAGGACCAGGACAGGCAGGGCAATGCGCGCAGTAGCCCAGGACAAAAACATGGCAGCGCTCATGGGCGTCAATACGGACAACATCATTTCGATTACGTTTATTATCGGCTCCGGGCTTGCCGCGGTTGCTGGTATGATGGTTTCGGCATACTATGGGCTGGTGAACTACTCTATCGGATACTCTGCAGGCATCAAGGCCTTTACTGCTGCGGTTTTGGGAGGCATCGGAAATATCCCCGGCGCCATGTTCGGAGGAATTCTCCTGGGCCTGATCGAAAGCCTCGGCGCAGCGTATATTTCGAGCGAATACAAGGATGTCTATGCCTTCATCATGCTGATCATCATCCTTCTGATAAAGCCTTCAGGGCTTCTCGGAAAGACATCAGAGGAAAAGATATGACAGGCGCCCTCAAACAGTCTCTGCTCAGGGCAGCAGGCATAAGCCTCTGGGCAGCCCTGCTATTTCTTCCATTCAAGGGTCTGCAGGCCTCAGCCGCCCTGTTTCTCATTCTGCTGCCTGCCCTCATGCTGATAGCCCCGGCATCCAGGCTGTCAGGCCTGCTCTTCAGCAGGACAGGGATGCTCCGAAAGAATATTTCGCGGCTCATTCCCGTGGATTTGCGCCATCTCCCTCTGCTGATCATAGCGGCGCTGTTGTTGCCTCTGTTTTCCCGAAACTACGTTGTTGATGTTGCAATCCTTGCAGGCGTCTATATCATTCTTGCCCTTGCCCTGAATGTCATCGTCGGCTTTACAGGCCTCCTGAATCTGGGGTTCGTGGCCTACTACGCTATCGGCGCATACAGCTTTGCACTGCTTAATACCAGGGTCGGACTGGAGTTCTGGTCTGCCCTTCCCCTGTCTGTGGCAATAACCACTTCTGCAGGGCTTGTCTTTGCTGCTCCCGCAATCAGGCTGAAGGGCGACTATCTCGCTCTGGTCACACTCGGCTTTGGGGAGATCGTAAGGATAACCCTCAACAACTGGGACAGTTTCACGAATGGCCCAAACGGCGTCAGCGGCATTGAAGCTCCACACTTCCTGGGCATTGCCCTTGATACGCCTTCATCGTTTTACTACCTTGTATGTTTCTTTGTCTTCCTTGCAGTGCTTGTGATAAAAAGGATCCATGCCTCGAAAATCGGCAGGGCCTGGATCGCCCTGCGCGAGGATGAGACCGCAGCATCTGCCATGGGCATAAGCAGCGTACACTATAAGCTCTATGCAGTTTCATTCGGAGCGTTCTGGGCAGGTCTTGCAGGCTGTCTTTTCGCTGCAAAGATGCGGTTCATTTCGCCCGAGAGCTTTACCTTCATGGAATCAGTCCTGATCCTCTGTATGGTCATATTGGGAGGGCTCGGCAGCATAGCAGGCGTAATCCTGGGCGCAGTCATCCTTGTTGTGCTTCCCGAGGCCCTCAGGGATATCCAGATGTACCGCATGCTCGCACTCGGCGCAGGCATTGTGCTGATGATGATATTTCGGCCTCAGGGTCTCTTCGGAGGCGGCAATGCTCCTTGAAGTCAGGTCGCTCTCAAAGCATTTTGGAGGCATCAGGGCTGTCGAAGATGTAACCTTTTCACTTAAGCTGGGGATGATCCTGAGCATTATCGGCCCAAACGGCGCAGGCAAGACCACCCTGTTTAACTGTCTGACCGGCTTCATGAAGCCGACAAAAGGGGCTGTCATCTTCTCAGGCAGACCTGTTTCAGGCCTCTCAGCAGACAGGATCAGCAGACTCGGAATCTCACGCACCTTTCAGAACATCAGGCTTTTCAAGGCCATGTCAGTTATCGAAAATGTAATGGTGGCGCAGCACGCAAAGATCAGCTCAGGCCTTCTGCCGATCATTTCACGTACGCCCCGGTTTCTGGCGGAAGAATCTGCTGCGCGTGAGACAGCCCTTGAATATCTGGCATTCCTCGGCCTTGACTCATATGCAGATCAGGCGGCAGGAACCCTGCCTTATGGCGCACAGCGCCGATTGGAGATAGCGCGGGCTCTGGCGTCGGAGCCGCAGCTTATCCTGCTCGACGAGCCGTCGGCAGGCATGAACCCGCTTGAGACTGATGAACTTATGGCAACGATCAGAAAGATACAGGACATGGGCAGGACGATCATTCTGATTGAGCATGACATGAAATTTGTTATGGGCATTTCAGGCAGGGTAATAGTTCTGGACCATGGGGTAA
Source organism: uncultured Nitrospiraceae bacterium (assembly GCA_964446125.1). Classification (GTDB taxonomy): domain Bacteria; phylum Nitrospirota; class Thermodesulfovibrionia; order Thermodesulfovibrionales; family UBA6898; genus UBA6898. Next base: position 14,401 of record CAYUNK010000013.1, on the reverse strand, counting down.
AGATAGCAGAAGGGCCTCCTCTGGAGGTGAAGAACAATCCGCTTGTAATAGAGGCATACCTCGGCAAGGAGACTCACTGACTCAATGCTTAAACTTGTAAATATCCATGCCGGGTACGGCCCTGTCAAAGCGCTCAAAGGCATTGATATCGAAATAAACAGGGGTGAGATCGTCACACTTATCGGAAGCAACGGCGCAGGGAAATCGTCCTGTCTCATGACCATATCCGGCATCCTTAGGGCCTCGGCCGGTTCGATCATTATGGCAGATGCGGACATAACAGGGCTCCCTCCGCACAGGATTGTACAGATGGGGATCTCCCAGGTTCCTGAAGGCAGGAGGATATTTCCGAAGCTGACTGTTTACGAGAATCTCCAGATGGGCGCATTTCTGGGCCGGGGAGATTTCATTGCTTCAGTCAACAGGGTCTACAATCTCTTTCCGATCCTTTACGAGCGGCAGAAACAGCCGGGCGGCACACTGAGCGGAGGTGAACAGCAGATGCTCGCCATCGGACGCGCACTCATGTCAAACCCGGACATATTGCTGCTTGACGAACCTTCACTCGGCCTTGCTCCGATCATGGTGAGCAGGATCTTCAAAATCATACAGGAGATCAACAGGGAGGGCATTACCATACTGCTTGTTGAGCAGAACGCCAGGGCAGCTCTTAAACGCTCCCACAGGGGCTACGTGCTCGAAAACGGCATCATAACTCTCTCGGGAAGCAGCCCGGATCTTCTGAACAATGAGAAAGTAACAGAGGCCTATTTAGGCGCTTAGCAATATAATCAGGCAGGGTTTGCAGGAGTCGGCCCGCACTGCTTATCGTCTGCCTTTTCAGCTTTTGAGTTCTCTGCTTATGCAGTTGCCGGTTTCTGTTATAATTACGCATGACCGCGCGCGCTCATCTTATCATATCCGGCAGGGTCCAGGGCGTATATTATCGTGCCTTTACACAGAACACGGCATTAAGGCTCGGCCTTCATGGCTGGGTCAGAAATATGCCTGACGGAGGCGTTGAAGCGGTATTTGAAGGGCAGCGGCAGCTTATAGAGCAGGCAATCTCTGCGTGCAAAAAGGGGCCTTCAGGCTCGAGGGTGGATCATATAGCGGCAGCCTGGCAGGAGCCTTCAGGCGAACAGGGATTTGAAATACGATATCAGGCAGGAGGATGAGATGAACAATCAGAAGAAGAAACTCGGCGAACTGCTCATTGAAGCCGGCCTTATAGACCATATGCAACTGAAGGCCGCGCTTGCATATCAGAGGGAATGGGGCGGGCGCATAGGAGCGGCGCTGATCCGGAAGGGCTTTGTCAATGAAGCCGATATGACCGTTGTGCTCGAAAAACAGCTGGGCATGCCGTGCATCCCGGTCGAGGTATTCGAAAAGCCGACAGATGAACTGCTCCGCCTCCTTAAGGAAGACATAGCAAGAAAGTTCGGGGTATTTCCGCTTAAGTACGAAGGCAGGACTCTTTCTGTGGCAACATCTGATCCGACTGATCTAAAAATGCTGGATGATCTCGGTTTTCTCCTTGGGGTCAGAGTAAAGGCCGTGCTTGGGCTCGAATCGGATATCACATCCGCAATAGATCACTTTTATGACCCGGCATGCACCGGCGAAAGGCTTTGCAGGAAGATCAGAAAGCCTGCAGCCCCGCAACCTAAGGCTGATGCTGATTTCGAAATCTTTCAGGGACATGATGAGCCCGAGGAGACTGTTTTTAAAAACTGGGACTTAAACAAAGAGGAAGACTATCATGCCGTATTGCATGGTGTCGTGCAGCTGCTGATAGAGGCCGGAATATTCACGCACGGCGAGTTGCTGGAAAAGATCAGGAAGAGGAAGCAATAAACAGCAATGAAGAAGACAGAGACAACCGGCAGGCTTTACGCCATTAAAGAGAAGGTGCTTTGCGGCGGCAGAATAACGCGCAAAGAGGCCACTTACCTCGCAACGCTGAAAGACAGACTCATCTTTGACCTTTTTGCTGCAGCAAACAGTATTCGTGACCACTTTCACGGAGGCAGGATTGACCTCTGCTCCATCGTAAATGCGAAATCAGGGAGATGTCCTGAGGACTGTGCCTACTGTGCGCAGTCCTCAAGAAGCAGGGCCCGGATAACAGCGTATCCTCTTATCGAAAAGAAACAGGTGATAAGCAGGGCAGAAGAGGCAAAAAAAGGCGGGGCAAACAGGTTCTGCATTGTTACGAGCGGCAGGACTGTCTCAGGCTCAGAACTCCTGAAGATTGCAGATATGATCTCGGGCGTCAGAAAACTGGGCCTTCTGCCCTGCGCAACATTAGGGCTTATGGGCAGGGAAGATATGAATATCCTGAAGCAGGCAGGCCTGAACAGGTACCACAATAATCTCGAGACCTCAGAGCGTCTGTTTCCGGCCGTCTGCCGGACCCATTCATACAGCGACAAGATAGAGACGATCCGGAGCGCCCAGGCAGCCGGACTCTCTGTATGCTCAGGAGGCATCTTCGGCCTTGGCGAGTCATGGCAGGACAGAATAGATATGGCCTTTGCCCTGCGTGACCTTGACCCTGATTCTGTTCCCATTAATTTCCTTTCGCCGATCAAGGGGACGGCCTTCAGCAGACAGAAACCGCTTGATCCCCTTGAAGCCCTGCAGATAATCAGCCTCTATCGCTTCATACTGCCTGCCAAGCAGATCCGTGTCTGCGGCGGCCGTCTTCAGACCCTTGGGCAACTCAACTCATTCATCTTCCTTGCAGGGGCAAGCGGCCTTCTGGCAGGCAACTATCTCACAACGCTCGGAAGAGGCTATAAAGAAGATATAGATCTTATCGGTCAACTCGGCCTGACAATAACCTGATCAATCGTCGCCGGCAGCTTCGCATATGCACGACAACATCGCTTGTTATTAATTCGAATATCAGCACACTATTGAGCAGGGCGCTGTCTGCTGTACCGCCGGCAGAAGCTCCCGGCAAGGAGGGTTTTTATGGACGCAATGCAGGCATTATTTTCGAGGCGCAGTATCCGGAAGTTCACATCCGGCACAGTGCCGGATGATACGCTCAGGGAGATTCTTGAGGCGGCAATGAGCGCGCCCTCAGCAGGCAATCAGCAGCCCTGGCATTTTGTGGTGATCAATGCTCGCAGGATACTCGATGAGATCCCGTCATTTCATCCCCATTCACAGATGCTTAAGCAGGCCCCGCTTGCTGTGCTGGTCTGCGGTGATCCGAGTCTCGAAAAACATGCCGGCTACTGGGTGCAGGACTGTGCTGCGGCAACCGAAAATCTTCTGGTTGCGATACATGCAAAGGCTCTTGGAGGGGTCTGGCTCGGCATATATCCGAGGGAAGACCGGGTCTCTGCCCTCAGGGGACTTCTCGGCATACCCATGCATGTGATACCGTTTTCCCTGATAGCTGTCGGACCGCCTGCTGAACAGAAATTGCCGCGGCCTGACCGGTACAATGAAGCACGGGTGCATCGTAACAGGTGGTAAAAAAACAGAAACCCAGGGAACCCTTTGTCCCTGCAGAACGGCGCGAGACGATCAGACAGGAAATATATTCTCTCTTGTCCAACCGGACGCTGTCGGCAAAAGATATCTCTTCAATGGTGCATATCTCAGAGAAGGATCTGTATGAACACCTTGAGCATATCGAACACTCTGCCCACAAGACCGGCCGCCGCTTAACGGTCATGCCTGCTGAATGCTCAAAATGCGGTTTTATCTTTAAGAAACGGCAGCGATTGAAAAAACCGGGAAGGTGTCCGATCTGCCACGGAGAAAAGATACAGGAGCCATTTTACACAATCAAAGAAGCAGGGAAATAATCTGCCCTGCCTGTCTGATTCCTGTCGCATGGTCAGTTCATAACCGGCTGCTATGCAGCCGGTGAAGCCCTGGATATCTTAAATCTGTTATAATCATGACCATGACCGAGGCCTTAATCTTAGGGATTGTGCAGGGTTTGACCGAGTTCCTGCCTGTAAGCAGCACAGCACACCTGATACTCTTCCCCTGGTTCTACAATTGGGGTGGGGATCTGAACACCCTCACCTTTGCAGTAGCCCTGCATGCAGGCACGCTGCTTTCCCTGCTCGCCTGCTTCTGGAGGGACTGGGCAGATCTTCTGCTTAACAACCAAAAAATGTTCCTGCTGATCATCGTGGCCTCTTTCCCTGCAGGCATTTCGGGATTTCTGCTCAATGACTATATTGAATATGCGCTCAGGAGCCCGTATATCATTGCAGTGATGCTTGTGGTATTCGGGATGGTAATGCTTGCGGCTGAAAAGATGAACAAGACGAGGACTCTCGACAGCATTGATTTAAGCGACGCGCTGATGATCGGCATTGCGCAGGCAGTGGCCCTGATACCCGGGGTATCGCGCGCAGGCATCACCATCTCTGCAGGCCTCTTCAGGGGCCTTGAGAGGGGGGCTGCGGCGCGCTTCTCATTTCTGCTTGCAACGCCGATCATTGCAGGGGCAACCCTGCTTCATGGCCGCAGGCTCTTAAGCGCAGGCCCTGACCATAACATGCAGCTCTTTCTGGCCGGTTTTGTTGCTGCAGCGGTCTCAGGGTACATAGCCATTAAATTCCTCCTGAACTTCCTTAAGAAGCACCCGATGAATCTCTTTGTGTACTACCGGTTCGGACTTGCCTGTATCATCATCGCAGGGATATGGCTAAGAAGATAGGCAGGATAAAAGAAGAGCTGCTCGGGGTAGTATCGCTCCTGTTCAGCCTTTATCTGGGCCTCAGCCTGTACAGCTATTCCAGATGGGATGCATCTTTTTTTACCTACACAAAGACTCCGACAAAAAATTACGGCGGAGTATTCGGAGCGCATATCTCTGATCTTCTGGTATCTGTCATCGGGATTGCCGCTTACCTCGTGCCTGTTGCGATTGCGGTCTTCGGCGTCAGAAGACTTATGGGCAGGGAAAAAAGAAGGGTCTATCTCCTTGGCGCAGTCCTGCTGATCTTTTCTGTCTCGATCATCTCGTCGCTTCTGCTGAGCACATTTCAGATCGCAACCGACGGCAATCCGGGAGGCGTCACAGGGGCGGTCATCTCGGGCATGCTTCAGCGCTATCTTTCTCTGCTCGGGGCCTATCTCTTTGGACTCTCATGCTTCTTCTCTTCGCTTATACTCCTGCTGCCTGTGCCGATCAACCCTTCTCTTTTTGCCCGGAAGGCGGGCCCTGATCCCGGGAAAAAGCCGGCCCGGGGAATCCTCCAGGATGATATCCTGATAACAGAGCCTGAAGAATATATTCAGCCTGAGATTATAGCCCCGCTGCATTCGATCGAACCGGAGGAACCGGCTGAACCGGCGCAAAAAAAACCGGCTTCGCAGAGCCCTGCAAGATCAAGGGACGGATATGTCCTGCCTGCATATGAACTGCTTGCTGAATATGACACCGCTTCAGCGCGGCCATCAAATGAAGAGCTTCGGTCAAACACAGAACTTATAAAGGCCAAACTCGCCAACTTCGATGTTGACGGAGAGATCACGCATGTTCAGCCCGGCCCCGTGATCACTCTTTACAAGTTTGAGCCTGCAGCCGGTGTCAAGATCAACAAGGTCGTCTCGCTTGCCGATGACCTGGCCCTTGCCCTGAGGGCCCAGAGCATCAGGATCTCGCCGCTGGCAGGGGAAAACACCATAGGCATCGAGGTCCCCAACAAGAAGCGTGAGATCGTGTCGCTGCGCAGCATCATCGGATCCGACCGCTTTCAGAAGAGTTCCTCAAGGCTGACCCTTGCCCTCGGCAGGGACATTGCTGGCGAGACAGTCATTGCAGACCTCACCAGGATGCCGCATCTGCTTGTTGCGGGCCAGACCGGCGCAGGCAAGAGCGTCTCGGTCAACTCCATGATCATGAGCATTCTCTTTAAGGCCTCCCCGCGTGAGGTGAAGATGCTGATGATAGACCCCAAGCTCATAGAGCTTTCTATGTATGACGACATTCCGCACCTGATCTCGCCTGTCATCACCAACCCAAAGCAGGCGGCAGAGGCCTTGAGAAAGATGGTCTTCGAGATGGAGCGGAGGTACAGACTGCTTGCTGAAAAAGGCGCCAGAAACATCGAAGGCTACAACAAGGCCGCGACCGAAGAAGAGCAGTTGCCCTTTATCGTCATCTTTATTGATGAACTTGCAGACCTGATGTTCGCATCCTCGCGCGAGGTGGAGGATTCGATCACGCGGCTTGCACAGATGGCAAGGGCGGCAGGCATGCATCTGATCATCGGCACCCAGAGGCCGTCGGTTGACGTCATCACCGGCATTATCAAGGCGAACCTTCCGTCAAGAATTTCGTTCAAGGTGACCACAAAGATAGACTCAAGAACGATCCTCGACACCATGGGAGCCGAGCAGCTTCTGGACAAAGGCGACATGCTGCTGATGCTCTCAGGGCAGGGCATCAAGCGGGTGCATGGCGCGCTTGTGACTGAGGAGGAGATCCATCAGGTGACTGCATTCATAAAGCCCCAGGCCGCACCCGACTATTCAATATATGAGCAGATACCTGCTGAGCCGCCCTCTGCTCAGGATGCGGACTCTGATGAACGTGATGAGATGTACTACAAGGCATGCGATTTTGCAGAGTCGGTCGGACAGGTATCTATCTCCTCGATCCAGAGAAGGTTAAAGATCGGTTATAATAAGGCAGCCCGCATCATGGAACTGATGGAAGACGACGGTCTTGTCGGGCCGCCCAAAGGGGCAGGGAAACCGCGCGATTTTCTGAGGAGGCAGCATTGAGTAGATACATACCGGCCTATGGTCGTTTGATTCTATGGCTGATCATGGCCATTGCCCTTACTGCTTCTTTGTCATACGCAGAAGGGGCTGAGGAGGCTGTTGCCCGCATACAGAAGGCGTATGAAGGCATACAGGATATGAAAGGCTCTTTTGTCCAGAAGAACGATATAAGGGATCTGAACAAGACCGACACATATACAGGAGATTTCTTCATCAAGAGGCCGCTTAAGATGAAATGGGCTTACAGGGGCAAGGCCGGCCAGGATCTGATTATCAACAACGACACAGTCATTATTTATAAAAAAGGCGACAGCCAGGCGTACCGTTCACGGTTCAGCAAAGAGACCTTTGGCCGGTCGCCGGTCGTGCTTCTGACCGGAATGGGGACTATAAAGGATGAGTTTGCGGTCACCGGCACAGACAAGGCGCTTCTGCTTAAGCCCAGGAAGCCCATGGCAGGCGTCACATCAATCACCCTGCACCTGTCTGACGGGGATTTCCCGATCAGGGCCTTCACGATCCGCAATGAAAGCTCCGCCATAGTCGAGATCGAGCTGAAAGACATCAGGGTCAACACCGGCATCAGGGAGTCGCTCTTTGACCTGAGCCTGCCGAAAGAAGTTAATATCTTTGAACAGCCTTCCTTGTAATGCCATAAGCCTCTGCGGATATAACTACGTTACATGCTGATCCTCGGTATAGACACCTCATGCGATGACACCTCTGCTGCTGTCGTAAAAGACGGCAGGAAGATCATCACCAATATCATCTCGAACCAGTCTGACATTCATGCCAAATACGGCGGCATCGTGCCTGAACTCGCCTCACGGCGGCATATAGAGATGATCCTGCCTGTGGTGGACGAGGCGGTCAGCCGGGCAGGCATCGGCTTTTCTGATCTTTCTGCTGCTGCTGTATGCCATGGCCCCGGGCTGATCGGCTCTCTTTTGGTCGGCTGCTCCTTTGCAAAGGCGCTCTGTTATGCAAAGGGGATCCCTCTTGTTGGCGTCAACCATCTCGAAGGCCACCTGCTCTCTCCGTTTCTTGAAGAGAAGGCCCCTCAGTTTCCCTTTATATCCCTTGTCGTATCCGGCGGCCATACAAGCCTTTATCTGGCCGATGATTACGGCAGGTATACAGTGCTGGGCAGGACGCGCGATGATGCAGCAGGCGAGGCATATGACAAGGTCTCGAAGCTCCTTGGACTGGGCTATCCAGGCGGCCCTGTCATTGACCGCCTTGCCAGAGAAGGCGACCCCAGGGCAGTCGCATTTCCGAGGGCCTATCTGCCTGAGAGCCTTGATTTCAGCTTCAGCGGTCTGAAGACAGCAGTGCTTCATCATGTAAAGGGCCTGCGCCCTGACTCCTCAGGCATCACTGATTCAGCATTGCTTTCAGATATTGCCGCCTCGTTTCAGGCGGCGGTTGTTGATGTGCTGGCCAGAAAGACCGAATGGGCAGTCAACAGGACAGGCATAAGGAGGGTCGCCCTCTCAGGCGGGGTCTCGGCAAACAGCGGCCTGAGGCAGAGGATGATAGCTCTGGGCCATAAGAAGAATATTGAGGTCTTCATACCCTCTGTGCCGCTCTGCACAGACAATGCCGCAATGATCGCAGCAGCCGGCCATCACCGCTTTCTGAAGTGCGAACTGGCAGGCCTTGACCTAAACCCCAGGGCCTATCTGAGCCTCTGACCTCTGCTTTGCCGCCGCCAGAGCCATGATCCTGATCATGGAAGTTTCCTCCCTGTTTTATTAAACTATAGCCAGAGATAAAACTGAATGCTGAAACAGGAAGAGGTGCAGAAATGAAAGAGTGTCCGCGATGCGGAAGACAGTTTAACCTGCTGGAGCGCGCAGTGGGGGAAGACAGGGAGCATCTGAGCCGCTGCGAGGCAGAAGAGCAGAAGAAGGACCTCTCCGGCATGGCTGCCCATTGCAGGGGATGCCCGGCAGGCTGTTTTGAAGACCTCGACCAGCCTCAAGAGAAACAGCAGCCTTAAGTAAGAACTCATAGTGTTTCATTGCCGCAGTCTGCGGAAGATCGAGAAACATGATGAAGAAATCAGGGCGATTTTCAATGCCATCCGGCAATTAATGACCCCGCCGGAAAAACCAGGTCGGAAGATAGGGTTTCAGAGGGGAGAGGATTGAGGCAACAGATGCAGATTGCTTTATGGGAAAAGAGGGTTGTTGGTAGAATTGTTGGAACCTGGGAGGGGAAATTTCAAAATTGAGATGGGGTGCATTGCGGCGTGGCAATAGCCAAGTATGAAACTGGAGGGCCTGTGAAGGCTGTAGACCTGACCCTGACCAGCTTTGTTTTCCGGAAGATTTCATGTTTCAGCTTAACAATCAGGAGGCTGCAAGTTTGAGGTCACAAACTGTGACCTCAAGTTCAGGCCATGGGGGGCGAAGATATCTGCCATATGCCTTTACCGAGCAGGGCGTTGCCATGCTCTCAAGTGTGCTCAATAGCGAAAGGGCGGTTCAGGTCAACATTGCAATCATGCGGGTGTTTGTGAAACTGAGGGAAATGATCTCTACGAACAAAGAGTTAGCACATAAACTGGGGCTGCTTGAGAGAAAAATAGAAAGGCATGACGAGGAAATCAAGGCAATCTTCGATGCAATAAGGCAGCTTATGACACCGCCTGAGAAGGCAAAGCGGAAGATAGGGTTTCAGAGGGGAGAGGATTGAGGCAACAGTTGCAGATTGCTTTATGGGAAAAGAGGGTTGATGGTAGAATTGTTGGAACCTCGGAAGGGGAATTTCAAAATTGAGATGGGGTGCATTGCGGCGTGGCAATAGCCAAGCATGAAACTGGAGGGCCTGTGAAGGGTGTAGACCTGCCCCTGAATAGCTTCACAAGCGATGCCGTTGTGTTAAAGAGACGCTTTACTTTAGCAAAGCAGTTTTTGTTGCGGGACATCAAGTGACTTGGAAGCTCGTCTTTATTTCAAGTTAGGGTTAACACACTTGATAGCCACATTCTAGGCATTTAACGAAACGCGCCGCTTATAGGCGCGCTTATGAGCCACTGATAGGCACTTTGCCAGCCTGTCTTTACAAACCGTCACGCCGCTGGGTATAATTTGGTATATAATTAACCCAGAGGTAATCGTGGCACAAATACATATCAAGCTGGACGACAAGACCCACAAAAAGCTTCACAAAAAAGCCAAAGAATACAATTACAGCATTCAGGAATTTGTAGAAAAATATCTGATGAAGGCGGCCGAGGATTCGGAACCTCTCTTTGCCTATAGAGGCAACCCGAATGAAGATCATAAATTCACATTCATCGACCTGTTTGCAGGAATTGGCGGTATACGAAAAGCCTTTGAAGAACATGGAGGCAGGTGTGTTTTTTCCTCTGAATGGGACAGCTGGTGCCAGAAAACCTATTTCGAGAACTTCGGTGAAATGCCGCATGGCGATATTAACAAAATAAAACCGGGGGAAGTGCCAGATCATGACATCCTTGCCGCTGGCTTTCCATGTCAGCCTTTTTCAATCGCCGGGGTATCCAAGAAAAAAAGCCTGGGTAAAGAACACGGGTTCAAGGATGAAGCGCAGGGAACGCTCTTTTTCCGTATCGCAGAGATTATCGAGGCGAAAAAACCAAAGGCGTTCATGCTCGAAAATGTCAAAAACCTAAAGAGCCACGACGGCGGAAATACCTTCAGGGTAATCGAGGGCACGCTGAAAGAACTCGGCTATCATATTTTCGCCAGGGTACTTGATGCGGCCCCATATGTGCCACAGCATCGTGAAAGGCTTTTTATTGTCGGCTTTGACAAGAAGATATTCAGGAAAGAGCCTGAATTTGAATTTCCAGCGCCGCCCAAAAAGAAGCCTGCGCTGAGTAGTATTCTTCAGAGAAAAGTCGAACGCAAATATATCCTTTCTGACCATCTATGGAAGTATCTTCAGGATTATGCTGAAAAGCACAGGCAGAAGGGAAACGGCTTCGGTTATGGCCTGTTTGAAGGAAAAGACATTGCCCGTACCCTGAGCGCCCGGTACTACAAGGACGGATCGGAAATACTTATCAGGGTGCCTGATTCAAATCCCCGTCGTCTTACACCCCGCGAGTGCGCCCGTCTCATGGGATACGATGACGATTTCAAAATACCCGTTTCTGATACTCAAGCCTATAAGCAGTTTGGCAACTCAGTTGCTGTGCCAGTAGTGTCTGCTGTAGCGAAGAATCTTGTGAATGCCTGCCTGACGTTTCTGGCTGATCAAAAAGCAGCAAAATAATCTATAATTTCCCATGGCTGACGTTGTGGATGCTTCAACCAGAAGCCGGATGATGTCCGGCATTAGTGGAAAGAACACTCGACAGGAAATCGAGATCAGAAAGCGGCTTTTTGCTCTCGGGTTCAGATACAAACTACATGATAAAAAGCTGCCAGGCAAGCCAGACATCGTCTTTCCAAAATACAAGGCAGCAATTTTTGTTCACGGATGCTTCTGGCATGCACACGACTGTCACTTGTTTCACTTACCAGCCACAAGAAAGGCCTTCTGGAAGGCAAAGCTTGAGGGAACCAAGGCGCGGGATATAAAACATTTATCTGCACTGAAAAAGCTCGGCTGGAGAGTATTGATTATATGGGAATGTACCTATAGGGGGGCGGGTAAGGATTATGAGTGTGAAATATATAGAGTTATTGATAAGACTGCTAAATGGTTGACATCTCAAAGCAAGTATAGTGAAATAACTGCATGAAAAGCGGTTATCTGTCGGACTACTTTACTGGAATAGCTGCAAAGAAACTCAGTCAAGTCGAAATTGAACTTGATAAATCAAACCAGCATGAATTTCAGGGCGTCAAGAAACTGCGGGAAATTCTTGGAACAACGAAAAAATATTTCACTGCGCGATTTATCTACTTTGGAGAGGATTCTGAGGATACCGTCATAACAGATGATACAGTTACATGGTATGATGCCAGAGAGAAACAACCGCACCGCTCTCCTGAGTATAGACTCTATTTTCCTGCAACTGCAGTATCCGTGACCGAAAGAGCTGAGGCAGGCGATCTTTTAATCATCGGGAAGAGACCTGACGATAGTATCAGCATAATTATTGCAGCGAAAAACTCAACGAGTGAAAATCAGCTGCTCTGGCTTTTCGGGCTTCGGCATGATAGTGGGTGCCTCTATGAAGACTTTTCCGTTAAAGAAATAGGCAAGGGAATAGACCTCAGCTATACAGCCAAGATTATACTGGAATTGATTGGGATTGAAATTGAGGAACGGGATGATAGCTTTCTCGATCAGCTACTCAAACATTTCGCTGACGGATTTCCCAGTACGCGGGTATTTTCTGAATTTGCTAGAGGCACCACCAAAGATATTTGTTCAGTTGGCGATGCAGACCAGGCGCTTTGGAAATGGATGCAGAGGGAAGAGGTGCTCTTTAAGACTCTCGAGAAATATTGGGTAAGCAAGCGCCTGCGTCAAGGGTTTGCCGATGATGTGGACGGGTTTATAGATTTTTCATTAAGTATTCAGAACAGACGAAAGTCCCGAGTGGGGCATGCATTTGAAAATCATCTCGAAAAGATTTTTATTGATAATGACGTCAAATACTCGCGCAACAGGATTACGGAAGATAATTCAAAACCTGATTTCATTTTCCCGGGCATTCTGGAATACCATGATCCTCACTTCCCGAGTAATCGACTTACCATGCTTGGCGTAAAGACCACATGCAAGGACCGGTGGCGACAAGTGTTAGCTGAAGCCGCAAGGGTCTCATCCAAACATCTGGCTACTCTTGAGCCTGGAATCAGTATCAATCAGACCAATGAGATGAAGACACACAATCTGAAACTTGTTCTCCCAAAGAGTCTGCATGAAACCTATGGCAAACAACAGCAGGCAGAATTATTGAGTATCAATGATTTTATTCTGCTTATAAAGGAGCGGCAAACATCACAGGGAATTTCATAGAAGCCGCCCTGAACATTGAAGTTCCCAGTCAGTGGGGTAACCCATTAAATGTCAACCTGTCAGATTTCAGACTGAAGAATGCGGCCTAATACCTTTTTTCTTTTCGGAGATTTTGTGCCTGATCGAGGTACTTTCCCCATTCCTCAGGGTCAATATGTCGCCAAAGTTTGTCGCCTAAAGTGGCATAGAATTCCGATAGGGCGGAAGCCAAGACTTGATCTGTGTCATCCCTCTCTTGCGTTGACCCGGATGATATCGAAACACCCATTACCCCTATCGTTTGCTCGATGCGATAAGGCTCTTTATACTTGGCAATAAATGAATATGGTTTTTGAATGGTCTCCGCTTCAATTCTCTTTACCCATAGCTTTTCCCCGGTAATACTTTCTCGTAAAGTTAGGGTTATAATCCCGTTCACAATAATATTGCCGTCTTCCGTATAATGGGCGGGATTCGTACTTCTATGCTTGGTATCAACGCTTATAGAGATCTCAGGCGTAAAGGCGTAGGTAGCCCGTTTCTTTTCATCAAAGGTCATTTCATCGCGGTTCTTGAATAATCCAAGCACGCGGACATTCTTCGCAAGAAGTATTTGCTCCAAATCGGTCTGAAAGGATTTTTTCACTTGGTCAAAATAATCAAACTTTGCCGCATCCATTCTTCTATATGCCTGGTAAGAATAATTTTGCATGTTATAAGGCATTTCGTAATTTCTTCTGTATGCCTGAATCGCCTCCATTTGCGTCTTCATAACTTCCTGCATGGCTGTTTCATAGCTCGGCGCGACAAATGCCACGACATACGATGTTTCAGCTTTTTTTGTTGCTCCAGCCGGCACCGGCAGCTTCAACTGCGCCATCGATGAATATGTCGATATGTCTCTGCGGTATGTTTGAACGGCAGGCCCGCAGGCCTGAAGAAACAAAGCTGCCATCAACAATAAAACTCCTATTGCGCCTCTTCTAATCCTTACTCCACAGATCATGATCTCTCCTTCCTGATTCTTTATTTGTGCAGGTACCTTATCAATTTCCGTCAGCCATCAAGCTGACATCATCAATTCGAAAGACCGTTGTATTGCCGGAATTTGTTGTCGCAAGAAAACTAATCCTGATTGTTTGCCCTTTATAAGGCAGTGCATTGAAGGATATCTGGTTATAGCCAGAGCCTTTATGTAAATTTGAGAAAGTCGCAACGGTCGCTAAATAACTTCCAGAAGAATTCTGGACAGTTACGTTAAGGACATCATAGGGGCTTGCGCCGGTTTCTTGTGAAGTAATGTAGTACCAGAACCTAAGAGTTGCTGAACTTGCTGCAGAAGGAATCGTAACTGTCTGATACATAGACCCATAGGCATTATTCTTGGCCGCACCTGTAATATCTACCCCGCCAGCTGCATATCCAGGCGCTGTCCGATAGTTGGCAAGATTAGTCCCAGCCCAGAAGTCTCCCGACAATATCCAACCGCTCGTACCAGAGGAAAAACTGCCATTAGTGATGCGCTCTACCGGTGCAGAGATGTCGTCGTTGACAATCGTAAAGGTCGCTTTTGCAAGATAGGTCGTAGCAGGTTCACCGGCATTCTGCTGAACGATGAAACCGAACGTTGTCGAGGTTCAGGTTTATTCCCCAGTCAGGACCAGGTTTATTCCCCACTTTT